>CAYMOG010000001.1:0-5168 GCA_964392065.1 uncultured Oscillospiraceae bacterium
TGGCTGTAAATAATCTTACGCTTCTTCATACTAAGAAGCATAAGGGGAAACCGCTTGTTACAAGTCCTATAAATTCCTACAATTTTCTAAAATATATGCTAGACTTGAAAAAATCAAACGTTTGCAGACCATAACGGAAAGGACACATGAATATGAAAGACACATTACAATCTCTAGGCTATTCACTTTATGAAGAATCCTTACAAGAAGCCAATGGCAGTCAATTTGCCATTGCAAGAGGTGAAGGAACGAGGCACTTAATTGTTCAAGGTCAAGCCGCAAGTGCGTTTCAAGGGGAGGCGAAAGACGACCTAATTATATGCCCTCTTAGTGTAGAAAACGCAAAGATTCTAGGACAATATTTCGACTATATTATTCCAATCGCTCGCCCTGAGCACAAGAAATTCTCTATGGGGTTCGGTGATCGTCTAGGCCTAGCCACTCCCGGACACATCCAAGCAATCAGAAACTATGACGTTTTCCCGGTTTTTGCCCAGCAGTCCATCCGAGAACTCAGCTTAAGTAAGAGAAATTATGAAGAAGTCATTGCGGCAGCGAGTTTCGCTGTTTTCCAAACACAATATAAGGAAGGTTTCGGTGGTGATGGTGATCACCTGAAAACCGAAGAAGAAATTCAATATGCACTTGATTGTGGCATGACCATGATTACACTTGATTGCTCTGAACACATTCAAAACGAAGTAGACATCGCCGATTATCAAAATTTAGATGCAGACATCAAGAGACATTATGAAGAGCGATATTTGGCCAAAGCTCTACCTATTATCGGAGAAGTAACGGAAGAAGAACTGCAACTTTTCGTCTTAGTTTTCCATAAGGCAGTGGAGCATGCGATTTCTATTAGTAAATTCTTGAAATCTCAAGATAAGCCTGTGAATCTCGAAGTTTCTATTGATGAAACTCCAGGAGAAACAAGCCCTCTACAGCATTATATTATTGCTCAAGAATTGATTGATGCAGAAGTTGAAGTCTCATCGATGGCACCGCACTTCAGCGGAGCATTTGAGAAGGGCGTGGATTATCAAGGGGATGTGGAGAAGTTCACCCAGGAGTTACGAGTGCATCAGGAGATTGCCGAGTACTTTGGCTATCGTTTAAGTCTGCATTCAGGATCGGACAAGTTTACTGTTTTCCCAATTTGGGGTGAAATTACAAAAATGGCTAGTCATGTGAAGGTCGCAGGTACGAATTGGCTAGAAGCGCTTAGAGTGGTGGCAGAAGTGGAGCCGGAGCTATTTCGTGGGGCTTTGGCCTATGCGATGGAGCATAGAGGAGAAGCGGAGCAGTATTATCATATTAGTTCCAAGGTTTCGGATATTGTGCCTCTAGATCAGCGGTCGAATGAGGAGCTACCTATGTATCTGGAGGAGGATGCGGCGAGGCAGACTCTCCACATTACCTATGGCTTGCTCTTGGCTGAGGAATTCTTCCGAGCACCGTTTTTCGCTTGTTTAGAAGCCCATGAGAATCTCTATAGTGAATTCTTGGCAGCGCACATGGGTAAGCATTTGGAAGGTTTATTCGAGAGATTACAATAAGAGTAGGAGCCAGAGTGGCAAAGTGATGATCATGAGGAGCATGCTCTGAATCGTGACGGTGGAGGCGAAGTCCACGTCAGAATGGAAGAGTTTGGCGAAAATCGTGTTCATAGAACCGACGGGTAAGGCGGTCAGAATAATCAGTACGGAAAAGACGTATTGATGTTCGGGGAAGAGTAGTGAAACTAAGTAAATAAGAAATGGAAGAACGACGAGTCGAAGCGCGCTGGTCAGAAGGGCGGGTTTGTTCGAGAAAATGTACTTAATGGAGCTACCAACGAGGGATGCGCCTATCAGGAACATAGATAGGGGTGTGATCATGTCCCCTATCATCTGGAAGGTATTGTAGACTAGGGCAGGGAAGCGCAAGGGAGAAACATAAATTGTTATAGCGATAATTGAGCTGAGGATGGCGGGGTCTCTCAGGAGGCGGGAAGGCTTGATACTTACTCCTGTTTCCTGAGTATTTATTAATGAGGTTCCTATTGTATAGAAAAACACATTATAAAGCATATTGTAGAGAACAGCGTAAATCATTCCACTGCTACCGAAGATCGTGTTGATGACTGGGAAACCCAAGAACCCCACATTCGCAAAGGTGGTACAAGTAGCAAATAAACCGGACTTCTGGCGATTGCTAGGGAAGATTTTCTTCCCCAGTCCAAGACCCAACCCGAGAGCAAATAGGTAGTATCCTACCGTAACACCCACAGCAATGAGCAAGGTCTTCAGCATGCTGGTGTCAAATGCTTGATTCGAAGAGGATAGGATAGAGAATGGCAAGATAATATTCGTAATAAGAACAGAGAGGTTCGCTTGGAATTCATTGGATAAGAGGCCTTTGCGCCGCAAGAACATACCCAAGAAAACCAAGAAGAAAATTTGAACTAATAAACCAATTACATTACTCAAGCGAGGACCTCCTGACACCATTCGAAAAAATCTTGTATATCTTAACGAGTTTTTGAAGCTTTGTCCAAAGCACATGCTATTTTGCCTAGTTTAGCAGCGATGGGGCCACGAAGCCGTGGTGTAAATTGACAAAATTTGTTTTCGGTGTCATTGTGAACATGATTTATGGTGGAAAATATCTTAATATAGATATTAAGAATTGAGGGTAAGTATGTCTGTAACAATTAAGGATATTGCCAAAGAGGCGGGAGTTTCTTATTCTACCGTATCTAGAGCGCTAAATAATTTGGATTTGGTTAATCCGGAGACGAAGAAACTTGTTCTAGCTACGGCCAAAAAAATGGGTTATATGCCCAATCCATCGGCTGTGAATTTAAAAACGAGACGGACGAATATGCTTGGTGTCTATTTCTCTACCATTAGTGAAATGACCTCCCCTGTTGTCCTGCATAATATATTAACGGCTGTATATGAAGTTATAGATCAAAATTATAATGTCGTTGTAAAAGGTATAGATAAGCATATCCCAGGTTCCCTCAATCCCGCATTTTATGACGGTATAATTCACATTTGCCAAAGAGACGAGGACAAGGTGTTCATGAAGGAAGCGATGGATAAACATATTCCTCTCGTCGTTGTCAACCGTAAACCTCCCTATCAGTTAAATGCTGTTCTTACAGACGAAAGAGACGCCATGTATCGTGCTATGAAATACTTGCTTGATCATGGTCATAGAAGAATTGTTGCACTAGAAGGACCAGAAGATCTCTATTCATCTAAACAACGTCATAGAGGATGGATGGATGCTATAGAAGAGTATGGTATAGATCCTCAACGTATTCCTGTTTTCCATGGAACCTATCGATTCGAAAGTGGTTTGAATTTAGCTGAGAAAATCCTATCACTAGAACCTACCGCGTTGTTGTCTTTTAACGATGAAATGGCATTTGGAGTTGAGCGCTATATGATTCAACAAGGTCTACAAGTTCCACAGGACCTGTCCATAATTGGTTTCGACAACTGGAATAAAACCATGTATACCTCTATGGATCTCACTACCGTTGAGCGAAACATGCACGACTTAGCTGAAGAAGCGACACGCCTGCTACTGAAGGAGATTCAGGACAAAGAAAATGACCTGGAACCTGCCCATTCTAAAACTGTATTCCTAGAAGCACCACTGATTGAGCGAGGCTCAGTAGAAACCTTATAGTCGTGACTTAATCTAATGAAATGTTAAAGTAAGCACAGAAAGCTTCTAGAGTGTAATGCTCGGGAAGCTTTTTTAATATGTGTACCCAACTAGGTCTCTTGTCTGTGGCGCTTCCGGGGCCATAGTTTCCATATTCTTCATAGGATGAAAGGTCTCTAGCGTCTTCCTTGTTCCAATCGTGCCAACCATCGTGATGGATATGTTCTCCTAGATAGCACTTGTAGAATGCGGTTTTCGCATGCGAGCGCCAGGGCCTACCCAAATAGGTTTTATGATTAGGGTCAGAGGAACTTAATGTGCAAGAATCGAACAAGAATCCATAGCGTTGATTCTCTGCCGTAGAAGCAGCCGTAATGTAGCCGCCATCGGAAATCAGTTCACAATCCTGGAAATATGCAGCGCCCCCTCCGAAGATGAAATCCACTCCTCCTGAGATAGAGCAATCCTGGAACACACACGCAGTGGTTATCCGCTGGGTCCACTGTTCAGAACCTAAGAATCCTCGAGGCTGAACAGCGTAGTCCGGCAATGGAGCTAAGAACAAGGTATCTTGATCTCCTGCTAAATGTACGTTTTTAAACGTTCCATGTGCCACATTTATGGCCAAAGCCACCGCCTGCCCTACGTCTTTACCTAAGCCTGCACGATTTTCAATGCTTAAATTTTCTATATGGCAATAGTCTGCATCGATATAAACACTAGGCGTGCGAAAGGTTCCGAGCGCTTCACCTAATAGATCTAAATCTTTTGCCGCATCGGAGAAGTAGATTACTGTTTCCTGGCGAGAAGCTCCTGTCCCTATTATTTCTATTTTAGGAATTCGGATGTTTACTTTCTCCATATAAGTACCAGGAGCGATTTCTATACGTAAGCTTGCCTTACCTTCTTGAATAGTTTCTGGTAAATTATCAAGAGCTGATGAAAGGGTTTGAAATTCTCGCTTAGGACCTACAGATCTGATTAGTGTTTTCATATGTTTCTCCTTTTAGGTATAAGGCTTGTTAAAGGTTCACGGATTACTATCATGACATAAGTATATTCTATTAGGAAAATAGAAGGGGAAGAATTGAGATTTAAAATATGAAAAGGTTTGCAAGAATATACATGATGTTGTTAAAAAAACATAACAAAGTAGTTGACTAAGTAAACAAACTAGTTTATTCTTGTGCTAAATACTTAAAGAAATGGTGTTTCTCGTAGATTATTAATGTACGTTTGTCTTAGGTGCAATCTGTACAGAAATGAAAACATTTGCATAAAAATCAATTTTTTGATCATGATAAATGAATTAATCTAAACTAGAACACCGAGGAAAGGGAAAAGAAAATGAAGAAGTTTTTAAGCGTAAGCTTAGCGGCAGTTCTATCTGTAGGCCTTCTTGCAGCTTGTACGACAGAGACCACGACGACAAGCACAACACCTGCGAATACTGGTACTGAAGGTGGAGAAACTACAGAGGGTGGAGAAACTACAGAGGGTGGAGA
>CAYMOG010000001.1:5268-29952 GCA_964392065.1 uncultured Oscillospiraceae bacterium
GGTGGAGAAACTACAGAGGGTGGAGAAACTACAGAGGGTGGAGATTCTACTGTAGAGAACACAACTCCAGAGGAAGTTACGAATAAACCAGAGAGTATATCCATCATGGTGGACGGCACACTCGTAACGAAGGAAAATGGACAAGCAGAATTCATTGCAAGATTTGAAGAAATCACAGGCGTTAAGTTAGAAATTACTCAACCCGATCATGATGCCTTTTATGATGTGTTGGGTCAAACCGTTGCTAGTGGCACGTTGCCAGATGCAGTGCTTCTAGGTTCTACTTACTATGCAGGATATGCAGGTGAGGGCGTGCTTTGGGATCATACCGCTGCTTATGAAAATTCGAAATTTAAGGCAAACGGTAATGTGAAAACAGAAGCAGTTATTGATGGTCAAAGAATAAACGGAAGACTATACGGGATACCAACAGGCCGTGGTAATGGTTCAGTAATGTATGTTAAACAAGCTTGGTTAGACAATCTCGATATGGAAGCTCCAACCAATTATGAAGAATATCTCGAAATGATTGAAGCTTTTAGTACATTGGATCCAGATGGTAATGGTGTTGATGGTGATACCGTAGCAATCTCCCATGCGGGACTAATTGGTACTGAAGCTCCATATATCAACTACTTACCAGAATTCTATCAAGATGCATATCCTAGCTTCTATCCTCAAGAAGACGGCACATGGGTTGATGGTTTCGAAGAAGAGTCCATGAAGGCTGCTCTAGAGAGAATTAGAGATGCTTATGAGGCAGGTTATATTGACAGAGAAACTCTAACACAGGGTACTTCTGATGCTCGTAATAAATTCTACGAGGATCGTTTCGGTGTATTTACTTACTGGGCTGGTAAATGGAATACAAATTTGAAGGTTAACCTAGAAGCCAATGGTTTAAGTGGTGAATTAGTTGCACTTCCTCCATTTGAAGGTTATCAATATATTGAACGTTTAGCTCCAGCTTGGAGTATTACGCAAAATGCAGAAGATCCACAAGCTGTTTTCGATGTATTCTTTGAAACCATTTTTGATGGTGGTGAAGGTTCTACACTATTTACTTATGGTGTAAAGGGCGTACACTGGGATGATAAGGCTGAAACCGTATTGGATAGAGAGTTCCAAGAAGGTGAATTCCACTTCCTACCTAACTTAGAAAATCCTGATACTGTTTACACTACTGCTCACGTTGACCCACTATTGAGCGTAATAAAGTTTAATGGTGAAGATCCTGGCTATAATGCCATTGCTCCAGAAGCGCACGCTTCTCAAGGAGTTTTCAATGAAAACTCTGTACAGGCTCCAATGCTCATTTCCACACCAGAAATGGCAAGATATAATGGTGACCTTACAACACTTAAGAACAGCATTATTGCAAATATCATCACCCAAGGTGCGGATTATGATGCAGAAATGCAACGTTATGTAAATGAAGGCGGAAGAGAATGGTCAGAAATGATCGTCGAATCCCTTAACAACCAATAGTTCAATTATTTCTCTAGGCTATGCCCTCTCCTTAGGGCATAGCCACCCTTTTTATTAAAAACACAAGGAGTGTTCAAATGGCTCGGAAAAAACAAGTTAGCTATACAAGGGCAGACGGAACCGTAGGTTATGTTTCGACGAAACCACTTCCTACTAGAATTAGAAAATATTTGCCTTTCTATTTTATGTTCTTACCTGCATTGATTTTAGCAATAATCTTTTTCTATACTCCAATGGCTGGTATCTTGTTAGCGTTCACAGACTATAACGGTATTAGAGATCCTATTTGGAATAACTTTGACAACTTTAAGAGAATGTTTGCTATGCGAGGTTTTTGGAACGCTTTCAGCAATACGATTTTCTTAAGTGTTACGAAACTTTTGTTAAATACCTTTATGGCCGTTATTTTGTCCTTAGTTCTACATGAAGTTAAGCATTTAAAATATAAGAAACTAACACAGACTATAGTGTATCTTCCACACTTTATGTCATGGGTGGTTACTGTTTCTGTATTTGGTATGATTCTTGCTCCTAGTAGCTATGGTTTAGTAAATACATTACTTGTGAACCTAGGTATTATTCAACCAGGTCAAGAGATTTATTTTCTAGGTAGTCAAAAATGGTGGACACCAACGTTCTTCGTGATTAATATCTGGAAAGATACAGGTTGGGGTACCATTCTATATATGGCGACTCTGTCTAGTGTATCTCCTGAGCTCTACGAAGCCGCATCGATTGATGGAGCGGGTCGTTGGAAGAAAATGCGATTCATCACTTTACCAGCACTCTATAATACAATAATTACCGTATTAATTCTGAATCTGGCTAAAGTTATGAACCTCTTCGAATCTGTATTTGTAATGCAAAACAATGCTGTTATCCGACAATCCGATGTTATCCAAACCTATATATATACTCAAACCTTCAACAGTGGTGCGATCCCGAATTATGGTTATACGACTGCCGTTGGATTAACAAAATCACTCGTGGGTATGGTATTGGTACTTGTGTGTAACTATGCAAGTAAAAAAGTGAGAGGACGAGGAATCGTTTAAGAGGTTGATTTATGACAAAGACAAATCAAAAAATCAGTAGAAAAAATAAGATTGATAAGTTCGGTGCGTATGATGTCGTTATTTATGTCATCCTTGCCATCATCGCAATGCTAGTGCTCATACCTATTTGGAAAGTTCTGGTAGACTCATTTGACTTGCAAACGGCTTATGGTATGAAGTTTTTTCCTGAGCGTTTCGGATTAGCAGGCTACCGTTCCGTGTTTACGAATCCTACGTTGTATCAGCCGCTGCAAAACTCAGTATTCGTAACGGTTTTCGGTACGCTAGTCGCTATGTTGATTTCAACTTTAGCTGCCTACGTACTTATTCAATGGGATATGCCGGGTAGAAATTTCTTCGCTGGATTACTCTTATTTACAATGATATTTAATGGTGGTATGATCCCTACTTTCTTGGTTGTGAGAAGCCTCAATTTAAATAATAATCTATGGGGAATTATTCTCATCAGTGCTTTGAATGTATATAACTTAGTACTAATGCGAAATTTCTTCGAAGGTATTCCAGCAGAAATGTTTGAAGCCGCTGAGATGGATGGCGCAAGTCCATTTAAAACTTTCTTGGTTATAGTGCTTCCATTATCCAAAGCTGCTTTAGCTTCTATTGGATTACTGTATATGGTTTCCTATTGGAATGATTATACAAACTTCAAAATCTATATTACTGACTCGGATCTCTATAACTTCCAAATGAAATTACGTAGTATTATCTTGGGAAGTGACTTACCAACTGCGACGGGTGGTGCAACAGCTAATACTGTGCAAAATGCTGCAATTATAACGGCAATACTACCCTTCATGATTATTTATCCTATGTTACAGAAGTACTTCGTAACAGGTCTGAATATAGGAGCAGTTAAGGGCTAGGAGAGTTTGAGACATGACACAAAAACAGAATACAAAAATCATATGGGCCGGGGATTCTACCGTGGCCCATAATTATTTCAGTACATTCCCTCAAACGGGTCTAGGGCAGGTGATGCATAGATATCTTAGGGAAAATGTAGAGATTGTAAATCTTGCTGTAAATGGCAGGAGTACGAAAAGTTGGATCGATGAGCAGCGTATGGTTGATGCGTACTTCCAATTACAAACGGGAGATTTCTTCTTCATTCAATTTGGTCATAACGATAAGAAGAAAGAAGATCCTCAGCGATACGTGGAAGCCTTCGGAGAGTATCAAGAGAACCTCAGGAAATTTATTCATGTTGCGCGGAATAAAGGTGCTATACCAGTACTTATTAGTCCGATTTTGCGTATAGAAACAGATGAAGAAGGACAACTAATTAATTCCCATGAAGATTATCCCCAGGCTATGGCAGAGGTAGCTAGGGAAGAGGACGTAGCATTCTTAAATTTGACGCAGATCTCTACAAAATTTGTTGAAGCAAAAAGTGTGGGAGCTTGTCGTAAATATTTTATGCACTTAGAACCTAGTGTCTATCCTGCTTATCCAGAGGGATTGAAAGACAATACGCACCTCACTCAGCTGGGCGCAACGGTATTTGCTGGGCTCATTGCTCAGGCGCTTTATGATATGGGTAGTCCTTATAGAGAGGTACTTCTTGAGGGCGTAACGGATTTCAGGCTTGAGGTTTAGGAGATGATTGCTATGAAAGAAGATAAATTATGGTTAGCGAATTTAGGAAATGGCCAGTACAAGAATCCGGTTTTACATGCTGATTACTCGGATCCTGATGTAGCGTTTTACAAAGGTTATTATTACTTAACAGCTTCAAGCTTCCAATATACACCTGGGCTTCCGATCCTAAAGTCCAATAATCTTGTGGATTGGGAACTTGTGAACTATGCCTTGCCTACTCTGGGAGAAGGTTTCGAACTACCGAGGATGTCTGAGGGTGTTTGGGCTCCTTCTATTCGCGTATATCAGGATAGTTTATGGATATTCTACGGAATGCCAGATGAGGGAATCTATGCGATCTCCACGACTGATCCAGAAGGTGCTTGGTCTAGTCCTCAATTAATTAAGGAGGCTAAAGGCTTCATCGACCCTTGCCCGTATTGGGACGAGGAGGGTAACGGGTATATCGTGCATGGTTATGCTAAGTCGAGAATAGGCTTCAAGTCTGTTCTTGGAATTTTTCAATTCATGGAACGCGGTGTCTATATAAATGGCGACGATACCATGCTATTTAATGGGCATCCCGATCATTTTACAATCGAAGGCCCTAAAGTATATAAGAAGAATGACTATTATTATATCTTCGCACCTGCTGGTGGTGTGGAATATGGATGGCAAACGGTTCTACGAAGTGAGAATCTACACGGACCCTATGAGATACGTATCGTACTTCAACAGGGTTCTTCGGAAGTCAATGGGCCCCATCAGGGCGCTTGGGTGGAGACGGAAGATGGGAAGGACTATTTCCTACATTTCCAGAAGAAGGGGGCCTATGGACGTATCAGTCATTTGCAGCCTATGGAATGGGAAGATGGCTGGCCAATAATAGGTAAGCGTGTTTCTGGAGAAAATTATGGAGAGCCTGTAGAGGGAGGTGTCTTGCCTCAAGCGAGTTTACCTATTAGTCTACAAGCTTCTGATGATTTCTCGGGAGAAACGTTAAGTTTAATCTGGCAGTGGTTGGGGAATCCTATTGAAGGAGCTTATGCTCTGGAGGAAGGCTTGAGACTCTATGCGTTGAATCAGGATCAAGCAACGGAGTTTTCTCTTTGGCAAAAGTCTAATGTGCTCACTCAGAAAATTATAGCACCTTCCTATCGTATTGAGGTTCAAGTGGACACGGGTGCGTTAGAGGGTGAGAGTACGGCAGGTTTGGCTATGATTGGTGCGACTTATATGCGTTTAGGCGTGGAAAAGAATAAACTCGTGCTGGCTCACGCGGAATATAATGGTCTTGAAGAAGTAAAGGACTGGGTGCCTTACGATGGTCAAGCTCTAGTAATGGGTATGGAGTTACTTCCTATAGAAAATACGTTAAGAGCGAAGTTTTTCTATCGTTTAGAATCTTCGGAGAGATATTTTATTGGTGAGCCTCTGGAACTTCTAGGGAATATGTGGACAGGTGCGAAGCCTAGTCTCTATGCCATAGGTAAGGGGGAAGATTTTGCGGGTTATGCACGTTTCAGGAATTATCATGTGGAGGCGATGGACGCATGACATTATTACAGATTCTAAATTCTTCTAGTTTAGAGGAAATCAAAGCTTTTATCCAAGAGAAACCACTATTAATTAAGGACTATGACTGGGACGGGACACCTTATTCATTCTACTTGGCTCAGAGAGGAGACCTGGAGTTATTACGCTGGGTTGTGGAGTATTCGAGGGCAGACCTCGAATCACTTAATGATTTGGGCCAAAGCATACTCTATCCTGCCATAGCATCCGGCAATCTCTCCTCGGTGAAGTATTTGGTTGAACAAGCGGGATTGTCCTCGCGAAGTGCGGACCGTAATGGACTTAGTGTATTAGAATATGCGAAGGATTTAGGCGAAGAAGAGATTTATAATTACTTAAGTGAAATTAGTGGTATTACATTGGAGGAATCGTTTAAGAATCCGATTATTCGAGGCTTTTCGCCGGACCCTTCAATTGTTCGAGTCGGAGAAGACTACTATATGGTGAATTCTTCTTTTGTCCACTTCCCTGGAATCCCTATCTCCCATTCTAAAGATTTAGTGCATTGGAAGACAATTGGGCATGCGTTGAATGATGCAAGTCAATTGAATTTTCAAGATTTCGATTCTGGTCGAGGAATCTGGGCGGCAGATATTTCCTACCATAAGGGGCGATTTTATATCGTAGCAACCTTGAGAAGAAACGATACAGAAACACCTATGCGTCGCCAATTAGTGGTTGATTCGGATAAACCAGAGGGACCCTATTCTGCCCCTCGGTTTATAGAGGAAGATGGTATCGATCCATCGTTATTCTCAGATGGTGAGAGACGTTATATGCTACTTAATCGTGGGAATCGGATTATGGAGGTCGATGAACATGTGACGAGGAAACTTTCACCTGCGACGCTTCTCTATTACGGTGATACGAAGAAGGCCACCGAAGCACCTCACTTATTAAAAAAAGATCAGTATTATTACCTCTTCATGGCAGAGGGGGGAACCGGACAAGGTCATCATGTTAATGTAGCAAGAAGCCAGAGGCTTTATGGGCCCTATGAACCTTGCCCTTATAATCCTATTTTAAAACAAACAGAGTCGACTGCGCTTATTCAGAGAGCGGGACACGGGAAAGTGGTGGATACTCCTGATGGTCGTTGGTTTATGGTTTACTTAGGAGCCAGACAGTATGCGCCAAGTTTATCTCAATTTGGGAGAGAATCTTTCTTAGCTCCGGTCGTCTGGACTGAAGATGGTTGGCCGATCGTAGGCGATAGGCGTAGGCCTAGTTTAATTAATCCTTTGCCTCATCCGGAAATAACTCCAGAAGACTTAAGTGAGGAGAGAGGATTTGCTCAAGATTCCTTGCCCTTATGTTGGTATTTCATAAGAAATATTTACGAAGACGACTATCACGTACAAGATGGAATACTTCATATCCGTTCATCAGAACACATGCCGAATCATCCGGAAGCTTATCCTATACTCTTACAACGTTTGCGTGAGCCTAGAACGCAGGCGACCCTAGCTTTCTCCCTTCCTGAGACGAAGGGGAATAAGAAAGGGATGTTACTCTATTATGATGAACATACTTGGATGTATTTTTATGTAGAAAAACATTCAGCAGCTTACTTTCCAGCAGTAGAAATACAAGCGGGAGAGAACCATACCCTTGAAAAAGGACGACCATTTACTTCCGAACAATCGGTGAAATTGGCAGTCGAAATAGATTTCAGCCACTATGTATTCAAGTTCGAGAATATGGGTGAGGTATTTACGTATCAAGTGGATACAAATATATTACAAGATGAAGGGGTCAGTATAGGCAAACGCTTCACTGGTCCTGGTATAGGAATATTTAGCTTCGGGAAAAAAGAAGACTTCGGAAGCTATGAAAAATTCAGTATAGAAGAGGAAATGTAATTGGAGCATACGGAGTTTCTCGATATTTTTCAGCGCTATGAAGGCCGGCCAAAAAGCATACTGTTTCGCTTATATAGAAAGCAATATTGGCGTATCTTAGTCTCTGCTCTCTGCTATATTGTTAAACATAGTGCGGCATGGATGACACCCATTCTGGTCGCACAAATCATTACAGCCCTCACCACGCAAGAAGCAAGTGCATGGGACCTGACACTGCGTTCAGTCCTGATTTTATTTGTGCTTGTCCTATTGAACATCCCTTTTAATTACCTCCATGTGCATTTTCGAAGTGTGGCGATGCGAACAGTTGAGAGTCAATTGCGAAGTACAATTATTGAGAAATTGCAACTTCTAACGATTCCTTATCATAATGACATTCAGAGCGGTAAGCTCCAGTCTAAAATGATTCGAGATGTTGAAGCGGTTCAGACCCTGTCAGAACAGTTCATCAACAATATGATTAATATTTCCATTAATATTATTGTTGCGCTGACCGTTACTGCGATTAGTAATCGCACAATATTTGTATTCTTTCTTTTCACTGTGCCTATTGCCGCCCTAACAATAAGGGCTTTTCGTCGGCCTATAGAGCAGAAGAACAGAGCCTTTCGTATGGAAATGGAGAAAACTTCAGCGGAATTCATCGAAATGGAGAGTTTAATTGAAGTGACAAGAGCCCATGCCCTAGAAGATGTCGAGAAGAAGCGTTTGAGTGCTATGGCTAGACAGGTGGCAGACGAGGGGTATAGGCTAGATATTATTCAGGCGAATTTCGGTTCTATTTCCTGGGCAATATTTCAAGTGTTCCAACTTATGACGCTTGTTTTCTCTGCCTATCTAACACTCCAGGGCAGTATTCCTGTAGGAAACTTGGTACTCTATCAAACCTACTTCACAACAATTGTAAATCAAGTGACGGCCATTATAGCCCTGGTACCGATGTTAACCAAAGGCTTGGAATCCGTATCGAGTATTGCAGAACTTCTCAATTCTATGGAAGTTGAAGAATATAAGGGGAAATCTAAGCTTGGTCCATTACGAGGAGAGGTCGTTTTCGATCAGGTGGATTTCTCTTATAAGAATCATCCTGAGAAGGTGATCAAAGGTTTATCGTTACATGTTAAGCCAGGTGAGACGGTGGCCTTCGTAGGAGGATCAGGATCGGGCAAAACGACTACCATGAACTTATTAATCGGTTTTCTTAAACCTACCCATGGGAAAATATACTTAGATGGCATGGATACCGAAGCACTCGATTTCCGAAGCTTCAGGTCACAGATTTCTGTTGTGCCACAAAACCCTATCCTATTCACAGCAAGCATTCGGGACAATATTTCTTATGGCTTAAAATCCGTATCCGATAAGAAAATTATGGAAATACTAAAAGCCTGTTCCTTGGAAGAATTTATCCGGAATCAAGACCAGGGACTAGATACATTAATTACAGAAGGTGGGGCTAATTTATCAGGTGGCCAAAGACAGCGCCTCTCCATAGCAAGGGCACTCATTCGGGACCCTAAGCTGATTATTTTAGATGAAGCGACGTCTGCCCTGGACAGTATATCTGAGAAGATGGTTTTGGATTCTCTAGAACATCTTATTGAGGGACGCACGGCTTTTATCGTTGCCCATAGGATATCGACGATAAAAAAAGCGGATAAAATCTGCGTTTTAGATCAAGGGAGAATAGTAGAGATGGGAAACTACGAATCGCTTATGGCGCAAGACTCAATCTTTGCCAAAATGCAAAACATCCAAAAGGGTATTCGTTAAGAGAGGAGATTTATGAAACGCTTAGAGCAGTATTGGAAGAATTTTTGCCAGAGGTTAACGAACGAAGGTGTTAATGTGCATAGTTTGCTCTTTGGCCATAAGGACAAGATTATCTTCCAAGAGTCGGTAGAAGAGCTCGATGGAGATGGCTTACATCGACAATTTTCTATCTCGAAATCCTTTACATCCATGGCTATTGGTTTACTAGAGGAAGAGGGGAAGCTTCGAATCGAAGATCGCTTAATCAAGTATTATCCTGAGTATGCAGATCTTGTGTCTGAACTCTTTATGCCGATGACGATTCGGGATTTGCTCGCTATGGAAACTTGTCATGCTTATACCACCTATAAGAAGGATCCCTCTAAGCCATGGGTAGAGAGCTTCTTCATTACCGAAGGGCATCATATGCCAGGTTCTAGTTTCCTCTATGATACATCGGCAAGTCATGTTCTAGGGCACCTGGTGGAAAAGCTCAGTGGGCAGAAGGTTTTGGATTATTTACGGTCGAAGGGTCTAGATAAAACAGGTTTTTCTGCGGATGCCTATTTCCTAGAGGATCCTCAAGGGCATGTGATTGCAGGTTCAGGGCTCATGGCTCGGGCGGAGGATATTTATATCTTCACGGCTATACTCCAGCAAAAAGGGCAGTATAGAGGGCAGCAGATTTTCCCAGAAGCTTATTGTGAAGCAGCGGTAGCGAAGCAAACGGATACACAGTTGTCTGCTTCTCTACCTGAAGGGAGTTATGGTTATGGGTATCAGATCTGGAGACACAGGAAAGGATGGTACCTAAACGGCATGGGTGGCCAATATGGAATAGTTGTAGATGGCTTGGATTGGATTCTCGTTACTACAGCCGATATGCAAACCCATAGTGGATTAAGTCAGGCCATCTTCGATGCTTACTTCGACGAAATTATTACTAAGCTTGAAGTAGAAGACATTGCTCCAATAGAAGATGAGAAGCGTATAACACGACATACTTGGAATTTGCCCAGGGCCCGATCCACCTATCCTGAAACACAGACGTACACGGGAATATATGGCGAGCATGAGGAGGTTACGATTCAGTATGGGCCAGATAATCTGAGTTTACGTTTACGAGGTTTTGCTGGTGATCTGGATATTAACTTACGAGAAGATGAGCAAAGGGAAGTTCTCGCACCTATCTCAAATTATCATGCTTATGCATCGTACGGTGCCATTGGTCCAGGCCGATTCCTAATTTGGATTCAGGTAGTGGATAGTGAATTGGGCTCCTTACGATTGGAAGGGCAAGTGACCGAAGATTATGTGCAAATGAAGCTCTTGAAGAATATGGAACGTTTCCATGATGCTTGGGAAGGGAGCTATTTATTTTATCGTCATGGCAGCAATTGAAAACGAGTGCAAAATTAAATGTAGATTTATGAAGTGAATACATTGTACAAGAAATAATTTATTTGTTTTCTTGTATAAAAGCCTAGAAGTCTATTGACATAATAGTTTTTATTTGTGATTATTAGTATAGTTATTAATTTTCTAAAAGCTTGCAAACGTGTGCAAGTTGAAAGGGGAAAAGCAATGAAATATAAGCAGTATGTAGAACAATCTATAAGGGAATTCGAAGCCTACAAACCTAAGTGGAACTATGAAGACGGATGCGTGCTTCAAGGTTCAGCTTATTTGTATGATGTTACAGGAGATGAACTGTTCAAGGACTTCATTATGGGCTATCTCGAAGAATTTATTTCTGAGGATGGTTCAATTAAGGGGTATTCGAAAGAAGAATACAATATTGACTCCGTCCAAGCTGGTAGAATTTTATTCCATGCGATGCAATGGTATCCAGAAGCTAAGCAGTACCGTATTGCAGCCGACACCATAAGAGAACAGTTAGATACCCAACCTAGATTGTCGATTGGGAATTTTTGGCACAAGAAAATTTATCCTTATCAATTATGGTTAGATGGACTCTACATGGGTCAGCCATTCTACGCGAAATACGATACGGTGTTTGGTAATAAAGAAAACTATAGAGATATTCAGGAACAGTTTGAGAATGTACGCACATATCTCTATAACGAAGACAAGAAACTCTACATCCATGCCTATGATGAGAAGAAGGAGCAGGCTTGGGCTGATCCTGTAACGGGTCATTCTCCTAATTTCTGGTTAAGAGCTATTGCTTGGTATCTGATTGGTATGGTCGATACCTATGATGAAATTGATGAAATGATTTTTGAAGTGAAAGAAAGCTTCATCCCCTTATATCAAGAGGCTGTTGAAGGTTTATTGGAATATCAAGACGAAGAAACAGGCTTATTCTATGATCTTCCCGCCCTACCAGACTTAGAAGGAAATTACCTTGAAACTTCTGGATCTCTACTTATTGCTTATTCCATACTCAAGGCGTGTCGTTTAGGTATGCTTGATAAAGAAAAATACGAACCTATTGGAAGAAAAATGCTCCAATCTGTACACGATAGGTATTTAGTAGAAGAAGACGGAAAACTAAAGTTAACTTCCATGGTAGAAGTATCCGGCTTAGGCCCTGGTGAACAAAGAGATGGAAGTATCGAATATTACCTATCCGAGCCAATTGTTGCCGATGACCATAAGGGCATGGGCGCACTGTTTATGGCATGGTCTGAGCTCTTGCGTCTCGATGGAGGCTATGAAAATGCTTAAGCTCCTGGCCAAAAGTGCACGATTTGCTAGCTTCGAAATCACGAGCGAATCTCCCTACAGGGAAGAAGTGCCTTATAAGGTTTATCTTAATGGTGAACTGGTGTCAGAAGATGCTCGTAATATACAAACACTTTATGGGCTAAGTCCTAATACGGAGTATGTTTTGGAGGTTCAGGGAGTTGGTGAATCTTTACATTTCACGACTGAATCTGAAGATTTTACCCTGAATGTAAGGGATTTCGGGGCAATAGGTGATGGTCAAACGGATGATACCCAAGCAATTCAAGCCGCCCTATATACTTGTCCACCAGATTCTAGAGTTCTGATACCAGCAGGTACCTATCGCTTTACTTCTTTATATTTCAAGAGTAACACTCGGGTTGAATTGGCCAAAGGAGCTACCCTTCTCGCCATAGAAAGCCGCCAAGAACGTGCTATTTTACCTGGAATGATTAGAAATTACCGCGGTGGTAAATACTATCTGGGTAGCTGGGAAGGTAATCCATTAGATAGCTTCGCAGGTTTACTTAATCTTATTGATGTGCAAAACGTTGTTCTCTATGGTGAAGGCGTCCTAGAAGCCAATGGATCCAAGGAAGGATTCTGGCATAATCCAAAAGTAAAGAACCTTGCTTGGAGACCTAGAAGTGTTTTTATGCGCAGAGTGAAACAGGTTTCGCTTATTGGCATTACAATTAAGAATTCTCCTGCGTGGACGGTGCATCCGATGGAATCCCAAAATCTAAAATTCATCAATACGTCGATACAGAATCCCTGGGACTCACCCAACACCGATGGTATTAATCCCGAATCCTGTGATGGTGTAGAAATACTGGGTTGTCATTTCTCATTGGGGGATGATTGCATCGCCATTAAATCAGGTAAGATTTATATGGCAAGAGCACTGGGTATTCCTTCTCAGAATATTAAAATCCGTAATTGTTTTATGGAGCATGGCCATGGTGGTGTTACCATTGGAAGTGAGATGGCTTCTGGTGTTCGGAATGTTTTAGTTGAGAATTGTTTATTCCAGGATACGGATAGAGGATTAAGAATTAAAACGAGACGTGGACGCGGCAATCTAGCGGTGGTAGACGCTATTCACTTCGAGAATGTCCATATGGATAAGGTGATGTCGCCTTTTGTCTTAAATATGTTTTACTTCTGTGATCCCGATGGACATAGTGATTATGTTCAAAATAAAGACGACATCGGTGCGAAAGTAGAAGATTTACCCGCATTGAAGAACTTCGTATTCCGTAATATCCGTGTGAAAAATGCCAGCTTAGGTGGTTTTTTTGCGTATGGTTTACCTGAGCAACCCATCGAGTCTGTACTTTTAGAAAATATTACTCTAGAAATGCTACCAGTAGAACAGCGTTTAGAAGGTGTTCCTGCTATGATGAATGGTGAAGAGTGGCAGAAATCACAAGTGATTTTTGCAAAAAATATCGAGAAGCTTGTCATGCGAAATATTGAAATTTCTGGTCAAGAAGATGATAAAATTTTCTTAGAAAATGTAAAGGAAGAAGTTCAAGAAGCTGTGCAATTAAGCACAAAATCCTAAGGAGGAATACATGCAAGTAACGTGGGGGCGTAGGCTCCATGATGTGGAAGCAGATGGGTTCGAAGCACAAGTAAAAAAAGTAGCCGGTGATGGGTTTCGTTCGATACAGTTGGCTCCGACTAAGTCCTTGCAGTTTACACAAGAAATGCTTAGTCCTGGATATGCCCGATATATCAGGAGAATATTGGACCAGAATGGTCTAGTAGTTGCTGTATTAGGTTCTTATTTTGATTTGAGTGCGTCTGAAGAGGAAGCCGATTTAGTGATTCAACGGTATAAGGATCATATGCAATTGGCGAAATGGGCAGGATTCTCAGTAGTAGGTACAGAGACGGGAAAAATCTTCCCAGATGATCCTGATTACGAGGAGCGATTTCAGAACGTTATAAGGAACTTAGAGCCTATCCTAGAATACGCAAAAACTCTAGGTTTAAGTTTTGCCATTGAACCTGTATATGGACATACTATCTATAATGCTCAGAAAATGCTAGAAGTCTTAGACCACTACCCGACAGAACATCTGCGTGTAATCTATGATCCTGTGAACTTACTAGACCCTAATGATGAAGAAGGTGCACTAGAAATGTGGGAAGATTTTATTCGGAAATTAGGACATCTATTCGTAGCGGTTCATGTCAAGGATTATGACATTGAGAATGGGAAGAAAGTGGACCGTGCAGCGGGCTTTGGCCGGATGGCGTATACTCATCTAGAGAGGCTAGCGAAGCAAAAACCTCATCTTGACTTCTTGATTGAAACGGCAAAGGATGAGAATATAAAACAAATAAGAGAACAATTTAAGATTTAATATGGAGGTGTAAAATGAAAGAGTTTATGGGGAAAGATTTCCTGTTACAAAATGAAACGGCTAAGCGCTTATATTTCGATTATGCAGCGAAAATGCCTATAGTGGATTATCACTGTCATGTGAGTCCTCAAGAGATTTATGAGGATAAGGCGTTTGAGAGTATTACAGAAGCGTGGTTAGGTGGTGACCACTATAAATGGAGAATGATTCGTTCATGTGGTATTGACGAAAACCTCATTACGGGTGATGCCAGTGATAAGGAGAAGTTCGATGCCTTTGCAAAATCTCTACCTAGAGCAATTGGTAATCCTCTTTATCATTGGACCCATTTAGAATTACAGCGTTATTTCGATTGTCATACACCACTAAATGAGGAATCTGCAGATGAAATCTATCAACTTGCCAATGCGAAACTCCAAGGTGGATTCAGTGTTCGAGAGATTATCAAGGCATCTCAAGTGACCACTATTTGTACAACGGATGATCCAATTGATTCTCTAGAATGGCACGAAAAATTAGCTGAAGATGAGAGTTTTGACACCGTTGTCTTACCAGCATTTCGTCCGGATAAGGCAATGAATGTGGATAAGGCAGGTTTCACAGACTATATTAAGCAATTAGGCGACGTGACCGGCATTACAATTAAATCGGTGGAAGATGTAAAACATGCTCTAGGGAAAAGAATTCAACATTTTGCAGAGCATGGCTGTCTAGCCTCTGATCATGGTTTAGATCATATCGTAGCCTTACGAGATAAGGATTTAGCCGAAGCCGCATTGGCCAAAGCGCTCGAAGGTGAGTGGCCAAGCCAAGAAGCGACGGACGCTTATAAAACAGAAATAATGATCTTCTTAGGAGGAGAGTACGAGCGTAGAAATTGGGTAATGCAATTACATTATGGCGCAGTTCGTAATACCAATTCAGAGATGTTTGAGAAGCTCGGTGCGGATACTGGGTTTGATACCATCGCTACCCGTGACAATGGTAAAGCACTTACGGTTCTCCTAGATTTACTGCTTAATGAGAATGGAAACTTACCTAAGACTATTATCTACTCGCTAAACCCTAATGATGATGCCATGATTGGAACCGTTATTGGTGCCTTCCAGGGGACAGAAGTACCTGGTAAGATTCAGCACGGTAGCGCATGGTGGTTTAACGATACCAAAGAGGGTATGGAGAAACAAATGAAGACTCTTGCAAGTCTCGGTGTACTTGCAAATTTCGTAGGTATGCTTACGGATTCAAGAAGTTTCCTAAGCTATACGCGTCATGAGTATTTCCGTAGAATACTCTGTAATATCATCGGAACTTGGGTAGAAGAAGGCGAATATCCAAACGATATAGAATATCTAGGCAAGATGGTTCAGGATATTTCTTATAACAATGCTATGCATTATATGGGTTTCGATAAGAAAAACGAAGTGGAATAAAGGATGAAATAAACGTATGCGTGAAACAGTAATACAATTTGGTGAAGGTAATTTTTTGCGAGCTTTTGTGAATTATTTCTTCGATGTAATGAATAAGAAGGGTCTCTACGATGGTAAGGCGGTAGTCGTCCAACCTCTAGAAAATGGCTTAGTACACTTACTTAATGAACAAGATGGAAAGTACAATCTATTCCTGAGAGGTGTCGAGAATGGAGAAGAAGTGGATGAGCATATTCTTGTAGAGTCTATTTCTAGAGGCATCAATCCCTATGAGGATTTCGATGGGTTCTTGGCTTTGGCCGAGAATCCTGACATGCGTGTTGTCGTTTCCAATACCACCGAAGCGGGTATAGAGTTTGTTGGCACGGAGAAGTTAGAGGATAGACCTGCAAAAGCGTTTCCTGCCAAAGTAACCCAACTTCTGAAAAAACGTTTTGATTTAGGGCTTAAAGGTTTTATTTTCCTACCATGTGAGCTAATAGACGATAATGCGGTTTATCTGAAAAAATATGTTTTACAATATGCAGACCTCTGGAACCTAGGCGATGCGTTTAAGACCTGGGTAGAAGAAGAAAATGTTTTCTGTAATACTTTAGTGGATCGGATTACAACGGGTTACCCTAGGGATACACTGGCTGAATTCGAAGATAGGATTTCTGGTAAGGATAATTTAATTGATACAGCCGAAGCATTCTACTTATGGGTAATAGAGGGTGACCATGAAAAAGAGCTTCCTTTCCGTGAAGCAGGGCTAAATGTGGTTTGGACGGATGATGTGAAACCTTATAAGAAGCGCAAAGTACGTATTCTAAATGGTGGACATACAGCCTTGGTTTGCGGTGCGCTACTCTATGGGATAGAGACGGTGGGTGAGGCTTTGGCCCATGAAACGGTAAGGCCATATCTAGAGCACCTGATGTTTGAGGAAATTGTTCATACTCTAGGTAATAATCCAGAGGATGTACAGTTTGCGAAGGATGTGCTTGAGCGATTCGAAAACCCATTTGTTTCCCATCGTTTAGATTCTATCGTTTTGAATTCCGTGGCGAAATTCGAAACCCGTGTATTACCTACAATTCTTGAACATAAGGAAACATTCGGTACCTATCCTGAAGGCTTAGTAATGTCAATGGCCGCGCTTATTGCTTTCTACCACACAGATCAGGTGAAAGATATGCCTGAAGTTGTAAAGTTCATGAAAGAGGCAAGCGTGGAAGAGGTATTAGCCCATGAGCCCTATTGGCTAAAGGATCTTAGCGATTTACGTCCTATGGTACAAGAATACTATGACATTATTACGAATGAAGGCATGCAAGCGGCTTATGATGCCGTTCTAAGAAGAGGATAAATATGAAAGAGTATATTCGTATACATGCAAATGACGTTGTTGCCGTGGCGCTAAAGGATTTAGAGCCCGGTACAGAAATTGTTATCGACGGTATGAATCCGTTCCCTCTAAATGAGAAAATTACCAAAGGGCATAAATTTGCTCTTACCGATCTTGCGGCAGGTACTCCTGTTATTAAATATGGTATGCCAATTGGCAACTTGACCGAAGATGTAAAACAAGGTCAGACAGTTCATACCCATAATGTGAAGACGGGTTTAAGTGACATTGTTTCTTATACTTATAACAAGGAAGAAATACCTGCCAAACAAGCTCCTGGAAGAAGTTTCCAGGGGTATAGAAGACCAGATGGTCGGGTGGGTGTTCGTAATGAAATCTGGATTATTCCTACGGTAGGTTGTGTCAATAATATTATTGAACGGGTAGCAAAATCTGCTAGTCATCTTATTGATGGAAGTCTGGAAAATATCGTTGCGTTCCCTCATCCTTATGGTTGTTCTCAGATGGGAGACGATCAAGAGCTAACAAGACTTGCTCTGGCAGCACTTGCGAAGCATCCGAACTGTGGTGGTGTGCTTCTGATGGGGTTAGGCTGTGAGAATAGTAATATTCCTATTATGGGCGAATACTTAGACGGGATTGATGAGAAAAAAATCCGCTACTTAGTCGCACAAAATGTGGAGGACGAGTATGAGGCGGCCCTAGAATTACTAGAAGAGCTCGCCGAATATGTTAAGACTTTCGAGCGAGAAGAGGTGGATGCTTCAGAACTTGTCATCGGATTGAAATGTGGAGGATCCGACGGACTCTCCGGTATAACAGCTAATCCCCTTGTAGGTTATTTTTCAGATTATGTGGTTCATAGGGGTGGGACGACCATTCTCACAGAAGTTCCAGAAATGTTTGGAGCAGAGCAAATACTTATGAATAGGGCGGCCGATGCCTCTATCTATGAAGATACCGTGCGCCTTGTTAATGATTTCAAACAATATTTCATAGATCATGATCAAGAAATCTATGAGAATCCTTCGCCAGGAAATAAGGCCGGTGGAATCACAACCTTGGAAGATAAATCCCTCGGATGTATTCAAAAGGCTGGTCATTCAGAAGTGAAGGGTGTGCTTCAATATGCAGAACCTGTCCAGTCAAAAGGACTGAATCTTCTCCAAGCGCCAGGTAACGACTTGGTTAGCTCGACGGCTCTAGCGCTATCAGGTGCACAAATTGTTCTCTTCACAACGGGTAGGGGGACTCCATTCGCGTCACCAGTACCTACCGTAAAAATTTCATCGAATAGTCAGATTTTCGAGAAAAAGGGAAACTGGATTGATTTCAATGCAGGTGAGTTACTAGAAGAAGACGTCACCATGGAACAATTAGGTGAAGCCTTTGCAGATTATATCTTCTTGGTAGCCTCTGGTGAACAGGTTAATGCAGAGAAGAATGGCTATCATGATATGGCTATTTTCAAGATGGGTGTTACGCTGTAGTTTCGCTTAATAAATTATTAGAAACAGCACATGGGTTTTACATGTGCTGTTTCTTGTTCTCAATTGTTTTCTCTGTACCCATATATTTTACGAGCACATTCCATACGTTTTCGGGTGAGATTTTACTTGCGTAATAAGGGAGGATAAAACCTCTTGCCGGAGTGACATAGAGATAGATAGCATCAGATTTCTGATACGCTCGGTACAGGATTTCCCAGGGATAGTTCGCCCTCTGATCTCCTGCTAGGACTTGAAGTTCTTCTTCTGTGAAGGTTAGTGTATAAACGAGAGGATTCTGATTTAATTTATGCTTCTTAATTTCATGACTAATGGATCGATTGAAATTAAATAAATATAGGACCGGTAAGCCGATTCCAATGATAAGCAAGAGGATGCCCAGCATAATGGCACCATCGCTTGGATACTGAAGAAAACACAGTATGGAAGAAATGAAAAATATTAAGAAGAAAATAAAGGGATTTCTCCATGCTTTGCGCAGTTTCATGGTATTAAACCATGCGAATTTACGAAAGGTCTCAGCTTGCAAGTGAATGGGAAATATTTGACGCATAATAGGCTCCTTATTAAACTTTATTAATTGTACCAAATACTGGTTATTTCTGTTTATAATTTGTTTATTCTATTTGTTAACATTGTCTAAGATAAAATAAAATTCTTTACAAATTACTAACAATATATGCTATACTAAAAATGAAAAAAGTTAAAAACAAGGAGGAATTATGAAAAAAATATTATCAGCTGCTCTAGCAGCTATGCTTGCTTTCGCCGTAGTCGCTTGTGATACAAGTTCTGGTACGACAGCAGGTACAACAACAGCAGGTACTACTCCAGTAGGTAGTGAGACGGATGCAGGTTCAACCGATAATACATCGGATGACCCAGCTGTGACACTAGTTTATGCAGAAGTAAATCCACTAGATACTATTGTAGGCCAGACCGCAAGTGAGTTTAAGAAGAATGTAGAAGAATTATCGGGTGGTTCTATTACCATTGATATTCAACACAGTGGTGTACTAGGTTCTGAAAACGATGTTCTAGATAATATTCTAGGTGGTGGGGATACGATTGATATGTCTCGTATTTCCGCATTTGCATTGACAAGTTATGGTGCTCAGAAGTCTAAGTTACTTTCTTTACCTTATACGTTTACGTCAAGAGAGCATTTCTGGAACTTCGCTTCTAGTGAACACGCGGATGAATTCTTAAATGAGCCACAAACAATTGATTTGCCACTACGTGGTGTTTTCTACGGTGAAGAAGGCTTCCGTCATTTCTTTACAAAAGACGTTGTAAATGGTATCGAAGATATGAGCGGTCTTAAACTTCGTGTTTCAAATGACCCTGTTATGACGGGATTTGTTAATGGCTTAGGTGCAAGCCCAACGGTTGTATCCTTTAATGAGCTCTATTCTTCTCTACAAACTGGTGTTGTAGATGGTGCAGAACAACCTATCGCCAACTATAAATCCAATGCTTTCCCAGAAGTTGCTCCTAACCTAATTCTCAATGGGCACACACTAGGTGCTATCCAAGTTGTTATCACCGATACAGCATGGGAAAAGCTAACAGAGAATCAACAGAATGCTCTCTTAGAAGCTGGAAGATTAACACAAGAATTTAATCAGAATCTTTCTGCAACAGAAGAAGAGAAGGTTCTTGATGATCTTCGTAATGAAGGTGTTAATGTTGTCGAAGTAGATGACTTAGGACCATGGGAAGAAGCTGCTAAATCCGTTATCGAAAATGAAATCAAAGGTCAAGAAGAATTATACGAGACCATTAAGAATTTAGCGTAATACGTTTATTCATGATTTTATTCTTTAGTAGCCGCTTTCGGGCGGCTACTATTATCATAAGGAGGTATATATGAAAGAGCGAGCAAAAGAGCCACCGGCTATTTTCCGCACCCTCGATAAAATGAAACCTATCTACGATGTGATTTATAACGTGATTTTATTTCTATGTAAAATTATGTTGATTGTAGACATTCTGATTACCGCATTTTCAGTTCTAGGTAGACATGTCCCTTTTATCCCAGATCCTGCGTGGACGGAAGAAATGGTGTTGACACTCATGAGTTATATGGCAGTTCTTTCTGCGGCTTTGGCCATAAGAAGACAGTCTCATATAAGAATGACAATTTTCGATGATAAATTACCTAAGAAAGTTCTACTCGTTCTTGAATTACTAGCAGATTTACTTATTCTAATTCTTGGTATATTTATGGTGGTTGTAGGTCTTCAGTATGCAACAAAACTGGGTGGACGCGGTACCTATGTATCGATGCCTTGGTTATCAAGATTCTGGATGTATTTCCCTGTTCCATTGGCGGGTTTGGCAATGATTCTTTTCGAAATTGAATTAATGTATCGTCATATTCGCGCATTCTTTATTGAAGATGATTTGTATAAAGATGTGGACAGAGAAGACGAATTAGAAGCAGAGGTTTCTGAAGAAGAAGCTGAAGAGTTACGTCATTTATTTAGTAAGGAGGATGAGTCCTAATGGATCCTAATACAATTGCAGTACTTATCTTATTAATCTCATTCTTAGTTATGATTGTTTTGAGAATTCCCATTGCTTATGCGGTAGCTCTATCGTCTATCCTTACCCTAGCTTATATGGGAAATACGCTCACCGCTTTCGCTCAACATATTGTTAAGGGGATTAGTTCATTTAGTTTGATGGCAGTTCCATTTTTTATAACAATGGGTGTTCTGATGGGACACGGTGGAATATCACAAAAGCTCATTGCTCTGGCCGATAGTTTAGTAGGTTGGATGCGAGGCGGCCTAGCCCAAGCCAACGTAGTTGACTCCTATTTCTTCGGTGGTATATCGGGTTCTGCAGCTGCAGACACAGCATCTCTAGGTTCTATCTTAATTCCTATTATGGTAGACAACGGCTATGATGCGGATTTCTCGGTTGCCATTACGATTGCATCTTCAGTTGAAGGTATCTTAGTGCCACCAAGTCACAATATGGTTATCTACGCGACGGCAGCAGGCGGAGTTTCTGTTGGTGCTTTATTCCTAGCTGGATACTTGCCTGGTGGTATATTGGCATTAAGTTTAATGGTTGGGGTATACCTCATTTCAGTTAAACGTAATTATCCCAAAGGATCTAAATTCAGTATTAAAAATGTGTTAAGACAGTTATTTAAATCCTTCTGGGCATTAGCCTCCATTCTGATTGTTGTGGTGGGTGTTGTTACGGGTAAATTCACAGCTACAGAATCTGCAGCTGTTGCCGTAATCTATTCTCTGTTCGTCTCTGTATATATTTATAAGGGCGTTAACTGGAGAGGTGTATGGGATGCACTCACAGAATGTGTAGATACTCTATCTATTGTTCTGATCCTCATCGCAACCTCAAGCATTTTCGGCTACTGTCTAACTATCTTGAAGGTGCCTCAATTAGCTGCAGATACGATTACAGGTTTGACCGACAATCCTATCATACTCGCACTCTTACTTAATCTCATTCTCTTGATTTTAGGAATGATTATGGATATGGCGCCAATTATTCTAATTGCTACACCTATTCTATTACCTATCGCGACCTCAATTGGTATTCATCCCGTTCAGTTCGGTATTATGATGATGCTTAACTGTGGTATAGGTCTACTGTCTCCACCTGTTGGATCCGTATTATTTATTGGGTCTGCAGTTGGTAAGGTGAGAATGGAAAAAGTAGTCGTTGCAACATTACCCTTCTACTTATGTATGGTGGCGGCACTGATGATTATTACATTTGTTCCACAAGCAACCTTATTCTTACCTAGACTATTTGGAATGCTCGCTTAAACATTTGAAATCCATAATACAAAGCTCCTCGTGATTGTTAGAATCAGAGGAGCTTTTTATATTTATGCCAAAACTTCACAGGCTCCGTATGGCCTGATATATACATCGAGGACAGAACCTTCTCCGAAAACTTCCTCCATCATTTCAGTGTAGGTATGGTAATCTTCCTCTCTAATATAGGCTTGTATGGTTCCGGCAAAACCACCACCATGCACACGACAAGCGCCCTTTTTATCGGCTAAGAATTGTCTGCTGAGGGCGAGCGCTAGGGCTAGTTCTTGTTGTCTAGGTTCTATAGAGACGCTAACATTTTGTAGTTGTAGTTCAGAACTTAAGCCTGATTGGTCAACAAGGTCTAGGAAAGCATCGAAATCTTGCTCCAAAATATTTCGCATTTTGTCCACACGTTCTTGTTCCGTGAAGAAGTGAATTGCTCTTAGAAGCGCCCTATCGCCCACTTGTGATCGGATTTCGGGAAGGCTGGTATAGAAGGTTTCCGAGCTTAATTCTGATAAGTAATTTTTGCCTAATGCCTGTGCAACAGCTTGCATTTCAATAGGAATGGCCGCATATTCTGGTGTTAAATTAGCATGACTTCCACCCGTAAGAACAATAAGCATACGATAGCCCTGTTCTTTCAGATCTAAGTGTAAGGATTTAGTAACGGGAACTTCTTCTTGAAAATCAATGTAAATAAGGTCGCCAAAGGAAGAACCAGACTGGTCTAGAAGCCCGCTCGGCTTATCGAAGTATACGTTCTCTGCATATTGCGCTATCTGTGCTCTCTCTAACTTATCAATTGTTCCACGGTTATATAGAGAATCAAAAATACTAACCATAAGTAATTCAAAAGCAGCAGAAGACGATAGACCCGAACCAGCAGGAACTTGGCTAGAAATCAGTGCATTGAAACCTCCGATTTCATAACCTCTGTCTACCAAAGCTTTTGCTACTCCTCGTACTAGAGCCATACTGGTTTCTGTTTCTTCTGTCTTTTTCTCGAGACTATCTAGGGACATCTCCACAGCAGGGAAACCCTCAGAATGGAACTGTACGATTTTATCCTCACGTTTTTCCACGACGGCCACCGTATCGAGATTAACAGCTGCAACAATAACCTTACCTAATTGATGATCGGTATGATTCCCTGCAATTTCTGTACGTCCCGGAGAAGAAAAGAAGCGTAAGCTCCCATGATTGGGAAATGTTTGTTGGAACTTCTTCTCTAGATTCTCAAGAGCATGTTTCGAATTCTTATCTATTACGTTCATAGCTACTGTTGTCATGTGTCCACCTCATAGGAAAGTTTGTATTAGTTTACCATTTTGGCTAGGTCTTTGGTATCATGAAGATACTATTTAAACTTAGATAGGAGGAACTTATGCATTTAGATTTTACCGAAGAGAATTTTTTCTGGATAAATGAACCGGAGGCCAAAGCTATTGACCATGCTGAGGTCCAAATCACCACTGCTCCAGAAACAGATTTATGGTCCAAAACCTATTATGGTTTCGAATACAGTAATGCTCCTATGTATCTAACACGCTTGGAAGCATCGTATTTTACATTTACGGTTAAGTGTCGATTCAACTATATCCATCCCTTTGACCAATGCGGTTTAGTGCTTTATTTAGGGCCAAATAATTGGATGAAAGCATCAGCAGAATTAGAGGGCGAGAGCCTACAATTAGGCAGCGTCGTTACAAATTTCGGTTATTCCGATTGGTCCAGCCGAGAAGTATCCGTCGCAATAGAAGAAATCTGGTTTCGTTTAAGCCGAAGAGAAGAAGATTTCCTTATTGAATATAGTTTTGATGGAGAAATATTCACTAAACATCGCATCTTCCATATGCATAAGCTACGGGAGGTTTCGGTTCCTACGGTCGGCCTATATGCTGCGAGTCCGAGTGAAGAAGGAAGCTTCACCGCATCTTTTACGGAGCTGACGGTTGGCGAATGCTTATGGACACTTGAGTAGCAGGGGATAGGTCAGTTGGGGCAGGTGTTTGCCTGATAGGATTGATAGGAGATGTTCTATTTTCTGGCACGAATTTTCGTTTGTGTGAGTGGCGCCTGTAGAATTGTAAATTTCTGTTTCTTGGTAATATGATGGGTATTATTTTCTGGCACGAATTTCCGATTGCGAGAGTGGCGCGCAATAAATCGCAAATACCTGCCACTGGGTAATA
>CAYMOG010000001.1:30052-142732 GCA_964392065.1 uncultured Oscillospiraceae bacterium
GATGGATTCCATTTTCTGGCACAAATATTAGGTTGTGCGTGAAATTCTTATAAAAATCATGGATTTCTACAGTTGAGTAATATGGTACCCTTTAAATTTTGGCACATATTTTCGTTTGCGCGAGTGACGCTCACTTTATCGCAAATACCTGCCACTGGGTAATATGATGGATTTCATTTTCTGACACAAATATTAAGTTGTGCGTGAATACCTAGAAAAATCATGGATTTCTTCGGTTAAGTAATATGATACTCTTTATATTCTGGCACATATTTTCGTTTGCGCGAGTGGCGCTCACTTAATCGCAAATACCTGCCACTAGGTAACTTGATACATTAAATCCCATGGCACGAATTTTCGTTTGTGCGGTACGCCCCCACTAAATCGCAAATCTCTGCCACTAGGTAACATGGTAGATTTCAATAAACCCCATGCATGCTTCGAAATGATCCGTTATTTCGTAGCTTCTATATAGAAGCGTTCTACTTTATCTGCGCTAGAGCCAAGCTGGGTCAGTTGGCCTAGGCCAGTGACGCCTTCTTTGGCTCCGTCTTTGGCGGGATCCATATATTTACTGAACCATGTTTCGAGTTTCTTGCGCATTTCGAGTATGCGTTCTTCTTGCTCAGGTAGTCCGTATAAATTATTATCTTCTCTAGGATCTTCTAGTAAATCATAGAGTTCATGGTGGCCGAACGGATAACGATGTATGTACTTATAGCGCTGTTCTCGGAGCATGCGGACGGTCCCATATTCTTCACAGATAAAGAGTTCTTCGTGTATTTCTTGTGTTCCGGGAGTTCCGGAGAGTAAGGGTTTCATGGATTTACCTGGCAAGGTTTCTACATGAGCATCCTCTATGTCTAATAAATCGAGCAGCGTAGGGTAGAAGTCAATTTGGGAACACATTTGATCTATTACTTGACCTGGGGTGTCTTCTTCGGGGAGTAAGGCGATGAAGGGGACTTTGACCGATTCTTCATACATGTTTTGTGGGAAGGTTCCGTTGCCTTTTCCCCAGATGCCGTGGTGGCCCATATTCATTCCGTTATCAGCCATGAAGAACACGTATGTGTTTTCGAGTAAGTTGTGTGTTTCTAGATAAGCCATAACTTCACCGATGGAGCGATCCATGGCCGTGATTGCGGCGTAATAACCACGGAGATTTTCTTGTCTGGTGGGTGTGCCATATACAGGTCCCCTGGTGCCGTGGGGATGGTCGGGTATGTCTGGTGTGCTTAGGAAGGGACAATCATTGTATAGTGCTAGGTCTTCTTCTTTATGGTGCTCGGGTCCCCAGGGGTCGTGGGGAGCCGTGTAGTTTATATTCAAATAGAAAGGTTTTTCTTCTTGACGCATTTCTTCTATAAATTCCAGGGCACGTGTGGTAAATAAGTCGGTTACATATGTATTTTCGATGGTGACTTCACCGTTTTCTATGATATCTGGATGGAAGTAATGGGCGCCTCCTTTGCCTATAGTGTACCAACGTTTGAATCCATGTTGTGGAGTCATCGAATCGCCGAGATGCCATTTGCCACTGAGTGCAACATTGTACCCTGCTTCGTAGAGGGCATCGGTGTAACATCTTTGGTCCGCTAAGTATTGAATGGGTTTATCTTCTGAACTATACCCTCCGTAGGGGTTTTGCACATTTCGTTCTTTCATGAGTTCTCTATCCATGCTGCCTGAGCGTATCCAGTCAAGCACTCCATGCTTCGAGGGGATCTGTCCGGTGAGAATAGATGCGCGGGCTGGGGAACATACAGGTGAAGCGCAGAAGAAATTGGTGAACCTTCGTCCTCTTGCGGCAAGTTTATCTAAGTTTGGTGTTTTTAATTCTTCATTTCCTGCTGCGCCTAGCGCCCAAGCGCCCTGGTCATCAGACAAGATTAATATAACATTCTTGGCGTTCATAATTGAAACCTCCATTATCGTAATGGATTAAATCATAGCATAAATCCTGCATGGCGAAGGAGTGTATAATAGAAATATACGCGAGATAGGAGAACTTACTATGGCACGTGCAAAGGATTGGACATTTACTTATTTCGGCCCATCAACTTCTGCTGAGATTAACCGGATAGAAGAGAATAGTAGTATAGAGGAAGGCATTAAGCTGTATTCTGCTCAATATGATGCATTTACAGGGCAGATTTTGGCCAAAGGAGGGAAATTCGTTCTCGATGCCCCTGCAGATGGCCTCTCTTACTATTACTGTACTTTCGATCCTAGTAAGGAGAATTTTATTCTGCAAGCTGATGTCACCGTGGATTATATTAATCCTTCTAGAGATGGACAAGAAGGCTTTGCTATTATTGCTAGAGATACCTTGCGAGGCAGCGGAAATTATTTATCGAATCAATTTGCTGTGGCTGGTACACGACTACCTGTGCAAGGTATAGAAGTGAAGGATGTACTAGGGAGTAGAGCATACACGGGAATTGTTGATACAGAGGATCCTGGTGCTGGCGATTTACAGGTATGGCGTACAGGTTTTATGCCAGAGCAGATGATCACGGAAGGAAGTACCTATCGTATCCGTTTAAAGAAGAATTCCTCTGCTTATATTGCAAGCCAAGTGGAAATTCTTGAAGATGGAACTTCTGGAGCGGTACTAGATGAGCAAATATACTACATACGGGCTGAAGATCCCGGAAAAGAAATGGTTGAGTCTTATCAGGAATTGATAGACCCTCTTCTTGTACAAGAAAAAGACAGAGCTTATTTAGGTTTTGCTGTTGCTAGGGGCGTTAATGCGAGTTTCAGAAATATTCAGTTTTCTGTGGAGGACTGGCAGGCTAAGAATTGGAAAAAGGAGAAAATCACGACCGTGCCTTGTCTTTGGCAGTCTTATGCTCCAACCCGAACTTCACGAAAATCATTAAGTTTGGAATACGTAAGCAATGCGGATGGCGAGGCAGACTTCTATGTGAATGATGATTTAGTGAGGACTGGTGTTTCTGTTCAAGCAGGTAATTATGGGGAAGTTGAATTGCCATTGATGCTTGGTGCAAACGTCATAAGTATAGATTTTCTTCCTGAACAGGGGTATCAAGTGGATCCCTATACGCGCTTATCTTCTTATGAGGCCGTACAAACAAAATTAACTGTATTTCGTAGAGTTTTTGGAACCAGCCAAGGTATCGTGTATGTCTCACCAGATGGTGTCCCTGAACACGATGGTAGTTCTTATGATTATAGTTTAGATCTTAAGACGGCCCTTGCCTTTGCGTCCCCAGGTCAAGCGATAAGACTTCAGCCGGGGAAGTATGATCTTTCGCAAGATGAGCTTCATATCGCAAGGGGAAACAGTGGCAGAGAAGACTTAGCTATTATATTAGAGACGGATCCTGAAACTAATGGTGTCGCCCAGCTTGATTTCGGACATACAGGCGGAGGATTCACGTTGGCAGGGGATTATTGGACGCTTCGAAAATTGGCGATTACCGCATCGAGACCAGGTCGTAATGGTTTAAGGATTAGTGGTAGTCACAATGAAATTCTTGATTCTTATTTCTACAATAATGGGAATACAGGGCTACAGATAACGTCTATAACTCCTGAACGTAGAGACACTTGGCCTAGTAATAATGTGGTGAGAAATTGTATTGCTATTAATAATGCGGACCGAGCTTTGGCCGATGCGGACGGATTTGCTGCCAAGGTTGCTTGTGGTGAAGGAAATCTCTTCGATTCGTGTCGCTCTGCATATAATGCCGATGACGGTTTCGATCTGTTTGCCAAAGCAGGCTACGGCTCGCTAGGTAAGGTCACAATTAAGAACTGCCTGGCTTACCGTAATGGATTTATCCTCTTAGATAAGCAGTCCATCGCACCAAAATCGCTTCTCATTACATACTGGGATAAACCTGAAGCGGTTGACCTGGCGGAGGGACCGCTGCAAATTGTGTATCCAGAGTTTGTAGTGCATGAGAATGGGGAAGTGGACCTCGTGGGAGAGCTTGGTATAAATGTACGCGTGTTCGATGCGGCTAATGGTAATGGATTCAAGATGGGAGGAACCAATTTACCTGGGGCACACGAAATTCATGATTCGTATTCTGTTGAGAATAAGGCGATAGGTTTTGATTCTAATTCAGGTCCTGATATTAAAATTTTCCGCTGTGAATCCATTAATAATGGAAAGAGCAATATTGCACTTTATACCCATAATGCATCGGCCAAAACGCATTATCGCGTAGAAGGTTTCTTATCTCAACGTACGGAAGGTTCTGTATTTGATCCTGTTGAGGATGTTTTGCAATTACAAGGGCAGGAGCCTTCGGATGTTTATGGTGAGAAAAATATTTATTATCTCTATGATAAGGATAGAAAAGATTAGTGTGTGAAATAGCAAATTACGATGTGCAGAAATTAAAAAATATACATTATTTCCGAAAATAACGTATCTGCCTCTGATTTTGTTCTCAATGCCTGAAACTTGAGTTAAACTCATGTTAAGTCGAGAATGGGAGGCATGCTATGAAAAATATTTTGTTGATTGTTTGTGATCAGCTTTCTGCTTTGGCATTAGAATGCTATGGGAACTCTGATGGGGAAGCGATGCATATTCAAGCCCTAGCCCAAGAGTCTGTAGTGGTGGAGAATGCCTATTGTACCTATGCTTTATGCCAACCTTCTAGGGCGTCGTTCTGGACTTCCCGTTATCCTCATGAAACGCAAATCGACAGCAATATGAGAAGCTTTTCATTCCCGCATCTTACGGATAGTATTGAAACTCTAGGGGAAGTTTTTCAGCAAGCGGGTTATGCATGTATGCATTTCGGCAAAGAACATGATTACGGTTCCTTGCGAGGGTTCCAGAGAGTGGCCTCCGAAGAAATTGAAATTCCTAGAGACGACCCCGCGATAAATTTAGCCTATGAGACTTTTTTAGATATTGATACTACTCAGAAAACTGTGGCGTGGTTAGAATCAGATGAAGCACGAAAAAAGCCATTTCTAGTCGTTTCGGATTTGCAAAATCCCCATAATATTTGCTTTTATATTGGAGAAAATCAGGAAGGAACTCAAGACTTTATGGGGTCTCCTGAATTACCACCTCTACCGGATAATTTTTCGACAGAGGATTTGGTCAATCGCCCAAGATTCATCCAGTATTTATGTTGTGCCCATCGGAGATTGCGACATGCTTCTCACTGGTCTCCAGAAGATTATCAGCACTATCTCTATGCCTATTATGATTATATTCATCGGGTTGATAAACAAATTGGTGAAATTCTAAGCGCTCTCAATAATGCAAGTCTAGATGAAGATACTCTAGTAGTATTCATGGCCGACCATGGAGAAGGTATGGCGGCACATGGCCTCGTAACGAAATACGGAAATTTCTATGAAGAGAGCATGAGAGTCCCTCTTATCTTTCGTTTAGGTAAGGATAAACGTGGCCGTAGATTGAAAGGAATAGCGTCTCTTCTAGACTTGAAGCCTACTCTAATGGACTATGCTGGCATTGAAACTTCTAATGAAGATAGAGGAACAAGTCTGTGGGCTGCACTAGTAGATGAAAACGAAAATATATCACCTACACCTTACGTAGTTTCTCAATGGCAGGATGAATTTAAGGACTATACAGTGCCTGGCCGGATGTATCGCTTCGGATCCTATAAATATTGTGTTTATCGTGATTATGCACCTATGCCTTCTAATGCAATCATAATGGAAGAAGAATTTTATGATTTAGGAAGAGATCCTGGAGAAATGAAGAATCTTATCCAAGATCCTAATTATCAAGAGCAAATCCGGGAAGCGCGATTAGGGTTGGATCAATATATTAAGGAAACTGGAGATCCGTTTTATACACTTGTACCTGACTATGATCGTTTGCTCTATAGACAACATGCCCTCGGTTATCACAACCATGAAGGCTTAAGTGCTGTGGAACATTATACGAAAAAGCGTGATGCGTTGAATTAGGTTTTTACTTATTCAGCTATTCCTAGATGATATAGCAACCGGGTTCTTGAAGTGTATAGGACTCCATAACAATTGTAGGTTTTGTATTATATAAGCAAACACCAATTTCACCATTGAGCGTGTCTTCAATGATTTGAACATCCGCATTATTTTCGAGAACGACAATGCTTTGCGCAGTTAAAATTTCAGAGAATTCCTCATATGTCCTGTTAGGATACAGAGAATACGCATAACTTTTGTTCGCATCATCATGAGTAATCCATAATGTAAGGAAGGTATTTTCATAAGGATCCATGGTTTCCATTCCGTTTATTTCATACCAAGTACCTTGACGTTTCTCTAAGAGGAGATGTAGACGTACTGGTTTGTGGAATTGCACTCCAAAGGTATTGTCATCTTCGGTGGAAAAATATAAGGAATACACATGTTCTAAGATTTCTTCTTCACCCGATTTAAGATAACGTGCTGTTCCATTGATATAAAGGTCAAAATGTAAATCAGTGACTTTGCGGTTCTCGATTATTGTTTCGATAGGAGTCTTCTGGTCAAATGCACCTATTCCATTAATACCAGCTCCTAAACAATGCAGAGCGTCTTGGGCATAAAACCACGATTTCTTGGCCTCCATTGACAGATCGGAATTGACGAAATCCATTCCAATCATGGCATGATTAGTACCTTGTACGATACCGGAGACGAAGTTCCTCATTAAGGTGGTTTCACCTGTGCCGTCTTCCATAGGTCTCCTAATAACCGTAGTACCAGGTCTTCTGTTAGGGTCTACGGTACATTGGTAATTGTTACTATAGTGACTTGAATCTCCAGTAAATAGGTGCAGCATGCCATCGGAAGTATACCAGCCTTTTTTATTTTCTAAATTCATGTACTCATAATTTTGAATCTTAGATGAGTGTAAGCTTAAGCCTAATCCGAAGTTGTATATAGAATTTTTACAGACCCATTTGGCCATGGCAGGGTAGTAGCGATTGAAGCTCTCTTCGTTTGCTTTCAAGGTGGCATCCGCCATGAGAGTAGAAAGAAGGTATAGGTCCTTGAAGTTTTGGGCTTTGAGTTCTATAGGTACAAACTTTTCATCCGTAAATGCTTGTCTTAATTCTGCTTGAAGCTTACTTTCTTTTTCAGCTGTGAAGACATGGGCATAGGCTAAGCGAAGGATCGAGTAAAGGATTTCATTTCCTGCCAAGTGCGCCTCCATGTGTTTTCTTGTTGCAGAGCGTCCGCGGATCATATCCATGAGTTCCCCCTTATAAATGAAGGGTAAGAAGGAAAATTCAATCCAGCTATAGAGAAGATTACGATTGCTGTCGGTAAGATGATAGCCGATGGATTGGGCTAAGGGAAGGAGCACACTTAATCCTTCTAAGAAAACCGCACCATAACCTCCTGGATAGGCTATATTTCCATGGTCAACATAAGAATAATCGGGATAAAAACCGTTACCTTCTTCCACTACGACGAAGACTGAGCATAAAGCATCCCATGACGCCAGCAAGGCTTCTTCATCTTCTGCAAGTAGAGCCCAAATGAATTTTACCATGGCGATATCTACTTGGTTTCCACCTTCTGCACGGCGATACATTTCAGTTTCTGTTGGCTTATGTTCAAGAGGTTTCTGAGTGAAACGATACAGCATATAACGAGGATCTGGTACGAAAAAATCAATCGTCTCGAGGAAGTTTTTTCGCATGAAATCTGGTATATCGTCCCATAAGTAAAGGATAATCTTATTAAGCGCTTGTGGAGTTCCTATTTCATAACACCACCAATTCCCAATTAGAGGTACACCTACATAATAGGAGTTTTCTTGTAAGAATTGGAGTGCTTGTAGGAGTAAACTTAATACTTCCTTATCCTGATAATAAGAAGAATATGGGTTAGCGTATTGCCTTCCGATGGCTTCTAGATAGTAGAAGCTATGCATGAAGGTATATTCAATTGCTTTTCCTTCTAGCTTTGGCCAAAGCGAGCCATTCGTATGGTTTAAGTCTAACGTCTCGATAAGAGCTTGAACTTCTTCTTCGGCTTGTATTTGTTTCTGCTGAAAGTGTTTTTCTTTAGCTTGGAAATACGTGTTTCCAATCAGTTGTTCTAAGTACACGGTACGATACAATGAAAAATCCACTTGCTTATTATGGTGCATAGTTCTACCTACTCTTTACGCAAAATTTCTTATGGGCTGAGTGTAGCAAATCTATTTCTCCTTCGAATGAATGAATTGTGAAACTCCACAGAAAGTTGTAGGAAGTCTCGAAATAGGAGAGTAGTTAAATTATCTAAAAGGACCTAGTCTTTTTTGTGCATAAATACTAGTAATTAAAATCTAGCACATGAAAAAAATAATATTCATGTACAAAATGATAAGGGGATTCTAGAATTGGGGCAAGTTCATAGTCGATCCGACAAGGATTTGAGCGCTGTGGAAATCTAGCATACTGTTGCATTAGGAGGTAACACACTTGCGAAAAATGAATAAACAACAAGCTGTACCCTATCAACCTCGCATAACTAAATTTAATAAAGCTTTAAGTCGAGATTGGCAATTATATTTATTATGCATTCCTGCCATTGTTTTTATCTTAATTTTTAATTATGGACCTATGTATGGCGTCCAAATTGCTTTTAAAAATTATAAAACGGGTTTAGGTATATGGGGAAGTGAATGGATTGGATTTGAGCATTTCGAGAGGTTTTTTAAATCCCCAAATTTTAAAACAATATTGCCCAATACTCTGAGAATAAGTATCTATCAGCTGGTCGCAGGATTTCCTTTTCCTGTTATCATTGCTCTGCTGTTAAACCAAGTCCAGCACTTGAAGTATAAGAAATTTGTGCAAACAACACTCTATGCACCCCATTTTATTTCCATTGTTGTCTTGGCCTCGATGATCACCGTTTTCTTATCTCCATCTACAGGTATTGTAAATGTTTTGCTTGAGAAAATAGGTTTGGATCGCGTGCACTTCATGGGTGTTCCAGAATACTTCGAGGATATTTTCGTTTGGTCCGATGTCTGGCAGAGTGCGGGCTGGGGATCCATAATTTATATTGCAGCGTTATCAGCGGTTAATCCGGAATTGTACGAAGCGTCGAAGATGGATGGAGCGTCTCGATTGCAACAAATCCTTTATGTAGATATTCCTTCCATACTACCTACAATTGTTATTATGTTCATTCTCAGAACTGGCCAATTTATGAACGTTGGTTTCCAGAAGGCCTTCCTCTTACAAAATTCTCTGAATCTACCACGGTCGGAAATTATCTCGACTTATGTTTATAAGATAGGTTTACTGAATAGTCAGTTTAGTTATTCAACGGCCATTAACTTATTTAATACCGTGGTAAACATTATTCTAATATTATCTGTGAACTTCTTAGCCAAACGGTTAAGCGAGCAGAGTTTATGGTAAGGAAAGTAGGGACGTTATGGCGAATATAGTGAAAACAAAAAAATCGAAAATTAAACGCAACAGAGAAGATTTCATTTTTGATATTGTTTCATATTGTATATTAGGGCTATTGAGTTTAGTTGTTTTATATCCCTTGTATTTCATTGTGATTGCATCGTTTTCAGACCCTTATCAGGTTCTAACGGGCAACGTTATCCTCATACCGAAAGGGTTGAATGTAGACTCTTATAGGCGAGTATTTAGCGAGAGTTCTATCTGGACAGGCTATAGGAACTCTTTACTTTATACTGTTCTGGGTACAGCGTTAAATGTATTTCTAACGGCAACACTGGCATATCCATTATCACGTAGGTATTTTTCTGGTAGGAAATTTATCATGACATTAATCCTCATTACTATGTTCTTTAATGGCGGGCTGATTCCGACTTATATGTTAGTGAATTCTCTGAAACTTAGAGACACGATTGCCGTCATGATTTTCTTAGGTGCCGTTAGTGCCTATAATGTGATTATTGCCAGAACGAATTTCGAAAGTAATATCACATCCGATTTAGAAGAGGCTGCTTCGATTGATGGATGCTCTCAGATTCGTTTTTTCTTTACGATGGTTTTGCCTTTGTCCAAAGCCATCATCGCCGTACTCGTCTTATACTATGCGGTGGGCCACTGGAATGATTATATGAAAGGGCTCATCTATCTGAAAGACCCTAAACGTTACCCACTGCAGCTTGTCATCCGATCCATTCTACTAACATCAAGAATTATTGACTTCGAAAATGTCGATGTAGAAGAAATTAACCGACAAATGCGTTTAGCAGAAGGTATGAAATACGGTGTCATCATCGTATCAAGTGTTCCTGTACTCCTAATTTATCCCTTCATCCAAAAATACTTCGTAAAAGGTGTAATGATAGGTTCGGTTAAAGGGTAAAAATGTTCTTGGTAATAAGGTCTACTAGGCCAGAAGCCTAGAGACCTAGTTATAAAAATAGAAGAAAGAGGTAAAATATGAAAAAGAAAAAGATTTCATTATTATTGGCAGCAGTCTTGTTGACTTCATCTATTGCAGCATGTAATACAGATGGCACAACAAGCACCACAGACGGTAGTCAAAATGGTACAAGCAGTAGTGCGGACAGTACCGATACCAGTTCTGAAGGTGAAGGTACTACTACAGAAGGCACAGGAGAAACTTCCGATGTTCCTCATGTCTTAAAAGCAGAAAATCTTCATATCGGTGAATATTTCCCATTAGATGAAGAGATTACTATTCAAGTAGCAGGCGTTCGAGAAGATATAAGTGTTCCATTTGAAGAAGTAGTCTATTTCAAAGAATTAGAAAAAGCTACGAACGTTAAAGTAGAATGGTTAGACTGGCCACAAATAGCACAAAAAGAGCGTAGATCACTAGCTTTTGCAGGAGGCGATTTACCCGATGCTTTTTATGGTTCTTGGTCTTTCGATAAGCCTGATGTCGTTAACTATGGTACACAAAATCAGTTACTTGACTTGACGCCCTACCTAACTGATGAGGTCATGCCTAATGTATCTAAACTATTAAATGATGTAGAAGGCTTACGTACTTCTCTAGAAATTCCGTCTGGGGGACTCTATGCACTACCGACTCTAGATCAAAACGGTCTACCAAAGACTAACGATACCTTAGTTATTAACACAGATTGGTTAGAAAAAGTCGGCAAAGAGATGCCTACCACAGTTGATGAATTCATCGATGTACTTAGAGCATTTAAAGAAGCTGGCGATATCAATGGTAATGGACAGGCAGATGAAATTCCATTTAGTTTTCTCTATAACGGTGGAAATAACGGTGCCTTCGGTCTAATGGGCTTCACCGGTATTCCGGCCCAAAACAGAAATACGAAAATGGTTATGAAGGATGGAACGCCTAAATTCTATCCTGCACTTGATGAGTATAAGACCTATCTTACTTTCTTAAATAAATTGCATTCGGAAGGTTTACTAGATCCTGAAGTATTTACAATGGATGAACCTACATACAATGCGAAGACCCAGAATCCAGAACCTTATATCGGAGTGATTTCTACATGGACTGCAGAATCTGTAAATCGTCCAATTGAAGGATTTAATTCAGAAGAAGAAGGTGTTTATCAGTATGTTAAACCGCTACAAGGTGAAGAAGGCGTAGAACCCAAATGGGGTAGAAGAATTAATCCTCTAAATGGTAACTTGAGCTTCGCTATAGCGGGTGATACCGAGTATCCTGAACAAATTGCTGCTTGGATTGATCTAGCTTATCATCCTGAAACCAGTATCACTACTTATATTGGTGTAGAAGGTGTTACTATGGAAAAAGATGGTGATCAGTATAAGCGTATACTTAAAGAAGATGGTACGCGTTATAGCAAACCAGATTTCTCTGATTTAGTGCCAGGTAAGATGGCTGTTGCATGGGTGAAACCAGATGTTATTAACTGGTCGGATGATAGCCAGTCACCTCAAGATAAGAATGCAGCAGATGCCCTCTATGAACCTTATATAGAGATGAATTATGTAAATGATTATATTATGGCTACAGAAGAAGAGAATGATCGTGTAGCCCAGCTCACAACGGATATCTTCCCATATGTTGACCAAAGCACAGCAAGCTTCGTAACGCAAGGTGGCATTGAAGAAGGTTGGGAAGCTTATATACAACAGTTAAAAGACTTAGGTCTTGAAGAATATGAAGAAATTAAGACCAATATACATAACCGCGCAACCGCTGAGTAAAGCCATTTAAATAGACATTCTTGCGCTAGAATCGTCTAGTGTGATGTCTCATTCAATAGAACTTGGCAGAAAGTATTGCTGGTCAAATTGCAGTATACTTATCTGCCAAGTTATTTTTATAGGAAAGGATGTTTGTGTTTTGAGAAAGAAATGGATGAAGTCTCTTTTGCTTTATTTTTTAATCCCTTACTTAGCAATAGTAGGCATTTTGGTCTTGCTGTTTTCCTGGTTTATTCATAGTGTATTGTTTCGACAACTGCGAGAAGAATACATAAACAATAACAATCACACCTTGAACCAGTATGTCATGACGACCGAACGTAATATTTCTCAGTTACGAACAATTCAAGATTATATTCTACTGGAGCCAGAAATTCAGTTCACACAAGATCTAGAAGATATTTCACGAGCCATCAGTACCATTCGTGGCTTAGCTAAATATCAACGTGTGAATCAAAATATTGAAGATATTTATTTGCATTTCCATGGTGATCACTATGTTTATTCTTCTAGCACGACGATGCCCCTAACATCGTTTTTTCGCCACGTAACAGGAAACGACATTACCTTAGAAAAACACATCCAAAACAGCATAGAGAACGGCATACCAAGAAGTATTTCTTTTTATCCGTCGAATAATCAAAATAAAATTCTTAATTATACGCCCGTCCAGTTTGCAAGAGGCAAGGCGGATTTATTTATTTCGATCGATTTAACGGATGCCTTGGTGGTAGATCCTGTTTCATCGTACCTTATTTTCGATCATAATCGAGAACTTGTCGCAGCGGAAAATATTTCAAGAAATTTCGATATGCAAAGCATTATATCCAATTTGGAAATTATGGAAGAAGCAGATGAGAGCTATCGTATCATTAAGATTGGATCCGAAGACGAAGAATATATTATGAATAAGAAATTGGCCAATATAAATTCTTGGCAGTATGTTTATCTAACGCCCATTTCCCATGCATATGAGTCTGTATTCTTGTATCAAATGTATTTTGTTTTTATCCTTCTAGCTGTAATGCTTGTTGCCATTCTTGTAATTTATATAGGTTTTCGATGGAATTATAAGCCTATTTCGGAAATTGCGAGTATTGCAAGAGACATTAGGCAAGATAGTTCTGGAGATGATCCAGGTATGGCCAGTTTCGAAGGGATTAAGTATGCGATGACTTCTTTGGCCTCTGAAAATGAAAACTTACAACTAGCTGTACAAAATATCAATAAAGTACAATTTCTCCAACAGCTCTTAAGAGGTACTGTCCCTTCGAAGCTATGGTTTGATAACCGTGTGGAGGATTTAGGTTTGGAGAATCTGAAAAATTCTTATTATGGCGTTCTGGTCATACGTTTCAGTAATATAAAAGCAGAGGATCACAAGAATTATTCTCTAGAAGATTTCGAATTGAAAATTCAAGAGCATATCCCTGGATACCTCTATCCGTTAAGTGAAATGTATACGTATTGCTATTTAGTAAGTTTAGATAAGTTTTCGCCGGAAGAAGATAGAGTTGAAATTGAGCATGTACATCAATCCCTACAAGAACAATTCCAGTGTGATGTGCTTATCAGCGTTAGTAGGTCGAAACCTTCTTATATGGACATTCCTCAGCTTTATCTCGACAGTTATTTGGCTCTTCAGAGAAGTTTTCTGACCGGTTCGAATTACATCTTATATCCGCATGGTGAGTACCTTGGTTTAGATAGTGAAGTCTATCAAATACCGGAACAAATTTTTACTAGAATTCGCTATAACTTAGAGAGGGGAATTCTAGAAGAAGTTCATCGTGCAATAGAGGACCTATGGGCGTTTATCCATGAAACCCACTTCAATGTTTACTTCGTTCGAGGTTTGTCCTATCAACTTATGCATACAATTTATGCAGTGAAGAGGAGTCTGGTTGAAGGTATTGAGTTGCAAAATTTTGAAGAGTTAACCACCAATCCGGTGGATTTGATGCAGTTAAATACAGTACAAGAGATTTTTTCTTTGGCCAAAGAAATGACTAGTGATTTATGTCAAGCGATTCGGGCCAACGAAAGCGTGGAAGAAGATTTGTTAGCACAAGAAATGAAAGATTTCATCGACAATCATTTTACAGACAGTAATTTCTCTGTGCAACAAATGGCCGATGAATTCCACATGTCCTTATCCAATGTTAGTCAATATTTTAAGAAACATAATAAAACAAATATATCGGAGTATTTGAGCCATATTCGTATGGAGCATGCCAAAGAACTCTTGATAGCAGGACAATATAGTGTGAAAGAAGTGTCTAATATGGTGGGCTATCTCAATACTTCTAGTTTCATCCGTAAGTTTAAATCTATTTATGGAATTACTCCGCTGCAATACGCGGAGAGTATTAATAAGGAGCGTTAAAATGGAAATCAATGTAATTTCCTTCGAGGAAGGTTTACCAGAAGGTTTCAATACGGATTCAAGATCCAGCTTATCCATTAGTAGCACTTATAAACGCGATGGTGAGCAGGCATTATTATGGAGGTTTCCTCGTTATGGTCAATTGGATATCAATTGTGCTATTCCGTATAGAACACCGGATCTGGAGGAGGATAAGGCGGAACTTAGCTTCGTTATTAATATTTATGCTGAAGAAGTATTAAACGGAGCAATAGATTTCTTGTTTTATAAAGGAAGAGATCTTGCTTGTTCATTTCGTATGGAATTAGGTTTCCAGGGTTGGAGAACCCTATGGGTTCCTTATGATCGTTCGATGACCGGTGCCCCCGTAGATGGGATGGATCGTTTAAGCTTAGTGGCCGATTGTGATGGAGGATTACTATACATTGATCAAATGATTCTAGCGATTCCAATCGATGCTAGGCATCCTACAAGAGACTATCAGATTCCGTTTGTGAATTATAAAGCGGATAGTCAAGCCAACGCCCATTGGATGTCTCTCTATCGTTTTGCCCAATTGGCCAAGTCATACGAAGCGAAATCTCAAGAAGCTTTACTTGTAAGTGTTACAGAAATCAATGAGATTAAGCTGCGTTTACTAGAATATATCTTAAGTCATGCAATTTTACCTGAAAATACTACTTATGAAAATCTTATTGAGCGTTGGGAACAGTATGAAATTAATGAGGACGCTCGGAGAATTCGTGGTCGTGTCATCGATTTACCAGCGACTAGAGCGGTATGGCCTGACGAGGAAAAAGCAAATCTTATGGCCATAACTAGACCTATTGGTATCAAAGAAACAGGAGAATTATTGCTTCACCTAGGTTTATTTTATAGGCAAGAGTGTAAGGAAGAGAGAAAAGAAATCCTACGTGCTATGTTTCTCTCACTGATACGATTGACGCTAGAGCAAGGTTTTGCTTACGGCAGTGGAATTGGTACTGTACACCATGCAGGGTATCAGATGCGAGAACTCTATCAAGCAGTGTTTATTATGGAAGACGTATTAGCAGAAAGCCGGCTACTAGAGTCTGTAAGGAGAAGTTTAGAGTGGTTTTCTGGCTTGGGAAGAGTATTTCGCTCTGACGAAGAGTCTTCTCAGGAAAGTATCGATACATTAAATACACTTTCTCACGGTATGCTTATTGCCATTATACTAAAGACCGATGAGCACAAGCGTAGTATTTCCATGAGAGCTTATAGCCACTGGCTAAACGTAGCGTTATCCCCACGGTCAGGATTAAAAGGTCCTTTCAAGTGGGATGGAAGTTGTGTTCATCATGGAAATCATTATCCGGCCTATGGACGAGATGGTTTATTAGGTATTACACCTGTAGTGTATTTCTTAAGTGGTACAAGTTTAGCTCTAGGTGAACTGGCTCACCAGAATATTAAGTACTGTACCTTGATGATGCGGGTATACTCGAATAAATATCAATGGCTTATTAGTTTATCCGCTAGACATCCACTAGGTGAAGGGAGACACAGTGGTTTTAATTCTATGGATCCGTTCTGGTATCTTGCACTTGCCGGTAGTCCAGATGGGGGAAGTCCCATAGACAAGGAGATGGCAGAAGCGTTTTTGCGGTTAGAACAAGAGAATAGTCATCGCATTTCTTATTTAAAGGATAGAGCTTTCGAAGCGGAGAGAGCACCTGTTGGTCACTGGACTATGCCTTATGCTGCATGTGGTCTTCATCGTAGAGAAGAATGGTTAGTGGGCGTAAGAGGACATAGTCGTTATTTATGGGCCAATGAATCTTATCTCCAGAACAATTTGTATGGACGTTATATTAGTCATGGTCATCTTCAGGTTCTAGGGAAGGGAGATCCCGTTAATCTTCAAGCCAGTGGATACAAGATAGAAGGGTATGATTTTAACTATTTCCCAGGGACCACTACCATTGTTTTACCTATAGATGAATTAAAATCCAGGGTGTTACAAGTAGATCACATGAGTGGCTATGAAGAAATGCTCTTATCTGAAGAATGCTTTGTAGGTGGTATAGATAATGGATGGAATGGTTTATTTGCCATGAAGCTTCGAGAACATGCAAAATACCATGGGAGCCATAGAGCAAGAAAATCATGGTTTTTCTATGAGAACCTTGTCCTTTGCTTAGGGAGTAATATCGAAAATGCTGTACGTAGGAGAGAGACCGTAACGACCTTATTTCAAAATTCTATGGAGTCAAGGGACGAAGGATTCTATTGGAGTAGTTCTGAGAGGAACCGAAGCTTTCCATTCTCTATAAACCAAACTACAGAAGACTATACGTTTCTTCTGGATAATAAAGACAACGGATATCTCCTGTATCCTGGCATGAATTTAGCTCTTCATGTCAGTAGTCAAGTGTCTCGTTCTCCTGTTAATAGTGCAGTAAGTGAAGGTGATTTTGCCAAAGCGTATTTATCCCATGGCAAAGCTCCACAGAACGCATGCTATACGTATGTATTGGTTCCTGATACAACGGTAGAATCGATGGCGACCCTAATGAAAGCCTGGAGAGAAAAACCTCCTCTAGAGATATTACAACAAGATTACCAAGCACATATTGTAGAAGATTTCACCCATAATACTCAATATTATGTTTTGTTTGAAGCGGGAGAAGTTACTGTATCAGGAGTAATCCATCATGTCGACACACCATCTCTCATTATGGCACAGAAGAAGGGAAGTGGTTTAGCTTTACGAATCTGTGATCCTGACTTACGACTGTATGAAGGTATCGAAGAAGATCAATATGATGAAAACGGGAATTATCGTGAAGTGAGTGTGTATTCTAGGAAGTGGTTTCACACGACAAGTATACCGCATATTATGGAAATTCAATTGCACGGAGAGTGGACGCTAGGAGGAACAGATTTAGATAATGTTTTATGTACTTACGAGAATAATAAAACGTTCATTCGTATCCAAACGCAGGAGGCAAGACCCGTAGAGATACTATTGGAATCCCCATAGGATCATGGGCACAGAAAAGCGTTTTGAACATTTAGAACGCAAGGAGTAGAATAATTAATACAGAGATAAAGGTGAAGTGAGAAAAATATGTCTAAGTTGGAAAAATATTCCCATATGGGAAGAAAAATTATTTTTATTATGACGGACACCCAGAGGACCGATATGGTGGGTTGTTACGGATATCCTGAAATGAAAACACCGTCTATTGATGCTTTGGCAGCAAAAGGGGTGCGATACGATAGAGCATACAGTTGTCAACCTGTTTGTGGACCTGCTAGGTCAGCTATTTTCACAGGTACGTATCCCCATAGCAATGGAGCATGGGGGAATTCTATGCCCTTGGGTGCCAATGTGAAAACGGTAGGACAACGACTAAGCGATAATCGTTTCCATACGGCTTATGTGGGGAAGTACCATCTCGATGGAGGAGACTATTTCGGGTTAGGTGTAGCAGCTGATGGTTGGGATCCTGATTACTGGTATGATATGAAAAATTATCTCGATGAACTTAGCACAGAAGAACGTTACAAATCGAGACAAACAGAGACGATGGAGACGGAAAATTGGCCCCAGGAGAAAACGTTTGCTCACCGAGTGAGTAACAAGGCTATAGCGTTTTTAGAAAACCATCAAGAAGACGACTATTTCCTTGTGGTGAGCTATGACGAACCCCATGATCCCTTTATTTGTCCAGAGCCGTTTGCTTCTATGTATAAAGATTATGAGTTTCCTAAATCTGAGAATATATGGGACGACTTAGAGAATAAACCGGATTTATTAAAAGCATGGGCAGGTAAGAGTCTAGAAGCCGATAAGGATGCTTTGCGTATTATGCCTCAGTATTTTCTAGGTTGTAACAGTTTCGTTGATCATGAAATTGGTCGTGTTCTAGAGAAAATTGAAGAAGTGGCTCCCGATGCGCTCATTATTTATACTTCTGACCATGGAGATGCGCTTCATTCCCATTCTCTACAGGCCAAAGGCCCAAGTATGTACGATGAAATCGCACGAATTCCCCTCATAATCTATGACCCTAAGAGTACGAGTCCAGGCGGTTCGGTTTGTCCTCATCCCGCAAGTCATATTGACTTAACACCAACCATTCTAGACTATGCTGGGATAAGGCAACCCAAGCTACTAGAAGGTATAAGCATGAGGCCTATGATTGAAGATCCTGGGCATAAAATGCATGCTTACATCTTCACAGAATTTAATCGGTATGAAGTGGATCATGATGGTTTCGGAGGTTTCCAACCCATGCGAGCGTGTTATGATGGTCGATATAAATTAAGTCTCTTTCTCTTATCCCAAGACGAAATGTATGACTTGGAATCTGATCCTTATGAAATGCATAATCTCATCGATTCAGCACACCATCAGGAAATTAGAAAGCGTTTACATGATGCCATACTAGATTGGATGAACCAAACCCGAGATCCTTTCCGAGGATACTATTGGGAGAGAAGACCATGGAGAGAAGATGCAAGACCTGCCACTTGGGATTATACTGGCTATACTCGCCAGAGAGAAAATGAAGAATATGAACCTAGGCAGCTAAACTATTCCACGGGATTAGTGATGGAAGCTGCCGTTCGTAAGAAAAAGGATTTAGATGACCCCAGCTAATATGAGAATAAATAGAGCTTTACACTTTTTAATTAAATCTGCTTCAAGCCTCTGTAACATGCGCTGTCACTATTGTTTCTATGCAGATGTTTCGGACCATAGAGACGTGAAGTCTTTTGGTCTCATGAGCTTGGAGACAGTGGAGAATCTAGCTCGAACGGCTTGTAGCTCGGGTGCGACCGAACTGCATTTTGCTTTCCAGGGTGGAGAGCCTAGTCTTCGTGGTTTGGACTTCTACAGAGATTTTGTACGTATAATTGATCAGCATAATGTGTCGGGTATTCCTATAAGTTATTCAATGCAGACTAATGCTTATACTATAGACGAAGAGTGGGTGCGTTTTTTCAAGGAAAAGAATTTTCTTCTCGGGATTTCTCTAGATGGTACGGTCAAAACGCATAATAAGAATCGAGTAGACAGTAACCACGAAGGAACTTTTCGCAAGGTTTGGAATGTAATTTTACAATTGCAAGAAGCACAAGTGGAATTTAATATACTTACGGTTGTTAATCATGATGTGGCAGAAAATATAGAGAAGATTTATCCTTTTTATATGCAAAAGGGTCTCCATTATCAGCAATACATTCCGTGTCTAGATCCTTTAGATGAAGAACGTGGTTTACATGCGTACTCCCTGACGCCAGAAATTTATGGAGACTTCCTAATTAAGTTGTTTGATATGTGGTACCAAGATGTACTACGCGGACAGTTTATCTATATTAGATTTTTTGAGAATCTTGTTGGTATGATGCTTGGCTATCCACCAGAAGCTTGTGGCATGCTAGGTGTATGTCAACCGCAGTTAGTTCTCGAGGCCGATGGAGGCGTATTTCCTTGTGACTTCTATGTTCTAGACCACTTAAGATTAGGAAATATTAATACGCATACGCTAGAAGAAATTGAACAGAATAGGTTAGAAACAGGATTTATAGAGCAGTCTAAGCCTATGGATGACGCGTGTTCTACTTGTCAATATTTTCCACTGTGCCGAGGCGGTTGTCGTAGAGATCGAGAACCTAGGGTTGGGGATGCCATGTCCTTAAATTATTTCTGTTCCTCTTATAAGAAGTTTTATGCTCATGCTTTACCGAAGTTAGAAGAAATCGCAACGAGGGTACAGACTAGACGTTAAATATTTTGTAATAGAAAAAGGGTTTTTATGTTTTTTGTTTTTTTTAGCATTGCATTTATTGCTTCACTCATAGGTGCTGTTTCGGGTTTAGGCGGAGGAATCATCATTAAGCCGGTACTTGATATGGCTGGAATAGCAGGCGTAGCAGAAGCGAGCTTCATGTCCGGACTAACGGTTTTAGCGATGACTTCTGTGAATATTTTCAAGGCTATCCGTAAACCTAAGGATATGCTAATTGATAAGACACGTAGTCCCTGGCTAGCGCTCGGTGCAGTCTTTGGCGGTCTTATCGGAAACCAGATTTTCGATGGTGTCATGACATTCGTAGGAGCTGAGAATGCGAGAATAGTAGGCGCAATACAAGCGGTAGTCCTGCTTCTCATTACCTTATCTGTAATGCTTTATATGCTTAACAGGGATAAGATAGAAACGAAGAATTCCAAGAGTTTCTTCCTAGCGGTTCTGATTGGACTAGGTTTAGGTGTTATTTCATCCTTCTTAGGCATAGGCGGTGGTCCTATGAATTTAGTGATTCTCTATTTTTTCTTCAGCATGAGTACGAAACAAGCCGCACAAAACTCATTATTTATAATATTTTTCTCGCAAATTAGTTCTCTTATTCAAACCTTCGTGACAAACTCTGTACCGAGATTCAACAGTACGAATCTTATCTTCATGATTATTGGAGGCGTAAGCGCAGGGCTAATTGGCAGTATCTTATTAAAAAAGTTGAGTACTAAAACCGTAGACCGTCTCCTTATGCTGGTATTTGCCCTTGTAGCCATTATAAATATTTATAATATTATTAAATTTCTTGCGTAAATTGGAAGTGTTTATAGCAAAAAAGAAGCAGTTCAAAACTGCTTCTTTTCTTCTTGTTTACTTGTAATAATAGAAATGTTTAGGGTTGTTTACCGATATAAGCAAGTATACCACCATCAACATTTAAGATATGACCATTCACGAAATCTGAAGCGGCTGAAGCAAGGTATACTGCAGCGCCTTGTAGATCTTCTGTTTCACCCCAGCGTGCTGCTGGTGTTCTACCGATAATGAATTGATCAAATGGATGTCTGGCACCATCTTCTTGTAGTTCACGTAGAGGGGCCGTTTGAGAGGTTGCGATATAACCTGGGCCGATACCGTTACATTGGATATTATACTGACCATATTCTGAAGCAATATTTTTCGTTAGCATTTTTAGTCCGCCCTTGGCTGCAGCATAAGCAGATACGGTTTCACGACCTAATTCACTCATCATAGAGCAGATATTGATGATCTTACCATGGCCTAATTCCATCATATCGGGTAGTACAGCCTTGGAAGTAATGAAACAAGCATTTAAGTCTACATTGATTACTTGCTCCCAATCTTCAACAGACATTTCATGCATAGGAATTCTCTTAATCATTCCAGCATTATTCACCAGAATATCGACAGGCTGACCATAGTCTTCCTTGATTTTGTTGAGGGTTTCTACTACAGCTTGCTCATTGGTTACATCACAGACATAACCTCTGATGCCTGAACGACCTTCCTCTTCATATTGCTTAACAGCTTGATCTACTTCCTCTTGATTAAGTGAATTAATTGCTACTTGCGCTCCTGCATCATATAATGCATTGGCCAAAGCCATTCCAATTCCGTGTGTAGCTCCAGTAACTAGGGCCAATCTACCGTCCAACTTGAATTTGTCCAAAATGTTTGACATGTAATCTCTCGCTTTCTTCTATAAATTTATTGAAAAATAAAATTTCGTATCTATATTTTACCAGTCTCTGGCAAGTCTCGCAAAGATTATTGCAAAGGTTTTCATAAAGATAATCTTTAGCTCAGAAGTGCAGTTATTCTAGGTAGAATCCAGAGCTTTTAAATCTAGCCGCTATTAGTGTGTTAAACGTAGGTAATCTCATGAAAACCTTGAATTTTGGGTTATGGAAAAAACTTTGCATAGTCTTAGAGAAGCTTATCTATGATACACTTAAGGCGATAATTTAGTAAAAGGAGCATGTGATGATTGATTATGAAAAATACCCAGAATTGACGACTACTCAGGTGCATGAAGCATTTGATTTTGCAATAGAGCAAATTCGTCGTAATCTACCAGAGTTTACCTACAAGTGCCAATCTAGCAATAGTGTAAACAATCACTATTACGCTGAAGAGAATCTCGAATGGACAACGGGGTTTTGGCCGGGTGAAATTTGGCTTGCTTATGAGAGGACGGGAGATCCTGTGTTTTCTCTTGCTGGGCAGATCTTTGTCCAGAGTTTTCTCCATCGAATTGAAAATAAGATAGAAGTTGACCATCATGATATGGGCTTCCTATACTCATTGTCTTGTGTTTCTGCTTATCACTTAACTGGTGATGAGGATGCCAGAACAGCGGCTATACTTGCTGCTGATCAGCTGGCTTCACGTTGGAATGCGAAAGGAAAATTCATACAGGCATGGGGACCCTATGGTAGTCCCGATCATAATCGTTTGATTATCGATTGTCTTTTGAACCTAGGTTTATTGTTCTGGGCAAGTGAGGAAACAGGGAAACCGCATTATAAAGATTTGGCGGTACAGCATATTGATACTACACTTAAGAATGCAATCCGAGACAATGGATCGGCTTATCATACCTACTACTTCGATGTGGAAACGGGTGCGCCTCTGCGAGGTGTAACACATCAGGGGTATAAGGATGAATCTTCTTGGGCCAGAGGTCAGGCTTGGGCTATCTATGGTACGGCAATTAGTTACCGTTATACAGGGATTGAGAAGTATAGAGAGTATTTTGAGAAGACTCTAGCCTATTTCATCCAACGTTTACCTGAGAATCTAGTCCCTTATTGGGATTTGGATTTCGTAGATGGATCTGGAGAGCCTTTGGATTCATCAGCATCTTCTATTGTAGCTTGCGGGCTGTTAGAGATGGCCGATAGGACTGAGAGTCCAGAGGACAAGAGGCGCTATCGCAAGTTAGCTTCAGCCCTGATGGCTGCGGTGATCCAGGAATGTGCGGTGAAAGATCATGAGATTTCTAATGGATTAGTATTAAATGGCACGTATGCGAAGCATTCTGAATATAATGGTATACCGAAGGATAGAGGCGTAGACGAATGCGTTTCTTGGGGTGACTATTATTATATGGAAGCATTGACAAGATTAAGCACCAATTGGGAACCCTATTGGTAAAGAAATAAAGGAGAGATGAAATGGATACAAGATATTCCGTAAACCCAAAAGACATTAAGCGTTATACAACAGATGAGCTAAGAGACGAATTCTTAGTGACCGAATTATATCAGGCGGATCAAGTGGTAGCAGTATACTCCCATGTGGACCGTATGGTTACTCTAGGCGTTATGCCTGTAGAAAAAGAAATTGCCATCGACGAAGGTATGGATGTTTGGCATACATTTGGTGTGAAATACTTCTTAGAACGCCGAGAAGTGGGCTTCTTCAATATTGGTGGTGAAGGTCATGACGGCCAGATCACCGTAGATGGAACTACCTATGATTTAGGTTTCCAAGATTGTATTTATATTACCAAAGGCGCACAAAACGTTTCGTTTAAGAGTAAGGACAGCAGCAAGCCTGCCCGTTTCTATGGTGTATCGGCTCCGGCTCATACAAGTTATGAAACAAGGTTACTTACTATGGAAGAAGCAAGGAAGAATCCTCAAGGGCAAACGGCGACGGCTAATAAACGTGTAATTAATCAATTTATTCATCCCGATGTGTTGCAAACGGCACAATTGTCTATGGGGCTGACCCAGCTAGAGGAAGGTAGCGTGTGGAATACTATGCCAACACATACCCATGAGAGACGTATGGAGATTTATACCTACTTCAACCTCGAGGGCGATAATGTTGTCTTCCATATGATGGGGGCACCTAACGAGACTAGACATGTCGTCATGCAAAACTATGATGCCATCATTAGCCCATCGTATTCTATCCATTCTGGAGTAGGTACATCGAACTATACTTTCATCTGGGCCATGGGTGGCGAGAACCAAGAGTTTGATGATATGGATCATATTAAGACTACGGATATTCGCTAATGAAACTCGTACCAGATAAATCTATTTATTCGGAATTAACACCAATACGACTTGCCGTTATTAGAGACGGTCAAGAAATCGTCAATTCAGATGAGGCCTTCCATGGAGGATCTCATCAGTTTACGACTGCAGAAGATGGCCACCACGGGCCCTATCCTCGCCTTGCAGTGCGAGGTGCATATGAGGAAGGCGATCAGATCTTAGTAGAAGCTGCTGAGGCCCAGATATGGGTTTGGCTTCGACTAGACCATACGATGGATGAAGCGCTGATCTATTTAGCAGAGAAGAAATACTATTATACGATTCCATTTGGTGATAAAAAAGTGGGACATAATCCAGCGAGTTTTACGGGTGATGTACATTTAATAACCGCAAGAACGGCATGGGATTGGGAGATAAAACAGAGAAGATGTTTATCTTTTAACCCTTATGACCTACATGAGAATTCGGTAACGTATCCTCATACCCACGCCAATATCGAAACACGAGGAGAAGCATGGTTTGCCTCTCGAAATGCAATTGATGGTGTACATGCGAATCTTGGACACGGGCTCTGGCCATATGCGAGTTGGGGAATTAATCAAGACCCTGAAGCGGCATTGACTGTAGATTTCGGAGTGGAAGTTTTGATTGATGAGATGCGATTGACTATTCGTTACGACTTCCCCCATGATGCTTATTGGCAAGAAGCACAAGTTATTCTAGATGATGATGAATCGAAGCGTTTCATACTGACCCTCGAAAAAACGGACTTGCCCCAAGTATTTTCACTGCCAGAAGCTATATCTTGTAAGACGGCTCGGTTAGAGGCCCTAATTAAGGCGGATCATCCATCGCCATTTCCAGCCCTTACTCAAATAGAATATTATGGGACGGTACCACTAAGATGAAATATCCTAATATTTTATATATTATGCCTGACGAATGGCGATTAAGAGCACTTGGGTATAGGCAAGAAGATCCTGTCTACACACCTAACGTTGACCAACTCGCTTCGGAGAGTGTTCAGTTAGAGAATGCTATTTCTAATTATCCAGTATGTACCCCGCACCGAGGGATGTTATTTACCGGACAGTATCCATGTTCTGCCCGAGTGACAGGGAATAGCAATTCCTCAACCGCACCCTGGTTTGTACGTTTACCTAAGCACCGGGTAACCCTATCTGATCATTTGCATAATGAGGGTTACTATTGTGCTTATGTAGGGAAGTGGCATCTCGATAGTCCAGAACTATCTGATATAGAACACTTGGAACCTAGGAGAAGTGATGGGAAAGTCTGGGATGCCTTTACTCCAGAAGACAGACGACACCATTTCTCTTATTGGTTTTCTTATGGTTGTAACGATAACCACTACATGCCTCACTATTGGGATAATACGAATGACGTATCGGCAAGAACAGAATTTCCAGGCCGTTGGTCTACAGAAGTCGAAGCGGAACGTGTCATAGATTTCATTCGAAATACTAATGATATTCGGCCAAAGGATCAACCCTTCTATATGGTCTGGGCCCCCAATCCTCCCCACATGCCGTTCGAACAACATCCAGAAGCGTTTGCGAAGTATTATGAAGGAAAAGACTGGGAAGACCTATTAGTTGCCGAATCCTATCGCGCTCTAGATGGTCCTAAAGCTGAATTAAGCCCTGCTATGCAAAGGGAGTTTGAAGCCAATATAGAAACTGCAAGGCGAGAAGTAAAAGACTATTTTATTAGCATAACCGCAGTAGATTATTATATTGGCCAGGTTTTGGCAGTGCTGGAAGAAACGGGACTTAAAGACGATACGCTAGTCATTTTCTGTTCGGATCATGGAGACCTCATGGGTAGCCATGGCTTAATCCGAAAGGGGCCATGGTTCGATGAGAGTGTGAAAATACCCTACTTAATGCGCTGGCCTGGTGTACTAACGCCTTCTAAACGCACGTTCTTGTTGAATACACCGGACATTTTTCCTACTTTGGCCAACTTGGTGGGATTAGGAGAAAACTTACCCGATACGATTGAAGGAAACGATTTATCACGTTTTATTCTGGATAGATCAGCTGAAGAAACGATTTCTTATCAGGATGAAGAGGGTGGTTTGGCGTATTTTATTAATACACAGATGAATGCTAGAGGTGTACGTTCGACGAAATATTATCTTGTGGTGGAGCGTAATGCCTATGATGAGGAGCGCTATATACTCTATGATTTAGAAGAAGATCCTCAGATGCTAGTCGATGTTTCCAGAGATTCACCTGAGGTTGTCAGGGAATATCGAGGGTTATTAGAGAATTGGATGCAACGTTGTGAAGACTGGTGGTTACTCTAATACTAAGAATTACAATACATTTAGCCCTAAGACTGAACTAGGTCTTAGGGCATTTTTATTCTATGAAATATTGCAGAATAGATAAAAAAGGCATATTGAAGCACTTATTCATATCCCATACAATGGATGTATGGTAAGCACACAATGATAAGGAGTTTATTATGAGGTTAGAAGCAGAAGTAAGATTACAAGATGCCCTACAGGCTTTCCCTTTCCCTGGTGTCTTGGTGGGCGCTGTACGTTATGGCAATGGACATGTAAATGACACGTTTTGTGTCTATACCCAGTTAGATAATGGAGAACCTAGACGTTTTATATTACAAAGGATTAATACAGATACGTTTAAGAATCCGGTGGGGCTCATGGAAAATATTACTCAGGTAACGGATTATATTGCCCGTGAAGCAGAAGCAAAAGGTGAAGATCCTGAGCGAAGCACTATGACGGTTATGCAAACGAAGGATGGCCAAGATTTCTATAAAGATGCAGAAGATGGCTGTTGGCGTGTGTATATATTTGTAGATAATACTTATTTTTTAGAGAGGGCAGAGAATGCAGAACAGTTTTATGAATCTGCAAGAGCCTTCGGCATGTTTCAGAGACAATTGGCGCATTTCGATGCGTCGAAACTTCACGAAACTATCCCACTCTTTCATGATACTAGGAATCGTTATAAGAATTTAGAAGCTGCCATAGCAGAAGATAAAGTGGGCAAGGTACAAGAAGTTGAAGCAGAAATCCAATTCGTCAGAGACCGCCAGGATAAGGTCGGTCATCTCATGGATATGTTGGATAGAGGAGAGCTTCCACTTCGTGTTACCCATAATGATACGAAGTTAAACAATGTTTTATTCGATAAGGATACAGATCAAGCCATCGTTGTCATCGATTTGGATACTGTAATGCCAGGCTTAGCCCTTCATGATTTCGGAGATTCCATTCGTTTCGGCGCTAGTACAGCACTTGAAGATGAGCAAGACTTATCTAAAGTTTCTATGTCTCTAGACCTCTATGAAGCCTATACTAAAGGGTTTATGGAAACGGCTGGACAAGCATTGACCGATACGGAGATAGAAAATTTACGCTGGGGTGCTTACCTCATGACTCTAGAATGTGGTATCCGCTTCCTAACTGATCATCTCGAAGGAGACCATTATTTCCGTGTGCATAGGGAGAATCATAACTTAGATAGATGCCGTACACAGTTTAAGCTGATAGAGGATTATGAGGAAAAATGGCAGGAGATGCAAGACATCGTTTTGCGCTATAGGTGAGGGAAGAAAATGGATAATCTAGCCAAGTTCTGGGCAAGGGATAAGGATGCTACAATCATTCGGATCAAGGAGAAGTTCCCAAATCAAGTGGACGAAAGTTTACGTATAGCCGATGAAGTTCTAGCGAACACCTTTACTTTTCAAGATGTTTGGGAAATGGAGCGTAGTACTGATCCTGTGGTGTTCACGGGTGACATTACCGACATTCCATGGAGCTATAGGCCAGGAGAAGATGAGGAGTGGACTTTTGCCTTTAGTCGGCAGACGTTTCTTGTGCATTTGGCAAAAGCATGGGCCTATACCGAGAATCAGAAATACTTGGACCAATTTCATACAATCGTAGAAGATTGGATTACTAGAGAGCCTCTTACAGAAGAGAGTAAGTTTTCTACCTGGCGCTCTATTGAGGCGGGTTTACGCTGTGAGAACTGGCTTCGTGCGTTAAAGATTCTAAGTGGAACTCCAGGACTAAATCCAGACATCGTTAAGATAATGGAAGATGCTCTCCTCCAGCATGGCGAATACTTGGTTGAGACGTATACAGGATTTCATGCGCTCTCTAATTGGGGTGTTATACAAGATCATGGCTTATTCTTACTGTCTCTTTATTTTAATCGTGAGGATTGGCAAGCGCTTGCTATTAGAAGGCTGGATAAGAATATTCATCATGCCGTCTTCAGGGATGGTTCTCAGTTTGAGCAGAGCCCTATGTATCATTGTGAAGTTTTACATTGTGTTGCCAATACTGTTTTACTAGCCAGGCAAAATCACATAGACTTACCGAAACGGTTTGTAGAGAAGGTAAGAAAAATGTTTCTTGCCTTACACACTTGGACTAAACCGAATGGATACTTGTTTTGTCAATCCGACTCGGATGAAATTATGGCGGGTGACTTGCTGATGTGTGGGGCTTTACTCTATCAAGAAGAAACTCTAGCCTATAGAGCACAAGGAGAGCTGTTCGAACAAAATTATTGGGATTTCGGCCTTCAAGCCGAAACACTCTTGGCAAGTCTACCTACGATGCAAGGCGTGACGTCTCAAGCGTTAACGGATAGTGGAAATTATCTCTTACTGGCAAACGAGAAGCACGAAACAGGTTATGTGCGTTTTCATTTGGGTAGATTAGGCGGAGGGCATGGTCATGTTGATCAACTTCATATTAGTGCAGGTATTAAGGGAGAGGACTTCTTAATCGACTCTGGTCGTTATACGTATGTAGAAAATTCCACCCGTCTCCAGCTTAAAGAAGCAAGTGCCCATAATCTTGTGCGTATAGATGGAGAAGATTTTACGGAAGTGCTTAATAGTTGGGGGTTCGGTAAGCGTGCGGTACCTTTGCCCGCCAAACATGTTTATACCGAAAAAGTAGATTATGTACATGGTGCCCACCTTGGCTATCTCCATAAAGGTATTGTACCGGTTCGTAAACTCGTTTTTGTTAAAGAAGCCAATTTGCTTTTCATTATGGATTTATTCTACGGAGAGGGAGAACACTTATATGAGCAGTTCTGGCAAATAGGAAATAGAAATTATCATCTCCATGAGCATACAATATATTTAGAAGGTAATGACGCTTCTTGTTCCCTTCATTTTCTCGATAAGGATGTGGATATTACCGTAAACCCAAGTCTATACTCCCTACGTTATAATGAATTACTAGATGGGAAGAGGGTATGTGTTTCGAGAACTACTGCTGGATTCTATTGTATGCCCACAATTCTTTCTCTTAATACAAGCTTCAGAGTCTCCCCAATACAATGGGAAGAACATGATGTGCTGTCTACACTAAGTGACATACCTTTATCTAGAGATAAGGTTAGAGGATATAGTGTCTGTAAAGAAGGAAAGGAATATACCTTCCTCTTCGTTTTCACAGAGCCAAGTACACAGAATAATCTCATGGAAACTAATGGCTTTAAAGGATATGGCAATATAATTGTCTATATGGATGGAGAAGAGGATGGTATTTGTCTAGACTGGTGAGCATATCTATAGATTTGTTTATAATGTGTTAACTCCTCGCTTAAGTACTTAATGCAAAGGCAAGAATATGCGGCCTATGCTAGAATTAATACAATAGTAATTTATATTGGAGGAAATTTTTAGAAAATGAAAATCGCATTAATTATGGAAAACAGTCAAGCGGCTAAGAACGAGATTGTTTATGAGACTTTGAAGAATACCGTAGAACCACTAGGTCATGAAGTTGATAACTATGGCATGTACGGTGCAGAGGACGCTAATTCCTTAACTTATGTACAAAATGGTATATTGGCAGCTGTTTTATTGAATTCTGGTGCTGCGGATTTCGTAGTAACCGGATGTGGTACCGGTGAAGGTGCCATGTTAGCACTTAACTCTTTCCCAGGTGTCATCTGTGGACATGCGCAAGATCCAACAGACGCTTTCTTATTCGGACAGATCAATGACGGTAATGCTATCTCTATTCCTTATGCAAAAGGCTTCGGATGGGGTGCGGAACTGAACTTACAATACATGTTCGAGAAATTATTTACCGGCGAGAGAGGACAAGGTTATCCTGAAGAACGCAAGGAGCCTATCAAGCGTAATAAGAAGATTTTGGATGAAGTGAAGACGAAAACTTATCGTCCATTAGTGGATATTCTTAAGGATTTAGATCAAGATTTAGTGAAGGGGGCTCTTGCAGGCGAAAAATTCGAAGAATTGTTCTTTGCAAATTGTAAAGATGAGGAGCTCGCAGAAGTCGTACGGGAACTACTTAAATAATTTAGGTACTATTGACTAGCTAAGAGAAATTTAATGAACACCCTAGGTTAATAACCAGGGTGTTCTTCTATTTCTTGTAGAAAAATGAATGAATTCCAATCTTTTTGTTCTTTTTTGTATAAGCGCTAGCATAAGGTGCTATACTAACTTTAATTATCTAATACATAGGAGTTAACATGATAAAATTTACAACACATGAACAGAAGGGTCCAGAAGTGACTCTGGTATTTCAAGAAACTGAAGGCAATGCGTTCTTGGATTTTGCTAAGAAACATTCTAGCTTCAGCGGTAAGACAGCCGAAGTGTATTATCTTCCTAGCCTAGAAGGAGAAGGAGCATACTTATTAGGCTTAGGTGAAGAAGATAAAGTGGATTCGGAAACCATCCGAAAAGCTTTTTTTGCTTTGGCCAAGGCCGCTAAGAGTAATAAGACATCGGATGTACAGGTGACGCTTCCTGAATTTGACCGTCTAGAACGTAAACAGGTTCTAGAATGTGCCATCGAAGGTAGCTTACAGTCTGAGTATGCATTCTCTAAGAGGAGTAAGAAGGAAGAGGACGATAAACAACCTTCGAAGGATTTCTCTATACATTTTAGTGAGCATGTGGAAGATAAGTTACTAGAAGAAGTGGAAACAGAAGTAAGAAACGTAATGGAAGGCGTATTTCTAGCGAGAGATCTCGTCAATCTTACTGCAAACGACATGTATCCAGAAGTTTTGGCTTCAAGAGTAGAAGAAGTGTTTCAGGATACAGCGGTTAAAGTGGAAGTTTTCACTGAAGATAAGATTCAAAAATTGGGTATGGATGCGTTTTATGCCGTAGCCCAGGGCAGCGATAGACCCCCTCGTTTCATTGTAATGGAGTATCAAGGCGCGCCAGAGTCTGAAGATAAAACTGTTTTAGTTGGTAAAGGTTTGACGTATGATAGTGGTGGCTATTGCTTGAAACCACCCCAAGGTATGCTGACCATGCATTGTGATATGGGAGGAGCAGGTACTGTAATCGGTACGATGCTGGCTCTAGCTAAGAATGAAGTCAAGGCCAATGTTTCTGCTGTCGTGGCTGCCTGTGAAAATCTTATTTCTGGCAAAGCGTTCAAGACTGGCGATATTATCTCTTCATTATCTGGTAAGACGATCGAGGTTGTTAATACGGATGCGGAAGGTCGCTTAACTCTAGCAGACGCTTTATATTATGCAACAGATACCCTGGCAGCCGATCGCGTCATTGATCTTGCTACCTTGACGGGCGCTGTAGTGGCCGCTCTTGCCGATGAATATACTGGAGCGGTTACAAATAATGTTGAATTCTATAGAGAATTCGAAACCGCAGCAACGGAAGTTGGAGAAAAAGTCTGGCTACTTCCAAATGACGAAAACTTAAAAGAAATGAATAAAACGTCCAAGGTAGCCGACCTCGTGAATTCTGGTGGACGCGGTGCTGGTACAATCACTGCCGGTCTATTTGTAGGTGAATTTCTAGCAAAAGACGATATTCCATGGTTACATTTAGATATTGCTGGTACAGCGTATGCAAGTAAGGCAAAAGGTTATTTACCAGAAAGAGCAAGAGGCGTTCACGTCAAAGCGTTATATCAGATGCTTAAGAAATAAATTTCTTATTTCTTGCGCGAATTCCATAGATAACAAGTGCATAGGTACAGGCTCCTTGGTGAGCTTGTACTTTTTTGCCTAGAACTTGAAAAAAACCTGAATTTCCATACTTTACGTGCTAGTATAGCGTGCGATACGAAACAATTATAAGGAGCACTTCGGATGAGACACAAGAAGGAAAAATTCCGATTCAAAGATTTCGACCCGCTGAGCCCGCAAGATGCGTGGCGCTATAACGAGAATCCCTATCGCTGGGCATTTGCATTAGTAAGGCCAGTAAAATTTTTATATTTATTTTCCTATTTTTTAGTATTTGTTACGGCTGTGATGTCTATTATTCCAGGCATTGTCACGGGTTATTTCGTTCAAGAAGTTCTAGTAAACCGAGATCATACAAATCTCTGGTTGTATATAGGGTTACTATTTGGTGTTCCCGCTGTCCGAGGTATTCTCTTTTTTATTATGCGTAATACGCTGGATCATTGTTCTCAACATGCACAAATGCGCACAAGAGATGCTATGTATAGGCATTTACAGAAACTAGATCAGAGTTTTTATAATCGTACGCCTACAGGTACTATCATGTCCTATATTACGAGTGACTTAGATATGGTCCGTTTCTTCCTTAACTGGTCAGGGTTCACGACCATTGAACAACTACTCATCTTTACAATTGGAGGGACGTATTTATTCTTCTTGAATTGGCGCTTGGCTTTGGCCACTTTAGTCGTGGTGCCTGTGTTATTTATTATCGGGCGTAAGCTCGAGCATCATATGTCTTACATGTGGCGCAATATTCGCCGGCAATTAGAGCTGCTTAATTCGGTTGTACAAGAAAACATCTCTGGAAATCGTGTCACTAGAGCCTTTGTTCGGAGTGCATATGAAATTGAGCGTTTCGAGAAGGAAAACTTAGACTACGCTAATTTAAATAAGGAAATTGCAGGAGTTCGGGCAAAATATGTTCCAGTGATGGATGGTTTAGCAAGTTTCATGGCGGTACCCGTAATCTTACTCGGTGGGTACTTAACTATTGAAGGGCATATGCAATTAGGAGAACTCGTAACTTTTTATAGTCTCTTATTCGTTTTGTCTAATCCTACGAGAATGCTAGGCTGGTTAATCGATGAAATTAAGCATTTTTCTTCTTCTGCTCAGAAAATCATTGAATTACTCATGACGAAAACATCGGTTGCATCGCCTGAGGATATTCAGTTGGCAGAAGAGCCAAAACAGATGGAGAACATCGTTCTTGAGGCAGCAAAAACATCGCCTGCTCAGGATGCATTCCAAAGACGCCAGGACAAGCGAAATGAGGATTATGTGAGTCGAAGATGGGACGGATCCTATCAATTACCCCAGCGTTCAGCTCGAGAAAAAGCAAGTCGAGGCTATAGACCAGAGGATAAGGCCTATACGCTTTCGGAATATGCGTGGAAAACAAGTAAGGCAAAAGCAGAGCTAGCGATTGACGACCTAGTCCAAGCGTATGCGAAAGAGTTTCCACAGATTAAAACACCTATTAGAGGAGAAGTTACCTTCGATAAGGTGAGTTATTCTTATGACAAATTGGGCCAGAGCGTTTTAGCACTGAAGGACATCGATTTTTCGATTGCGGCAGGTCAAACCGTGGGTATTATAGGTGTGACAGGTTCAGGCAAAAGTTCACTCGTAGAGCTTATTTCCCGTTTGGACGATCCTACGAAGGGACGTATCCTAATTGATGGTGTAGACCTTAGAACCTATTCATTACAAGAGTTAAGACGAAACATCGGCGTTGTTACTCAGGATGTTTTCTTATTCTCGGATAGTGTAGAAGGAAATATCGCTTTCGCAGATCCTCGTATGCCAGATGAACGGGTGCATTTTGCGTCTGAAGTAGCGGTTGCCCAGGACTTCATTGAGAATATGGAATTCGGGTATGGAACCATTGTAGGGGAGCGCGGTGTGGGTTTATCCGGTGGCCAGAGACAACGTATCTCTCTAGCCCGTGCCATAGCAGGGGATCCCGCCATACTAATACTAGATGATACAACTTCTGCAGTAGATATGAATACGGATCAAGAAATTCGAGAGAATCTTGAACACTTCATGGCTCAGAAGACAATCTTCATTATTGCTCAGAGGATTTCTTCTATAAGAAATGCCGACATAATTTTCCTCTTGGATGATGGTGCAATTGTCGAGCGCGGTACCCATGATGAACTGGTAGCACTAGGTGGAGCCTATAAAGAAATTTACGATGTGCAGCTGGGAGACCAGAAACAGGCACTAGAAATATTAGAGCTAGAAGGAGAGGAGTAAAATGGCACAGAGAAACCGTTATGATCAAGATGAAATTCTTGAGAGTCCATTTGACTGGAACCAATTTAAACGCATGCTCCAGTATGTGAAGCCCTACCAATCTAAACTTATATTCACATTAGTCATAACTATATTATCTTCTGCACTGAATCTATTGAGTCCAATGATACTTATGTTGGCACTTAATGAGGCTATTCCAAACGGAAACATGCCTATGTTATGGATTCTTGCAATAGCCTTTACAGTAATTATCCTAATCGCCAGTATACTAGGGGCGAAGCGTACGAAAAATATTACTTATGTGGGACAAAGTATTATTCATGATATTCGACTAGATATGTTTACACACCTACAGAAATTACCCTTTAGCTATTTCGATTCTAGACCCCATGGGAAAATCCTTACACGTATTGTTCATTATGTAAACAGCGTAAGTGACCTCTTGTCTAATGTTTTGGTAAATTCTATTGTAGAAGTGTTTTCACTTATCATTATTGTCGTATATATGCTTATGGTAGATTCTCAATTGACACTTTATGCCCTGGCCGGAATTCCATTCTTAGTGATTGCTATTCTTGCACTAAAAAATGTACAGCGAAAAGCGCAAATTATCTTCAACATGAAATCCTCTAATTTAAACGCTTATTCCCAAGAATCTGTAGAAGGGATGAAGATTACGCAGCTCTTTGCAAGAGAAGATATTAACAAGGAAATTTACCATGGCTTAAGTGCACAGTATCGCGTGCATTGGCGTAAGACATTCTTCCGCCAAGTCCTCTTGTCGCCTATTGTGAGTATTATTTCCAATGCCACCATCGCTGTTCTCTATGCAGGCGCTGCATTGTGGATTCGCCAAGCCAATGGCAGTCCACTAGAAGTTGGAACGGTGGTTGCTTTTGTTGGCTATATGGGTTATTTCTGGCTACCTATTACGAACCTGTCTAACTATTTCAATCAACTCTTAAATGGTGCTTCTTATATTGAAAGAATCTTCGAATTTCTCGATGAACCGCTTCAAATTACAGACGAAGCAGATGCTGTTCCCTTATCCAATGTTCTTGGAAATGTTGAATTTGAACATGTGCATTTCTCTTATGACAGTAGCAAAGTTATTCTAGAGGACTTGAGTTTCCAAGTGGCAGCTGGTGAATCGGTTGCCCTCGTAGGACCAACGGGAGCAGGTAAGTCTACAGTGGTAAACCTCATTTCACGTTTCTATAATTTAAATAGTGGAAGAATACTAATTGATGGCCAAGATATACGTCATGTAACGCTTGATTCTTTGCGTCAGCAAATGGGTATTATGCTCCAAGAACCCTTCTTATTTCCTGGGACTATTCTAGAGAACATCCGCTATGGAAAGTTGGATGCCAGTGATGAAGAATGTATCGCTGCGGCCAAAGCGATTCGTGCCCATGAATTTATCATGCGTCACCCCGACGGATATGAGACTAAGATTCAAGAAGGTGGCGCTGGCGTATCGGCTGGTGAGAAACAACTTATTAGCTTTGCTCGCGTGATGCTATCGGATCCGGCATTATTAATCTTAGACGAGGCCACGTCATCCATAGATACGATGACAGAAAAAGCCTTACAAGAGGGTCTCGATGTACTTATGGCGAATCGAACTTCTTTTGTTATTGCACATAGGCTGTCGACAATTAGAGAATGTGATAAAATCTTTTATATAGCAGATAAAGGTATAGCGGAATCTGGTCGTCATGACGATCTTATTTTGCGTAAAGGTCGTTACTTCGATTTATATCGTAATCAACTTAAAGAAATTAAGAAAGTTTAGTTTGTATAATATGGTAAGAAATATGAATGAACAATGCATAGAAGCTCTTAACTCTTTTCCTTTTGCAGGAGAAGTGGTTGGCGCACTACCCTACGGTGAGGGGCATGTCCATGAAACCTATTGTGTACATATCCAGGGGAAAAATACCAGCTGCACGAAGTATATCCTACAAAAAATTAATACCTATGCATTTAAGAAACCAGAAGAATTAATGGAAAACATCACGCTTATCTCCGATTTTTTGAGAGAACAGGCCATGGAGCATGGAGAAGATCCCGATTTGTATCTCACGGTTATGAGAACAAGGGATCAGAAAAGCTTTTTTAAAGACAGTAAGGGAGAATACTGGAGAGTTTATCCTTTTATTGAGAATTCTATGAGTTTCCACCGCATTGAGTCTCCTAAACAGTTCTATGAAGCAGCCAAAGCTTTCGGAAATTTCCAGAAACAGCTATCAGGTTTTGATGCCCAGACATTACACACGACTATCGATCGTTTCCATGATACGAGAAATCGTTTCGCTCTGCTAGAAGATGCCGTACAAAATAATTTTTCGGGTCGACTAGAAGATGTTCAAGAAGAACTCAAGGCACTAAATGACCGTAAAGATAAGGCCCCTTTCCTAATTGAGTTACATGAGAGAGGCGAACTTCCTGTACGTGTGACCCATAATGATACGAAACTCAATAATGTATTGTTTGATCGTTATACAGGACGAGCCATTGCGGTGATTGATTTGGATACGGTCATGCCTGGTTTATCGGCATTTGATTTCGGGGATGCTATTCGATTCGGCTGTAATCAAGCGGACGAGGACGAGAGAGACCTATCTAAGGTACGGTTCGACCATGAACTCTACGAAGTCTTTGTCAAAGGTTTCTTAGAGGGAACAGATGGTGCGCTCACAGACAAGGAAATTGAAGTGCTTCCCTGGGGAGCCTATATTATGACCTATGAGAATGCTATACGCTTCTTAACAGACCACTTAGATGGCGATAAGTATTTTCACATTACAAGAAATGGGCATAATTTAGATCGTTGTCGTACCCAAATTAGACTCTTAGAAGAGATGGAAAAAAATTGGGATAGATTACAAATTCAAGGGTAGAGAGGATTAGAGTATGGGAAAAGAAAGTATGCAAAACTTCTTACGAGGGATTGGTATGTTAGCTACCGACATCTCTATGGAAGAAGAATGGAAGCGATTTCTAGAACATATGCGAAATGGGCTCAAGGGCGACCGGGCTCCAGAAGCCCTTCAAATGATTCCAACCTACTTGAGTTTAGGAAAAAATGTTCCCATTAATGAAAAAGTTATTGTTATTGATGCAGGAGGGACAAACTTCCGTATTTGTACGCTTTACTTCGATGACAAGCATCAGCCTATTATTGAGAACTTCCAGAATATGCCTATGCCTGGAAGCCAAGGTGAAGTGAGTCGACAAGAATTTTTCGGTATCATAGCAGAAGTATTGCTCCCTTATCTAGAATATAGTCAGAAAATAGGGTTTTGTTTTTCGTATCCTGCCGAAATTACACCTAATCATGATGGTAAAATCTTAGGCTTTACAAAAGAAGTACAATGCCCTGAAGCAGAAGGGGAGATATTAGGAGAATCCTTGCGTGGGACTCTAGCCGACTTAGGCTATAGCGGTGAACTTCATGTTGTCGTCTTGAACGATACGGTAGCCGCACTCCTCGGTGGGTTTGCTGTAAGCAATATGCGAGAGTTTTCGTCCTATGTTGGTTTCATCTTGGGAACGGGTTTAAACGCGGCTTATATTGAAGAGAATATTAATATTCAGAAATTAAGAGGGCAAATTCCTCTTCTAAATAATATGTTGATTAACATAGAAGCAGGAAATTATTTCGTGACCAAGCAATCCCTTGTTGATAAGCTAATTGATGAGGCATCGTCTAGTCCTGGTGCGTACCACTTGGAGAAACAGATTTCAGGTCGCTATCAAGGACTCATTGCCTATCATATCTTGCAGTTGGCTGTGGAGGAAGAGAGCTTATTTTCGGATGCATTTAAACAGAAGTTCCAAGAAGTGGATGAAATTAAGAGTTATCAACTGGATAAGTTTATCGACGACCCCTATGGTGATAATTTATTGGCCGAGTTGACGGTTACCCTTGAGGACAAGGATAACGTTTATTATATTATCGATGCGATATTTGAACGGGCGGCCATTCTCGTATCTGTCTTATTTGCGGCCATTCATGAGCAAACAGGTAAAGGTCTAAGCCCTACGAAGCCTCTAGCCATCACGATCGAGGGCACTACGTACTATAAATCCGAGATGTTCCGCAATAAGCTCGAATCCTACGTGAAGCAGTTTGTGAATGATAAACTAGGTTTTTATAACGAGTTTCTACAAGTAGAACATGCCAATCTTATGGGATCAGCCATTGCAGCTCTAGTAAATTAATGCGATTGGATGAAGAAAAACTCCCGAATCTTATCTTGAGATTCGGGAGTTTAGATTTAGTTTCTGCCCACAACTTTACCTGGGTTTAATATGCCTTTGGGATCGAAAACGTGTTTTATGCCATCCATAATTTCCATTTGACGATTTCCTACGGAGCTTTCTAGATAGGAGGTCTTGGCATAGCCAATACCATGTTCTCCAGAGACTTGGCCGCCTAGTTCTTTGGCCTTGTTATACATGCCTTCGAAGGCTTGATCTAGAACATACTCGAAGCGTTCATCGTCCATAGAGTCTTTACAGATATAGACATGGAGATTGCCGTCTCCCGCGTGCCCGAAACTTGGTAAGCGCACATCTAGTTCTTCAGATAATTTATGGGTATAGGCGATAAATTCTGCGATTTTCGTACGAGGCACGACGACGTCACATTCGTCCATGACACCGGCAGAGGCCTTGATGCCCTCGAGAAAGGAGCCACGAGCTGACCAGACGGTGTCTTTTCTTTCGTCTGTATCGACAATATAACAATCTACTGCGCCTCTTTCTAAGCAGAGCTCTGCGACTTTCTCGTAATTCATCTCTGCTTCGGCCTTGGAAGCGGCATCGAAGGTCATAAGTAAGTAGGCGTCGTTCTTACTGTCAGGGAAGTTTTTGCCCAAGAAATCTTCAGAGAAAAGTATAGTAGCGCGTTCCATAAATTCAATTGCAGTAGGATTTGTATTACTCTGGATAATTGCCGGTACGGTTTCCAAGGCCATGGCAATATTAGGGAAGGGGACCAGTAGACTTATAGAGTATTGGGGAAGCGGTAGAAGTTTCAAGGTCGCTTGCGTAATTATGCCTAGTGTACCTTCAGAACCAATAATCATATCTTTCAGGCTATAGCCTGAACTATTCTTGACGATTTTTCCGCCGAGGTGAAGAACCTCGCCATCAGCCAATACGACATGTAAACCGAGGACATAATCTCTGGTGACTCCATAACGCACAGCCCGCATGCCACCCGCATTGGTGCTAATATTACCACCAATAGTTGCGGATTTTTCACCGGGATCGGGTGGGTATAAGTAATTATTTTTCTTACAATATTCCAGTAAATCCATGAGCAACATGCCAGGCTCTACTGTGATACACATATTTTCTTCATCCAGCTCGATGACCTTATCCATAAGAGTTGTATCAATGATGATGCCACCATAAATTGCTACTGCAGAACCCACAAGTCCTGTAGCGGTACCGCGTGCAACAACAGGGATATTCCTATGATAAGCAAAACGCATAATACGGCTAACTTCTTCTTCTGTTACCACTTGCATCACGGCTTGAGGGACACCTGTATAGTGAGCGAGCTCATCATGATGATAATCCGGATTAATCTGATCTCCTGTAAAATAGCGATCGGCAGGTAATATTTTTGCCAACTCCTGGAATTCTTCATCGCTCAAGCTGCGGTATTCTAATATTTCATTTTTATGCATGGGAAGTTCCTCCTTCACGGATTGATCGAATAAGTTCTGGGACAATCTCATACATGTCACCTACAAAACCATAATGGCAAATATCAAAAATAGCAGCATTGGGATCGTTATTGATTGCAATAATCGTTTCAGCATTTTGCATACCTGCCTTAAACTGAACCGCACCAGAAATACCAAGTGTAATAATTAATTTAGGCTTCACTGTGCGACCACTTAGTCCGATTTGCAGCCTCGGATCGAAATGTCCAGCTTCTACCATGGGCCTCGTACATGCAATGCGTGCATCCAGTAGCTCAGCTAGCTCCTCTACCATTTTAATATCTTGAATAGATTTCAAACCTCTGCCGACCGCAACAATCGTATTGGCTTCAGCCAAATCCACTTCTTCTAATTTCTTAGTAATGGCCAAAACTTCCGTCTTAGACTTACGCTTTTCTGCTTGTATCTCCATAGGAATAATTTCTCCTGATTTTTCACCTAACCTTTTCGCTTCGTCGAAAACCTTATAGCGCACAGTCGCAAACTGAGGTCTATGATTAGTCGTAATAATTTGCGCCATGATATTTCCGCCAAAGGCCGGCCGAATCTGAACTAAATCCGTATTCTCTTTAATCTCTAACATTGTACAATCTGCTGTTAAACCCGTACGGTATCGCGCAGCAATTCTAGGGGCCAAAGACCTACCCAAGTTCGTAGCACCCACAAGAATAGAAGACGGCTTCACCTGGTCGATAAAATCTTCAAATTGTCTTGTATAGGGCAGGATAGAAAAGGACTCTAATGATGGATCCTCATAACAGTAAATACCATCAATGCCATAATGCTGAAGTTCTTCAGCTAGAGGTTTGAGATTTGTACCCATAAGAAGTGCATAAACTTCTTGTTTACCTACTACGGCCAAGCTGAGTGCTTTGCCAAGCAACTCGATACTTACGGGATGGATTTCACCCTCTCTATGCTCAATGTAGACCGCAATACCGCTCCAAAGTGACTTGTCAACGGTTTGTACATTAGAATCTTCTTCTACTAATTCCACAGCGCCCGCTGGGCCTCTCTGAACACAGATTTTACACATCTTACATGCTGCGGTTATTTCAATATCATCCACGGAACCTTCAACGAGTTGAATCGCCCGAAAAGGACAGATGTCTACTAGGACTTTGGCCTTCGCCTTATCAATCTTGTTATTGTGTACTTTTAAATATGCCATATACTTTATCCTCTAAACAAACTTATGGGTTTCAAGTACGCTATAGAGCTTCTGAACCAGCGTTTGTGTGTCGCCCTGAAAGATTTCTTTTTCTTCATTCTTATCAGGAGGAAATATCCGTTCGACTTGAGTAGGCGAACCCTTCAGTCCATATTTGCTTTCATCTTGATCAGGCATATCGTCGAAACTGTATGTAGTTATCTTACCTTCTGTGCCCAATTTCTTGCGTTTGTAGGAGGGTAGGCGTGGCGTGTTGAAATCCTTTTCAATTGTGAGTAAGCAAGGTAGCTCCATCCTCTGTTTCACAATATAAGTATCCATATTCACATCAAGCGTTATTTTGTTAGCTGCAATTTCATAAACTCGGCTTACATTCGCCGCATGTTCTAATTCTAAGAATTCTGCAGTTTCCGGCCCAACCTGTGCCGTATCGCCATCGGTGGTTTGCTTCCCACAGAGAATTAAATCAAATTTCCCTACCTGTTCTTCCGCTTTTCGTATAGCTTGAGAGAGGGTATAGCTTGTGGCGACAACGTCTGCGCCTCCGAACTTACGGTCTGAAATCAGATAGCCGAAATCCGCTCCAATCCAAATGGCTTCTTCTAACACCTGTTGAGCAGGAGGCGGTCCCATGGTCATGACATGAATTTCAGCTCCCATAGCTTCCTTCGTTGCAATGGCAAACTCTAATGGGAAAAGATCATAGGGGTTCATTTTGGCTTCTACACCGTCACGTTTCAGAACACCAGTTACCGGATCGACCTCGACTTCGGAGGTGCCAGGCACTTGTTTCACTAATACGAGTATTTTCATTTTATGTCCTTACCTATCTTAATTTAATCTGTGCTTACTTGTATTTCGTTGGGATAATTTCTATTACTTAGCCCTATTATGCGTTGAAATTTGGGCGTGTTTAGTGGGGTGTTGTAACAAAATTTATCCGTTTATGCAAAGTTTGGAAACTTTTTTTCATGCTTTTATAATAGCATGAAGCGCTATAAAACGAAACATACAGTAGGTGCAAAATTTTTCTGAAATTTTGTGAAATCTGTGCAAAAATTTCCAGCAATAGGATGTGATAGGTGTTGCTTGGAGTTGGCGGTGGTGTGCGGAGGTTTGGAGCGGGAGCGCTGGTGCAGGCATAGGTTCAGACGTACAAAACTCAAAACTCCGCCTGAAGATTTCTCAAATAAGGAAACTATTGGCAGAATACAGAGATTTGTGCAGAGGGGGATTAGGCGGATTCTAAATAGAAGAGGGTCCCATGGGTGGATTAAAAGTTTTCCAGGGAGGCGATACGGTTTGACCAGTATCTGGCGGTTTCGGATTGTGCGAGGCCGCCCATGGCGGTTTCTCGGACGGATTCTGGCATGTTTAAGCCGATTTGGTACATGGCTTGGATGACTTCGTCGGCAGGGATGCGGCTTTGGATGCCGGCGAGTGCGGATTCTGCTGCGGCTAGAGCTATGGAGGCGCCGCCTGAATTTCTTTTGACGCAGGGGACTTCGACCAGTCCAGCCACCGGATCACAGGCCAGCCCCAAGAGATTCTTCATGGCAATGGCCATTGCGTGGCTGGCCTGGGCGGGCGTCGCGCCTGCTAGCTCGGCGGCTGCGCCCGCCGCCATGGCGGAGGCGGAGCCCACCTCCGCCTGGCAGCCCCCGGTGGCCCCTGAGATCATGGCATTGTTGGCGATGATGTAGCCGAAGGCGCCGGCAGTGAAGAGTGCTTGGATGATTTGGTCTTTGGTATAGGAATGGGTTTCTTGCAAGGCGAATAGAACACCTGGTAAGGTGCCGGAGGCGCCGGCGGTGGGTGTGGCACAGACAACCCCCATAGCCGCATTAACTTCGTTGGTGGCCATGGCATAGCATGAGGCTAAGAGAAAACATTTGTCGGTTAGAAATTTGCCGCCTTGAATATAGGTATAGAGCTTCTTGGCGTCGCCTCCGGTGAGTCCAGATCTGGAATGGACACCTTGGATTCCTTGTTGGATGGCTTGGGCCATGACTTCATAGCGGGTGTCCATGGCTTGCCAGATTTCGTCATAACTTAGTTGGCTGTACTCCATTTCTTGGGAAATCATTATTTCCCAGATTTTTTTGTTCTGGGACTCTGCTTGGAAAATCAATTCTTGTACGGTACGAAACATAATGCTCTCCTTAAATTTCATGAACGTCCAACATGGACACTTTGATAATATTTTTGCGCTCGGCCATGCGGCTTAGGATGCTGCTGGGCACCATCTCATCGGTTTCTATAAGCATAAGGGCACGATCACCTTTGCTTAGACGAGAGACTTCCATATGCGCGATATTAATTTCTTCTTTTTCTAAACAATTGGTTACTTGGGCAATGACTCCGAAGCTGTCTTGATGGAGGATAAGGATAGTAGGTTGCTCCCCTGATAGTTTGATCGGGAAGCTGGCATATTCAGTGATTTGCACGGCGCCACCACCGATAGAAATTCCGGTTACATCGAGGGTATCGGAGCCATGGGTGAGGGTAACTCGTACGGTATTGGGGTGTTCGGGTACTTGTTCTTCTGCATAGAGTTCCACCATTATGCCTAATTTCGCCGCTAGGCTTAGGGATTCTGGAAGTAAAGGATCTGCTACATCCATGCCTAGCACACCACCAACCACCGCCACATCGGTGGCATGACCGCGGTAGGTCTTAGCAAAGGAACCGTAGAATTGGACGACAATTTTCTCAGGCTCACGTTCAAATAGCTTCCTTGCGATCTGACCGATACGTACGGCCCCTGCGGTATGGGAACTGGATGGGCCTAACATAACGGGTCCTATGACATCAAAAACACTTCGAAATTTCATGATACTACCCCTTACTGCTTAATTATGCTTCCATTGTATACGCTATGGAGGGAAATGTTTACTACTTTTGTTTTCTGCCGAGGGCTTTGGCCAGTATATCTTGACGTGTTTTCCGAGCTATGAGGAAAATGGGCAGATAGAATTCCGCCAGTATTCCTGTAGAAAAACCATTATTGTAGAGATTAACGCCATTATGGAGCGTAGCTACTCGAGACACCAAGAGAACGTGGGTAAATCCTGCAAGCATGCCGGCCAGGATGCCGAATTCTCCTGCGAGGGGTGCTAGTGCCGTGCCGTAAAATAGGCTCATGAAGAAGGTCGTCTCGGTACGCTGGTGTGGCGTGAGATACTGGGCTAGCCCAATACCTAGAAGCACAGGGTAGACATTCTTGGGATGTTTCCCGAAACTCGAATATCCAATTAATGCCATGTACGCCCCGTAGACCGGACCGTTTAATGGCGCATCGAAAATATAGAGTAGAGTCAGGCCGAGTAGGCCCATAATACCCATATTCATAAGCGTTGTGCCTAGACCGTAATCGTCTTCCCAAGTACTACTTAAGCGCCCGTTACTTCGCATAAGTTCGCCTAAGGGTTTGATGCGGTACTGGTTACTGAGCCAGCCGAGTAGGATGAGGCCCGCGGAAAAGGCTAAGAACAGATAGAATAAGGGGAATACGTCATGAGTCGCCAAGAGTTCTCCTCTGTGGACCGTTAGCTCCGTAACATCTAAGAAGGCTATGGCAATCATGCCTATCATACCTGCAGTGAACCCCATATTGTATAGATTATAGCCTTTGGATATCTCCACGAAACTATTGGCCAAAGGAGGTGCAATGAATCCTAACAAAAGTCCTAACAGGCCCGCCAGAACAGTATTCAGAGGAGCGTACGGCTGAAATTCTTGGGCCAAAGTACTGACTAAAGGGCTTAAGGCACTCATATGAAAACACGAGACTAATAGGCCTTCAAGAGGGAAGTGGAAGATTTTATTAAATAGTAAAACACCAAAGATTATAGGGAAAGCATTCAATACATTAACACCGAAGAAAGCAAAACCTGAACTCATAAAAATGATGCCCATGAGCTTAGCGGATAATCTTGCTCCTGTGAAGTAGGTGATGGCGCATAAAAATAATAGGAAGACTGCGACGTTGAGAAGTGCACCACCGATTCCACCAATTGCAATATAATCATATAGAAGAGGAGATGGATGAAGAATAATTTCTCTTAAACCGGCAAAGACGTTTGGTATAGAGTCCAGGGCAAAAGCCATCCCAAGTAATAGCATAGCAAAAGCAAAAAGAATGGCATAGGTAATCGGCAGTTTTGTGTGATGTGGTTTGATACTAGACTCTCCTCATTTCCCTTGCGAACTATTATATAGTATGGCACAAATTTAAGAAATACTTCTTAGGAAAAACCTATTTAAATACAGATATTCTACAGTAGTTTACTTTACTAGAGAGAGTGTGAAATAAAGTTTCGAAAACTCAGAAAAATATGGACAAAAAGTTCAAAACGTGATAGATTAAGGGTAAGAAAAACAAGGAAGTAAAAGGATTTATGGTTGATATTTCTAAGCTGAGTACGGAACAACAAAACATGAGTAGTAGCCAAATTGATAGGTTAGATACCGTCGGTATGCTCAGCCTAATTAATGAGGAGGACCATAAGGTAGCTCCCGCTGTAAAAGAAGTCATTCCTGCCATTGCCCATGCAGTTGATGAAATGCATAAGAGAAGGAAACAAGGCGGTAGGATTTTTTATATTGGTGCGGGTTCATCGGGTCGAATGGGTGTATTAGATGCAGCCGAATGTCCGCCCACCTATGGAACACACCCAGAAGATATTGTAGGTATCATGGCAGGTGGCGCAGGCGCTATGTTTGTTGCTGTAGAAGGTGCTGAAGACGATACGGAGCAAGGTGCTATTGATTTACAAACCCATAAGCTCACACATTTGGATACGGTTATAGGAATCGCAGCAAGTGGTAGAACGCCCTATGTTATTGGTGCTTTGGACTATGCGAAATCAATTGGTGCCTATACGGTAGGTTTAAGTTCGGTGGAAGGCTCCGCCATTGCAAAACTTGCGGATATAGCCATTACTCCTGTTGCAGGGCCTGAAGTGATTACGGGTTCTACCCGAATGAAAAGTGGTACCGCTCAGAAGCTTGTTTTGAATATGATATCGACTTCCTTGATGATCAAAGAAGGAAAAGTTTATGGTAATCTCATGGTAGATTTAAAAGCTACCAATGAAAAGCTAGTAGAACGCTCCAAAGGCATCTTGTCCAATATTATTGGTGTTACAAAGGATGAAGCAAAAGTTTTATTAGATCATGCAGATATGCATGTAAAAACCGCTGTTGTTATGTTTTGGCTAAACCTCTCTGCGGAGGAAGCCAAAAAAGCTCTTGAAGATGTGGAAGGTCAACTTAGCCGCTTGGCACCTGACTATTCCCAGAAAATAAAATAAAAATTTGGGAGATAAACCCGAATGAGTAGGAGTATTTATGTTTAGAAGAGTACTAAATGGTATAGATCAGGTAACTTCTGGTCTCATCTTTCTTCCCGATGTGCGTTATGGACTCTTGACAGCAGGCCATGCAAGAACCATAGAAGGGCAATCCAGTCGAAAGCTTATTTGTGAGAGATTAGATGTTTTGCATTTGTTTTCCCCTGAACATGGTTTAGAAGGGGTTGCCGCTGCCGGTAAGGAAGTTAGTTCTACGGTGGATTCTATGACGGGTTTGCCTGTTCATAGTTTATACCAGCATTCCAAGGGAGGTGACTTAATCGAGGCAAGTGTTCTAGAAGAAATTGATGCATTTATTTATGATTTGCCTGATATTGGCGCTAGATTCTATACGTATATTTCTTCTTGCTTACAGATCATTGATTTGTGCGCGGAGAAAAATAAGAAGCTTTATATTCTAGATAGGCCTAATCCCCTTGGATTACAGAGCATAGAGGGCATTACACTTGAAGAAGAAGATTATAGTTTCGTAGGTCCTTATTCTTTACCTAATCGTTATGGTCTTACGATAGGAGAATTGGCCAGACTTTATATTCACGAAAAGCAATTATCCGTTGACTTAGAGGTTATCCCTTGTATTGGTCTCGAAAGAGATATGATTTTCCCTGAGATGAAGCAAATATTCTCCATCCCTAGTCCTAATATTCCTAATTGGGAAACGGCCATCTTGTACCCAGGAACGTGCTTAATTGAAGGTACTAATCTTAGCGAAGGAAGAGGAACTTCTAGACCTTTTACATGGTTTGGAGCGCCCTATATTGATCAAGAAGAATTATGCGATGCATTATCGAAGTTGAATCCAGAAGGTATTGAATTACGACCACAAGGCTTTATTCCAACTTATTCTAAACATGAGGGTGAGCACTGTAAGGGTGTAAGTATTGAGATTATGCACCCTAAGTATGTACGTCCTGTACGCTTTATGGTGGAAGCTATTGATGTGATACGTAACTTGTATCCAGAAGATTTTGAGTTTTTAAATGCTGGAAAATCTACGGTGGCCTTCATCGATCGTTTGATGGGTAAAGAATTTACTCAGAATCAAGATTGGGACCCCCACTACTTCAGATACAATGAGAAGAAGAGCATAGAAGAATTCAAAGCTAGAACGAAAAATATTCTAATTTACTAAGAAGGTAAGAAATATGGGTATAATCGTCGTAAATTTCCTAGGAGTTTACGACGTTTTTTTATAAGAAAGGAAAGTTTATTATGTTTACAAGAGCAGAAGAATTATTAAGAGAAGGTATAGAAAAAGGTTTATATAGTGGTGCGGCTTTGGGCGTGGTGAAAGATGCGTCTGTACTTACTACTGTCTATCTAGGTAAGGAGTCTTTCGAAGAAGAGGCAAACGCTATCGATCGTGAAACGTTGTTCGATATTGCCAGTTTAACAAAAATTGTTGTGACCACTTCCATTGCCTTGCGTTTTCTTGATCGAGGCCTCATACGTTTAGAGGATACAGTAGGGTATTATTTCCAAGAAGCTACTACCACGAAAAATATAACCATAAGGCAATTACTTACGCACACGAGTGGTATACCTGCCCATTTCTTGTTGTCTTCGGAAGTAGAAAAACCTAGCCAAATTATTCCCCATATCCTTACTAGACCTCTGGAACATAAACCAGGTGAAGTACAAGCATATAGTTGTATGGGTTATATTCTATTGGGTGGAATTCTGGCAAAAGTATCAGGCAAGTCCTTGGAAGATCTCTTCAAGGAAGAAGTGCAGGATGTCTTAGGTTTAGAGAAGGCCCAGTACGGACCTGTAGAGGGGAAGGTAGCGAAGACAAAAGACCTAAGTACTAGAGAAGTCTTGAGTGGTGTTGTACACGATGAAAATGCAAGATTTCATGGGGGGATTTCTGCAAATGCAGGATTGTTTTCTAATCTAGAGGATTTACTGAAGTATACTTGCGCGCTAGTCAACAATGGATTTATTGACCAAGAGTTTTTCATAAGTCCAGTAACCTTGGATATTGCTAGGGAAAACTATACAGCAGGTATGGAACAAGATAGAGGTTTAGGATTTTTTCTTGCAAGTACAACAGGGTCTTCTTTCGGTGACCTCTTAAGTAAAACAGGATTTGGTCATACAGGGTTTACGGGAACGTCAATTCTTATGAGCCAAGACGAAGGTATTGGCATCGTTATTCTTACAAACCGTGTATTGGCGGATAACGATGGAGCAGAAGTTAATCGTTTGAGGGCCCTAATTAATAATGCTATCGTATCTCAAATAATTACGGATGAAGTTAGGGATATTTATTTAGATTCATAGTTTTCTTGTTTCAATTTTAAATTAGGACAAAGGAAAAGGACCGGTTGCCCGGTCCTTTTCTATGAATATCCCTAGAGGGGATTATTCGCTCATGGTCTGCCAAGTATCATTTTGCTCGGTCAGAATGTCGGATAGTCCAGAGCTCTTGAGGTTTTCGTAGATGCTCCAGAATTCATCCTTAGAGATTCTTCCAGCTACAACTTCTGCACGGGCAGCGCCGAGTTGGGAGAATAGGTCGGTACCTACATCTGTATAGGTTTGGGTGTTAAGGATTGGTACATAGTTGAACCATCTACCTTCAGCCATATAGAGTGCATCATAGAAAATCTGTGTAGGTTCTGGTGCATCTTCATAAGCTACGCCACCTAACATGATGGTTTCATAGGCGTCACGATCGAAGTGGTGAGCAACTGGTGTGAAGTTGATACCCGCTTCACGAGCAGATACGAAGGTTAGATAATCTTCTTTTAGTACAGGCTCGCCATCAACTAGATCGTGGTGTACACCTTCAATACCGTAAGACATAAGTCTTGTACCTTCTTCACCATATAGCCAGTTGAAGTATTGAACGATACCTTCGAGGTTACCGTTTTGTTCAGCCGCTACTGTGATTGTTGAGGTAGGTGTGATCATAGCACGAGAAGGGATACCGCTGTGTCCGTTAGGACCTGTTGGAGGTATAATACCTTCTAGTTTGCCACCATCGGCTTGGTTTTCTTCTGTGAAGGTTCTGGTGATTTCAGCCCATGTGAAGGAAGAACCTACCACACCTGCGTTAATCGCATCAGATAGTTCTACGTTACCTACCCATACACCTCTTTGGGCAAACTCTTCGTCTAGGATGCCTCTGCTGTAGAGATCGATCATAGCGTCTAGATAGCCTTCGAAATGTTCGGATTCTTCTGCGATGGTATATTGGTTATTTTCATCGACGAAGAGACCGTTGGTATTGGTTACATTCATGCCGAATATAGGCATCATGGAATAGATATCAGCAGCTAACGCTACGTCATTGTCTGCATTTCCATCTTGGTTAGGATCCTGGGTTGCAAAAGCTTCCCATACGGTTAACCATTCTTCCCATGTTTCAGGTTTTTCGAGTTCTAGGTTTTCTAACCAGTCGGTACGAATGTTCCATGCATAAGCAGGTGGATACATTAGAGCGAATGGAATAGCGTAGATTTTGCCGTCGTCTACAGAACGTAGTTTAGCGGCTTCAATTTCTTCGCCTTCTAGTGCGGCTAAGATATTAGGACCATGGGATGCTAATACATCGTCTAGAGCGACGGCAGCATCTTGGCTTAATAGCAAGGTCATAGCACCGTTAATTACTTCTGGAATGACACCACCATCACCGCCACCTGCTAGAGTTGTTGTAACTCTATTGGCATATTGGTCTGCTGGATACCACATGAAGTTAATTTCGGTGTTGGATAATTCCATCATCTTATCGAATACTTCTGTGGTTGTTCCACCGTCTAGAGCAACGTCATGGGCGCCCCATACGGAACTCATTAAGTTAAAGGAGACAGGGTCACCTTGTGGAACTTCGTCCTCTGTTGTGCCTTCGCCTTCAGTCGTTCCTTCACCTTCCGTGGTGCCTTCACTTACTACTGGAGTCGAAGCGGTCGTCGACTGTTCGGTTGTGTTACATGCAGCAAGCGTGGCTACTGACATGGTAGCGACTATTGCTAGCGCTACAACTTTTTTCAACTTGATCATTTTCATGATACTTCCTCCTATGTATTTTTCTTTATTTTTATAAAGACTTATTCATGTGAAGCGAATAATACTTATTCCTTCACGCCTCCGAGCATAATACCCGATACAAAATATTTCTGTAAGAATGGGTATATGATCAACATTGGCACCATAGATACAACTATGGATGCGTTCCTCAATTGTTCTGGGAGGGTTATAGTACCCTCGCCGGCCGTTAATTGTAATTCTTCAAGTTCTGCAGACATCAGCAAGTCTCTAAGTACTACTTGAAGCGTGAACTTGGTTCGGTTGGTTATATACATCAGTGGGTTAAAGAATTCATTCCATCTTGCTACGATAATCCAGAGGGATAAAGTAGCCATAACAGGTAGAGAGAGAGGTAGGACTACTCGGAATAAAATGGTGAAGTCCGTAGCTCCGTCAATCTTGGCGGACTCAATGAGAGACATGGAAATGGAAGACATGAAGTTTCTTAGGATAAGAATGTTATAAGCACCTAGCGCACTAGGGATAATTAGAGACCATAAGCTGTTTAACATACCTAATGAACGAACAACCATGAAGTTAGGGATTAGCCCTGCTGCAAACCACATGGTAAACATGATCATGGCGTTATAAACTTTTTTACCCTTGAAATCACCGAAGGCCAAAGGATAAGCAGCCATAGAGGTTAAGACAAGAGAGAGTGGTAAGTTTCCTAAGATAACTAAGAAGGAGTTCTTGAAGCCTGTCATCAAACGATTAGAAGAGAAAACTTGTTGGTAACCTATCGTAGTAAATTCTACAGGTATAAGTCCCACCTCGCGTCTAAGAATCGCACCACTTCCACTTAAGGAAAGAGAAATTACGTTTACTACTGGAATTAAGAAGGCAACACATGCTAGGATCATGAAGAAGCCAAGAATTATTTGAAATATACGTTCTGAAGTTTTACGTCCCATATGTATTCCTTTCTAGAATATAGATGTTTCAGAGTATTTTCTCGCGAAGAAGTTTGCGATTAATACTAGGGTTAAGCTAATCATCGAACTAAATAGACCTACCGCTGTAGCTCTTGCATAGTCAGATCGCACGATACCTAACTTATACGTATAAGTAGGGAACATCTCAGAAACTCTTAAGTTTAAGTCGTTTTGGAATAAGAAAATCTTCTCAGTGTCTACGTTCATTAAGTTACCAATTTGTAAGATGAGTAAAATAATTATTGTAGAGCGAATACCAGGGAGCGTAATATGCCAGATCTTCTTGAATCGTCCACAGCCGTCAATTTCTGCCGCTTCATAAAGCGTTGGATCTATACCTAAGATAGCTGCAAGATAAATAATTGCAGACCATCCGACGCTTTGCCAAATACCTACTACCACCATAAGACCCCAGAACATATTCGCTTGAGTCAGGAAGTTAATCGTATCGAACCCTAAATTGTAGAGCACGCGATTAAGAATACCTAGTGAAGGTGAGAGGAAGGTCGTAACGATACCAACGACTACCACGGTAGATAAGAAGTGGGGTAAGTAGCTGACGGTCTGTACGGTTCTCTTAAGTTTTGAACTGCGAATTTCGTTAAGAAATATTGCGAAAATTATTGGAGCTGGGAAAGCGAATACTAAGCTGAGAATATTAAGTGCAAAAGTATTTCGAAGTAACCTAAGCAAATAATCCATATTACGGAATAAATGTCGGAAGTTATCTAGACCATTCCACTGGCTGTCCATAAATCCTCTTAGAAGTTTAAAATCTTTAAATGCAATACTTATCCATAGCATCGGCCAATAACGAAATACTATAAAATATGCAACAGTGATAAACACCATTATATAGATATAACGATTGGACCATGCCTTAGACTGTGTAAAAGGTAACTTCGTTTTCGGTTGACGCGTTTCTTTACGAAAAGCGAGTCCATTAGACTTTTTGTTTACTTTGCTCATTTCATCCCCTCTATCTTATAAAATTTGCAAAACTCTGTGCTATATAGAATTTTATTTTATGTATTTAGAATAAACACGAAACTTTATTTTGTCAACTGTAATTTGCGAATTTGCACAAGTAAATAAAGGTTAAAAGAAAATGTATTATCTAATGTATAGTAAAATAAGCAAAAAAGTATAAAAAAAAGGTTGTTTTTGCAATAATCCACAAAAACAACCACGAATTTGATAGGAAAGCATTTAGTTGATCACGCCTTCTTCTCTCGCACGTCCATTCATAATGACTCTATGTTGTAGGGATACCTGGTAACTTTGCTCTAATAGATAATCAATTTCTTCATAATTCTTATTGGCAATCATGGTGAACAGACAATCTACTACATAGAGTTGGGCAATTCGGCTAGACATCGCCCCTGAGCGGTGATGCAATTCAGGTGAAGAAGTGGAGAGCACTAAGTCAGCATGTTGTGACAAAGGGTTTTTGCCTATAGAACAAATCGCTATATTACGTACGGAATTCTTGGTGACGAGATCTTGGATTTCGATAATTTCTTTCGTTGTACCTGAATTGGAAATTAGAACCGCTACATCACTTGGTTTCATGGTCGCAGCCATAGTTAATTGGATGTGGCTATCGGCTTTATAAGATGCATTTAGACCAATACGGAGAAGTTTCTGGCACATGTCTTCCGCAACGAGTCCTGATGCGCCTATACCGAACAAACAAATACGATGGGCACCGAAAATTAATCGGGCGGCATCTTCTAGACCTTTTATTTGCAAAACTTTAGCCGTGTTTTGGATAGCTTGTACACTTGAAGCTTGGACGGATTCCACGAGTTGTTTAGAACTTTGGTGGTCTTTTATATCCGTGAAAACAATATTATCATCGCTCGTATCTCTATTCATATTGATATTATTAAACAGTGTTTGTTTAAGCTCTTTTACGCCATCAAATCCTATGGATTTACAGAATCTAACCCATGTGCCGGCACTTACTTTGGAGCGTTTGGCCAGTTCAGCAATCGGCAGACTATAAATATCGTTCATATTCTTGAGGAAGTAATCGGCAACTTTTTGCTCCGCTCTACTTAAATTATTGTACTGACTCATAATGTGTATGTGTAAATTTGTCATGCTGTACTCCTTTATTGGGATATTTTCCCCATAATAACTTCCTTACGGGCACCTGTAGCCTGAGGAATATTATTGTGCTTATTAATCGAGGTTCTATAACCTAAGTATGCGAACGCCAAGGCTTCTTTCGCATCATTGGGATAGCCTAGAACATCTCCGCTTTCTACTACTGATTCTGGATTTAATGTGGCCAAAGCCCCCATCAAAGTCTTATTCCTACTCCCTCCGCCCGACACAATAATGCGTTGAGGCGTTTCTGGACAAAATTGCTTAATTGCTCGTGTATTGCAATGAGCGGTCAAGGCCGTCAAGCTTGCTATAAAATCAAGATAAGAAATGCCTAGCTGCTCACGGTCTTCCTCATAAGCTAAGAGCTTTAAATGGCCGAAGTTTTCTCTACCACTGTTCTTCGGAGGTGCCTGTTGATAATAATCCTCTGCTAGCCATTTCTCTAACAATTCAGAACAGACTTTTCCCTGACTTGCGAGGAGGCCATCGTGGTCATATTCTGCCTCACCCTTGCTGTAACGCACTACCGCTTGGTCTATCAACATATTACCTGGACCTGTATCGAACCCTATAATATTTTTTCCATCTCGAGGGATATAAGTAATATTACTTATTCCTCCTATGTTTAAATAGACTAGGTTCTCTGAATCACTTCCGTATAGAGCATAATCAACAAATGGTACAAGAGGAGCGCCTAGGCCGCCTTCTGCAATATCTCTTACGCGAAAGTCGGAGACAACAAGACATTGGAATCGGGAAGCCAAATAGGAAGCTTCCCCCAACTGAAGACTCGATTGTATTGGATAGCCTAAGTAATGCTCCTTCTCTAAACTATGATAGAGCGTTTGACCATGGGAAGCGATGAGGTCAATATCTGAAGCGCTATAACCTGCTTGAGTTAATAGTGCCTCTACAGTATCGGCATAGAGTTCTCCTAATAATGCATGCATAAGAGCAATTTCTCTCGTACCGCCATATTGACCTTCGGCAAGTAGTAGAAGTCTTTCTCTTACTTGCGGAGGATAGGGTTTCATAAGAAAGTCAATAAACTGCACTTCGTCTCGTTTCGTAGCATGTGGCAAAATTCTGCACAAGACTACATCGATGCCATCCATAGAGGTGCCACTCATAATTCCAATAACGAGTTTCGTATTTTGCAAAATATTTATCCTTTCTAATGTGTATTCGAGTGAAATATTGTTCAAAACTTCATGAAAGTTTGTTACTATTATGAAATATAAGACCAGTAAACGTCAATTGGTAATAAAACAAAGTTTTACCAAAAAATTTAGTGAGTTTACGTAGGAGGTTCAAAATGAATCAAGAGTTGCGCCATAAGATTGGCCAGAAGTTTGTAATAGGTTTCCCTGGCAAGGAAATTAGTCAGGAGCTTAGAGACGCAGTAGAACAATACCATTTTGGTAACATTATCTTATTTCGTGAGAATCTACAAGATGAGGAACAGACGAAGCGATTATGCCAAGACTTGCATGAACTTATTCTTGGCGTTACAGGCAAAGCGCCACTCATTAGCATTGACCAAGAAGGTGGCATGGTTACACGCTTAACAGAAGATGCATTAAATATTCCAGGCGCTATGGCTCTAGCGGCAACAGAAGATTTAAACCTTATCCGTCGTCTCAATGTGATTAATGGAAAACTCCTAAGAGATCAAGGATTTAGTTTAAACCTTGCACCTGTAATGGATATCAATAATGAAGTGGATAACCCTGTAATTGGCGTAAGAAGCTATGGAGATACGCCTGAAGTAGTGGCAACTTATGCGAAAGAAGCCTTCCTAGGTCTCCAAGAAGGCGGCATTCTAGCTTCGGCGAAACATTTCCCCGGGCACGGCGATACCAAAGTCGATTCACATCTGGGACTTCCTAGCGTGAATATAGACCGTAAAACGCTGGAAGAAAGAGAGTTGGTACCCTTTAAAATGGCTTCTCAAGAGGGGATCGCTACAATTATGACTACACATATTCTCTTTCCACAAATTGAAACCGAAGATGTTCCTGCGACTATGTCGAGAACAATTTTGACCGATATATTGAGAGATGAAATAGGTTTCGAAGGTCTAATTATTTCGGATTGTATGGAAATGCAAGCCATAGGTGTTCATTATGGAACGCCTTATGGAGTGAAAACTGCTTTCCAAGCGGGAGTAGATCTTTGTTTTGTTTCCCATCATCCAGAAGTTGCCATTGAGAGTTTCCATGCAGCGTACGAAGCCTATGAAAAAGGTGAAATTCCTATGGAAGAATTAGATGCTTCGGTCGCTCGCATTGCGTCTTATAAACAGAGAGCTTTTGAAGTGGAAGTGAATCTCAAAGACGAGGAGAAAGAAGGGTTCCGTAAGGAAATCCTAGACACGATGTCGAAAACTTTTTGTGTGGTGGGTGAGAAGGCCGTTTCGGATTTTGTTCTAGATAAAGATTCTATCGTATTCTCACCAGAGCCCTATCGTGCAACGAATATTTCAAATGTTATGCAAGACAAGGTATCCATGGCTCTGAACATAGGTAAGGCCTTCGGTATTTCCCATACAGAGACCCCAGCAAGACCTACAACGGAAGACATCAAGGCCATAGTTGATCAGGCAAAGGATAAAAAGAGCATTATCCTAGGACTGTATAATGCTCATGTGTTTACAGAACAATTAGATTTATGGAAAGGGTTACGAGCACTAGGAAAACCTATTCTCCTTGTCGCCCTCAGAAATCCCTATGATCTTATGTATTTAGATCAAGCAGAGGAAGTGGGTTTATCCATCTTCGAATATACAGAGAAGAGCATGCAAGCACTGATCCAAGTCTTGCAAGGTGAAGTTGAAGCCAGTGGTAAACTATCGGTGCAGTTACCAGAGAGAACGCTATGAAAAAATATATAATCGGCATGGATGGTGGAGGAACCTCAACCAAGGCGAAGCTATATCCCGTACAAGACGATGGACAACTAGGTGAAGCTGTAGAAGGCATAATCGTTGGATCCACCAATGTAAATAGTAATAGTCATGTTGAAATACAAGAAAACTTCCACAAGATATGGCAAGCTCTAGGCTCAGAGCATGTTCTTGCGGTAGGATTAGGAGTCGCGGGTTTATCGACGGTTGGGGCGGAGGAGAAGCTTCGAACATATATGAGACATGCTGGTTTCCCAGAGCAAGTAACGCTCAAGGGAGACCATGAAATTGCACTCAGAGGAGCCTTCGATAAGCAAGCTGGCATGCTTCTCATTGCAGGCACAGGTTCCATCTGCTTCGGCCAAAGCCCCTCAGGCCATCTCACTCGAGCAGGAGGTTATGGTTACTTAATCGATGATATAGGTTCTGCCTTCTCAATTGGTTTATCTATGTTGAAGCACTGGATTTGGGCCTATGATAAGCGAATAGAGAGTTCAGCTATGCTCGAACATATGACAGGGGAATTTGCTCAATCGGGTGTTCCGCTCGACGTGGCCATGGATTTGGCTTACCATCAGCCTTTTATAAAAGCACGGATAGCCGATTTGGCCAGTATCTTTTCGATGTATTTGGAGAGGGGCGATATCTGGGCGGAGATTATTGCGGAAGAGCAGTTGGAGGCTTTGGCTACTTTGGTAAAAACTGTACGAAAATCTCTAGATTCTGATAAGGTGCCGCTGGTCTATTCTGGAGGTGTATTGGTTCATAACCAGATTATACGGGAGAAGTTAAGTTTGCGTTTAGAGCAAGAAGGTATTGTTATATTAGATCAAGATGTGGATGCACCGCTTGGCGCCGCACGATTTGCAAAGGAGGACTCTTATGCAAGATATGTTAGTTAAGTTGTATGATTTACCAGATGCTAGGGATTTATATCATAAGTTAGAAGCCGAAGGAATTTATATTCGCCGTGCTATGGCACCGGATAAGGGGCGCATTCTAGAATTTGTTGGTAAGCTCTCAAATCCTTCTGCCCAATCTGAAGTGGATGTAACGTTTTCTAGACAACCTATTTCCTTGTTTATTGCTACCGAGAAGGATAAGGTTTTAGGCTATGCGGCCTATCATGCCACCTGTATCGATTTTTTCGGTCCGACCGCAGTATTAGAGGAGTATAGAGGTAAAGGCATAGGAAAGGCCTTACTCATACGCGCTCTAGAAGCCATGTACCAAGAAGGTTATGGTTATGCCATAATTGGTGGTGTTGGACCCGCAGAGTTCTATGCGAAGGCTGTGGGAGCCACTCTTATAGAAGGCTCTAGTCCAGGCATGTACAAGGATTTCTTGCCGTTGTTGAAGGAAGATTAATTAGATAGTATTTGGGCCCTATTTTCTTAAATTTGAGAAGATAGGGCTTTTTCATATGAAACGTTAAGATTATCGACTGAAAACACAAGATATGGCAAACATCATGGCAACGAGAAGAAAAGCTCTAGGCCTAATGCAAGATGGATTGGCAATTCAATTGGATGTTTTGGCTCAGGCTGTTTCTAAATGGGAGACGGGTGCTGGGTTGCCGGATATTCGGTGATGCTAAGATCATTACTTAAGGCTTATTTACAAGTTTGTACAAAAATGTTTTCTATAAGCTTTTATTCTTTCGTGTAGAATAGTTCTAAAAACTTGAGAGGCTAGGTATTTATGCACTCTGTTTTAAGAACTATTCTTATTGTTACTCTTATTTTAATTGTTCTACTGATAGTAGGGAAATTTGTTATGGATAAAATTCGTCAGGAACTACATGAGGCGATTGCAGACAATAAATTTGTCTTACTCACTACGGCAAAAAGGAAATTACATGAACAAACTAGACCGCGTCGATTGAATAAAATGGGTAGGGTTTATTTACCCGTAATCCAGAGATACCATAAAGGATTAGAAGTGGAAGCGTTGGCTTCAGTCGCTGAGAGCATACTTCTCCTGTCCTACGATGCTTTAGAAAATGGTATATCAGAAGAACTCCGGCAACTCGCTGGACCAACTTATATTAGACAATTGGAAGATTTACGAGAAAAAAATAGAAGTTTAGGTAATCGTGCCCCGAAGTTTCGCTATTTGCGTATTCATGATAGAGCATTAAGCCACTATCGTCTCTATAAAGGAAAGGGATCTCTTGATATAGAATTTGCGGTCGAAGCCTTTGTCCATAGTGTGGAACTGAATCAGTCGAAGAGAATGCAATATAAAAATGCCATACGTTTCCGCCAAGGGGAAGATCAATTATGGTATCCTACTAAACTCAAAGTAGAGGATTGGATTAAATCTTGGTAAGGGAGTAGATGTCTATGTTGGAATTAAGAGGAATTAAAAAAGCGTATACTAATGGAACGTATACGGTAAACGCCTTACGAGGGATTAATCTAGCTTTTCGTGAGAAGGAATTTGTCGCGATTCTAGGTCCCTCCGGTTGTGGTAAAACAACATTATTAAATATTATTGGTGGCTTGGATAATTATTCTGAAGGTGATCTCAGAATAAATGGCAAAAGTACGAAAGAATATAATGCTAGAGATTGGGATCAATATAGGAATCATTCTATCGGTTTTATTTTCCAAAGCTATAATTTAATTCCTCATCAGAATGTACTTTCTAATGTTGCCCTTGCTATGCGCATTTCCGATGAGTCAAAAGAGGCAAGTCAAGAGAAAGCGAAACTTGCTCTGGAGCGGGTGGGTCTGGGTGAGGAACTCTATAAGAGACCTAATCAAGTATCTGGAGGACAATCTCAGCGTGTTGCCATCTCAAGAGCACTGGTAAGTGATCCGGATATTATCCTTGCAGATGAACCCACAGGAGCATTGGACTCTGTGAGTTCGGATCAAGTTATGGATATATTACAAGAGATAGCACATGAAAAGCTTGTTATCATGGTGACCCATGATGAAGAGCTTGCTAAGCGCTACGCAGACCGTATTGTAAGGATGAAAGATGGGGCCGTATTGGATGATACCAATCCTTATAAAATAGAAGACGAAATTAAATTAGAGGCGAAGTCAAGAAAAACAGCAAAGATGAACTGGAGAACATCCTTTCGTTTGTCATTAAATAACTTGTGGTCTAAGAAGGGCAGGACTTTACTTACTGCTTTTGCGGGTTCGATAGGTATTATTGGTATCGCCCTTATTGCAGCGTTATCAAATGGTATTCAAACTTATATTAACCAGGTGCAAGAAGAGACTCTTACAGCCTATCCCATAACAATCGAGAAGGAAGCCATGGATGCCACTGGCATGCTGATGAATCTCATGCAACAAGGCGAGGAAGTTGAGCAATATCCTGAGGGAGAAACAGTCTATTCCAGAGATGTTATGGCGGGTTTTCTAGAGAGTATGTCTTCGTCCTCTACAGTCACGAATAATATGAAGGATTTCGGCCAGTTCTTAGAAAATAATTCTGAAATGCAAGCGTATGCATCGACCATCCATTATTCCTATGCGATTGATTCGCCAATTTATACGAAGGCGGAGGATGGTGCAATCCATGAAGTGGATATCATGGAGGTTATGTCTCAAGCGTTTTCGACGGATAGTTATCAGAATCAGTTGATGAATCAATTTTCGATGATGGGCCAAGTGGATTTATTTGAAGAACTTGTGACGGACAGCAATGGAGAAGGTATTTCTCCTATGTATCAAGAGCAATATGATTTACTTACAGGACATTGGCCTCAGGAAGCCGATGAAGTAGTTCTTGTTTTAAACCGTCAGAATGCAGTGCCTGATATGGTGCTCTATGCGCTTGGTATGAAAGACCGAGCGATTATTTCTGATCTCTTAACCCGTATCGTAGCAGGTGAAGAAATAGAAGAAAGTCATGAAATGGAGAGTTTTACCTTCGACGATTTCATTAATCTTGAGTTGAAGCTTATTCTTCCTAGTGAGCAATTTAGTAAGAATTCTGAGACGGGTTTGTGGGTAGATATGGGTGATACGGAAACGGGTAAGACTTTTCTCTATGAGTCGGAAGAGATAGGGATGCCTCTAAAGGTTTCCGGCATCATTCGTACGAAAGAAGATGCATCTGTACAGAGCATCAATGGGAGTTTTGCTTATTCTAAGAAACTCACCGATTATGTTATGGAAAGAAATAATAATTCAGAGATTATGCAAGAACAGCAAGAGCAGTCGGAGATCGATATTTTTACAAATTTGCCCTTTCTTACGTCTGAGTATGAGGAGCCCAGTGTAGAGGAGAAGGCGGAGGCTTTTAAAGCTTATACAGAAGAACAGGAAGCCTCTCAAATTGCAAGTTATTATACATGGATTTCTGCAGAGCCTAGTTCAGAGGAACTCAATAATCTTGTTGCAAATGAAATGTCCGATCTAAGTAGAGAAGAAATAGAAGAGAATCTTAGTCAGCGCTATGCGCAAGAAATGCAAATTGATCAAGAAGAACTGCGTTCATATATTCAATCTATGCCAGATGAAGAACTCTTCAGTAATGTTGAAGAACTTCTACGTGAACGTATCCGTTTACAGTATCGGCAACAAGCCTTGGTAGAATTAGAACAAGTTCCTGAAGAAGCTAAAGTTCAACAATTCAACAGTGCAGAATACAGTGACGAAGCTTGGGCCATGCTCTATGATGAGTTCATGCCTCCTACTGTCTCAGAGAATACATATGAAGATAATCTAGAGCAACTGGGTTGGTCTGATCCAGAAGAACCAGAAGCTATCTATTTATATGCCAACAGTTTCCGAGACAAAGATAATATATCTGATCTTATCACGAGTTATAATGAAGGTGTTCAAGAAGACGATAAGATCCAATATACGGATTATATTGCTCTCCTGATGTCTTCCATTACGCTGATAATTGGTGGGATTACTTATGTACTTATTGCGTTTGTTGCCATATCTCTAGTTGTGTCGTCAGTAATGATTGGTATCATTACTTACATTTCTGTTATCGAAAGGACAAAAGAAATAGGTATACTCCGAGCCCTAGGTGCTTCGAAAAAAGATGTTGCCAATGTGTTCAATGCGGAGACTGTAGTAGAAGGCCTGGCTTCAGGGATTCTTGGCATTATCGTGACCCTTATTCTGATCTTACCTATTAATGCCATAATCCAAAACCTAACGCAGATTGAAGATATGCGCGCAATTCTACCATGGCAAGCCGCTATTATTCTCGTTATTATTTCTACAATATTAACGCTTATTGCTGGATTTATTCCTTCTAGGATGGCTGCCAAAATGCATCCTGTAGATGCCTTACGAACAGAATGAGTTGCGTTTTCTAAATGTTAATATGAATTTCGTATTTTTCTTCTTTCATTAATTTATAATTAATATAACTAAAACTACGAACAAGTTTATTTTCTTGTTTGTTTAGAGTGCTCAAATCAATAGAATTGGGCACGATGAATAAAGTATAGAAAGAGGTAGAACGAATATGAAAGATCCAAAAGAGAAAGATCTCATGCGTGATGGAGATAAACTCGAGAAAATGGAAGGCGAACCCCTGTTGGAACATCCTCGCAAACCTAACCCTATGGATAAGAATAAATTAGGTGATTATAAAGCAAGTAGAAATGATACTACAGGTGAAAGAAAAACTTTTACGAGGCAAACAGGTGCTCCTGTTATTAATAATCAGGACTCTATGAGTTCAGGCGTGAGAGGCTCTCAGTCTATGGAAGACGTATGGCTTTTCGAAAAACACGCCAACTTCAATCGTGAGGTGATTCCTGAAAGAAGAATGCACGCCAAAGGTTCCGGTGCCTTCGGTACCTTCACGGTAACACAAGATATCACGCATTTGACCAAGGCTAAAGTCTTCTCCGAAGTGGGTAAAAAAACAGAAGTTTTCGCGCGTTTCTCTACTGTTGCAGGCGAACGCGGTGCCGCAGATGCTGAACGGGACATTCGTGGCTTTGCAATTAAGATGTATACCGAAGAAGGTAACTGGGACTTAGTAGGTAATAATACACCTGTATTCTTCTTCCGTGATCCGAAGAAGTTTATAGACTTAAATCATGCCATTAAGCGTGATCCTAAAACCAACATGCGTAGTCCTAATACCAACTGGGATTTCTGGACAAGTCTACCAGAATCTCTTCTGCAAGTAACGATAACGATGAGTGATCGTGGACTCCCTTCTTCTTACCGCTATATGCATGGATTTAGTTCACATACTTATAGCCTAATCAATGAAAAAAATGAACGTACATGGGTACAGTTCCATTGGCGTAGCCAACAAGGTATTCAAAACCTAACAGACCAAGAAGCTGAACTTGTAAATGCTGTTGACCGTGAGAGCCATCAGAGAGACCTCTTCAATGCGATTGAGCAAGGAGAGTATCCCCGTTGGACACTCCATATTCAAACGATGACTGAGCAGCAGGCAAAAGAAGTACCATTTAATCCTTTTGATTTAACGAAAATGTGGCCCAAGGCAGATTTCCCACTTCAAGAAGTTGGTGTGATGGAATTAAATCGTAATCCGGAAAATTATTTTGCGGATGTAGAACAAGCAGCCTTTAATCCTGGTGCCAATGTACCTGGTATTGGTTTCTCTCCAGATCGTATGCTTCAAACAAGACTATTCGCGTATTCGGATGCTCAGCGCTATCGTCTTGGAGTAAACCACTTCCAGATTCCTGTAAACTATCCACGTGGTGTCGATAAGCCTCATTTTTTCCATAGAGATGGACAACTTCGTGTGGATGGAAACCAAGGTGGGGAAAACCACTATGAGCCCAATAGTTACGGTAACTGGGAAGACCAACCGGAGAGAGTAGAACCTACTTTAGAAGGTGGCGATGTGAAACATTGGGATTTCCGTGTTGATGACCATGATTACTACAGTCAACCTGGTCAGCTTTTCCGTAATATGAGTGATGAGCAAAAACTCGTTCTCTGTGAGAACACTGCAAGAAATATGGAAGATTCCACATTGCAGATTAAGTATCGACACATTGTTCACTGCTATATGGCCGATCCAGCGTATGGTGAGGGCGTTGCAAAGGCATTAGATATCGATATTAACGACGTGGATCTGAGTCCAATGAAATCTGATTCTCATGCGCAATGGCTAGAGGATAAAAAGCGTTTCAGTGACTTGAATCAAGTAACGAAGCCAGTGAAACAACCAGCTTCTGCTAAAGGCCTTCCACCAGAAGGTCGAGATACCAATGAAGCCGATCCTTCCGTTCTATATGCATGGGAGAATGATCCCCATATCCTATAAAAGGAGAGAAATTTATGGAACCATTAGAATTTAAAAGAAGTGCGCATAGTATTTACTTAGGAGAGTCTCTAGAACAGGCGAAAGCCTACATAAGTTGGGAAGTACTAGGAGATAATCTCATTAATATCAATCATACCGTGGTGGATAAGTCTCTTGGAGGACAAGGGATTGGAACGAAACTTGTCCATGAAGCTGCTAAGATGGCAAGAGAAGAAAATCTAAAAGTAAAGGCATCGTGTTCTTTTGCCAAGAAGGTATTAGGAGAATCTGATGCATATCAGGATATTTATCGAGGATAAGCAATAGTATTTTATTCTTAAGAAAACAGGAGCCTTGTGATGAGCCTCCTGTTTTATAAGGAAACCTAGTTTTTGAAATAAATTAATTGGGTCAGGAATAAAAGTAAGATAAATAAAAAACTATAAGGATTTCTGGGGAAAATTCCATAAAATCACGGTAGAATAGGGTAAAATAACATACACTAAGAGAAAAATTGAGGTTTATTATGACTGAGGGTAAATACGTTTTCGTTATTAATCTAGGTAGTTCTGCTATACGCTTGGCTCTGATTGACGATAAAGCTAATTTGCGTTGGATTTCAAGTCGTGACTTCAAAGAGCTTACAATTCAAGATGATATCTATGAATATGATGCTCAGCAGTGGCTCACGCTATTAGAAGAGTTAATGCAAGAAGCAAAAGTTTGGGTTACGGACTTAGAGAATGTAGAAGCAATAATTCTCACAGCACAACGCTCAAGTGTGGTTGCGGTGGATGAAAAAGGCGTACCATTATATCCTGTCTTGGCTTGGCAAGATAGACGTCATGCGATGACGTGTTATCACTTAGAAAAGGATAATCCTAGAGTAAGAGAAATTACGGGTGCACCTATACGTTATGCCTATTCGGGTCCGAAGATGGTTTGGCTTAAGGAACGGGAAAATAAAATTTATGAGCGTTCCTATAAACTTATGAACCCTCAAGAGTTTCTAACGTTTCACCTTACGGGAGAGTGTAAGACAGATTACACTTATGCAAGTCGGTCTAATCTTTTTGATATCCATGAGAAAAAATGGTCTGCTGAGTTACTAGAGAGCTTCGGAATTAGCGAAGATAAGTTATGTGAGGTCGTAGAGCCTGGCTCAACACTTGGCATTGTGAAATCTGAGTGGTCTTCACAATGGGGTTTGCCGGATGGCTTGCCATTAATCTCGGCTGGTGGAGATCAACAGTGTGCTGCTATAGGTCTGGCTGTAATTAGACCTGGAAGTTATCAGCTAAAGGCAGATGAGGGCGGCTATATTTCTGCTATAGGTGATAAGTTTATAGATAATCTCCAGGGTGTCGATACGAATTTATCCGCTATCCCGGGTTACTTCAATTATGAATTAGGCATGCTGGTGTGCGGTAATGGTTTTGATTACTTGCGTAATTTGTTCTATCCGAATACGCCTTCATACCAAATTGCAGAGATTCTAAAGGATGTACCTGTTGGTTCTAATGGTGTTATGATTATGCCTAATTTCTATAAAGAAAAAGCTTTTCAATTAGATGGGAATCGTTTGATGGATATCTTGTCTTTAAGTGCGGAAGTCCAGGCGCCGGATGTTTTGAATTCTTACTTAGAAAGTGTTGTTTGTGAGTTTTCTGAGCAAATAAATCATATTTCGGATAAAACAAATTTCCCTGCAGATCGTATTGTTCTAGAAGGTAGCCTAAGCACACTCACTCCATTTACAGATATACTTACAAGTATTTTATCCGCAAGCGTATTTAGACCAGCAAGTTTCGAAGCGGCAATATATGGTGCTTGGATCAATGTGGCCGTTATTAGTGGACATATGGATAATTATGAAGATGCTTTAGGCGCTGTGCATCAGCAAATACAGGCTGAAGCCTTTGCAAATCATGATCATGCCTACGGAGAATATAGACGTGTGGTGAAAAATTATCAAGCAAATAAAGAGAATAAAAGAAAATATTTAGAGGAGAATGTATGACAAAAGATTTAGAAAATTTAGCAATTAATCAAGCGAGAGGTCTAGCAATAGACCAAGTACAGGCGGCCAATTCTGGACATCCAGGAGCGCCGTTAGGTGCAATGCCTATGGTCTATACCCTTTGGTCTAAGCATATGCGATTTAGTCCAGAACAAGGCGATTGGCCAAACCGTGATCGTTTTGTTCTGAGTGCAGGACACGCTTCTGCAATGCTTTATAGTTTAGGGTATTTATTCGGCTTTGATTATAGTCTTGAAGATTTGAAGAATTTCCGACAATTAAAGAGTAAAACACCTGGACATCCGGATTATGACTTAAGTCTCGGTGTGGAAATGCACACGGGCCCTCTAGGACAAGGATTTGCGTCCTCGGTGGGTATGGCTTTGGCCGAGAAGCGTTTAGCAGCGTTATTTAATACGGATGAGCATAAGCTGTTTGATTATTACACGTATGTCTATGCAGGAGATGGCTGTATGATGGAAGGTGTGACGAGTGAAGCGGCTTCACTCGCCGGACATTTGGCTCTCGATCGCTTAATTGTTCTGTATGATTCTAACGAAATTACTATCGATGGTAGAACGAATTTGGCCTGGTCCGAAGATGTTGGTAAACGTTATGAAGCTTATGGATGGCAATATTTATTTGTTGAAGATGGGAATAATTTAGAAGCCATTTCTCAAGCCATTGAAGAAGCTAAGGCTGATACCACGCGTCCTACTCTAATTGAAGTGAAAACGAAAATTGGTTTCGCATCCCCTGTTGCCGATAGTAGCAAGGCCCACGGTGCTCCCCTGGGAGCAGAAGGGGTCGATAAGACAAAAGTCGCTCTAGGCTTAAATCCAGATCAGTATTTCCACGTAGACGAGGACGTGCTGAACTTCACCCGAGCTATCCAAGATAAGGGTAGAGAAGCGGCCCAAGCATGGTACAAGGAAGCCGAAAATTATATCCAAACACAAGGGGAAAAAGGCGATCTTCTCCAGAATTATCTCGATGGTACTTCCCCCTATCTGTTAAATGTTGACGGTTTCTCCGAATTCGATTTAGAGAAAGAAGCAACTCGGAACATTTCACATAGCTTGCTCAATCTATGGGCAGAAATAGACCCTCTCTTATTTGGAGGTTCAGCGGACTTGGCTGGATCAAACAAGACAACGCTAACAGAAAGTACATTTGTTTCTGCAGGTGATTATACTGGCCAAAATATTCATTTCGGTGTCAGAGAGCATGCTATGGGTGCCATTACCAACGGCTTAACACTGTCCGGTTTCCACGCATATTGTTCTACTTTTATGGTGTTCTCAGACTATATGCGTTATGCGATTCGCATGGCTGCACTTATGGAGATTCCAACATTATTCATCATGACGCACGATAGTATTGGTGTAGGTGAAGATGGAGAAACCCATCAGCCAGTTGAGCACTATGCTTCTTTGCGTGCTATTCCGCATTTGAATTTCTGGCGTCCCGCGGACTACAAGGAATTAGCTGCTGCTTATAGCCAATGGGATCGCTCAGGTCCTAGTGTATTTTCCCTTACACGCCAATCCCTACCTACTCTAGAACATAGTAGCGTCGAGCTAGCTAGTAATGGTGCTTATATATTGGAGGAGGCTAATGTTGAGGAAAATTGTCCAGAACTTATTCTTCTGTCGACAGGGTCAGAGGTCCATGTGGCCTTGGAAGCGTTTAGAGCTTTGGCCCAAGAAGGCAAAAGTGTTCGCATTGTTTCTATGCCTTCGATGGAAGTATTTGAGAAGCAAAGTGCGGAGTACAAGGAATCTGTCCTTCCTAGAGCATGTGGTAAGCGTATAGCGGTTGAGGCCGGAATTGCACAGCCATGGTATCGTTATCTGGGGACAGAAGGCGTAGCGGTATCTATGGAGGATTTCGGACTATCCGGCAAAGCTGAAGAAGTCTTCGAACATTTCGGTTTTACCAAGGACAATATTTTGGACCAAGCAAGAGAACTTATGGACAGATAATTTCCTGTGAAATAGTCCATTTTCTGCTATGATAAATAAAGAAAAACTAATGGAGGTTTATTTATGAACGATGATGTAAAGAATAAAGATACTAAAGGTGAAATTGATCCCATGAACGTTGATAAAAAAGGTGTGGATCTAGAAGAGCAAGCTGCAGAAGGTGGTTTCTTCCCAACCACAGCGGATGCTTCCAGAGCAAATAAATTAGACTCTGTATCTTATGAAGATATTCAACAAATCTTCGGTAAGGATGTCTCTGCCGAAGATGGTGTATCGGTAGAAGGAGATACTCCAGGTGCGGCAGATAATGTCACTTCTGATTTGCAAAATGAAGAGGACGTCGAAGAGTAGTTTGGTTTTATGAACTATGCAATAGACATTTGTTTTTAGAAGAGAACCTTTAACCTTTGGGTTAGAGGTTTTTTTCAAGCTGTAGGATTTGCACAGTTTTTTGATAAGAACTAAGTGCCTTCTTATAGTCTTCAGAAAACCTCATGTAATTGACCATAGCTTACCGACTTGGCTGGTTTAAATGTAGTATTATAGAGGTTGTTGAAATTCTTTTTAGTAGAAAGAATACTTTTAAAAAATTAAGATTTAGTCGATTTTAAGTAAAATAACTGACGAGGTGAACAATGCAAGATTTAAACAAAACAGTATTAATTATTATGGACGGTATAGGTGTTTCGTCCAAGGGCTTCGGTGATGCGGTGAAGGCTGCTCAGAAGCCTGTCTTAGACAGTTTAATGGAGAAGTATCCTAATATCGTGATCAAGGCACATGGTACCGCAGTTGGTTTACCAAGCGATGACGATATGGGAAATAGCGAAGTAGGGCATAACGCATTAGGATCAGGCCAAGTATATGCACAAGGCGCAAAGCTTGTTAACGAATCCATCGCAAGTGGTCGTATTTTCGGTTCGGATACATGGAATACACTAATTAACCAATGCACTTCCCAGCACTCCGCTATGCATTTTATCGGTCTACTGTCCGACGGTAATGTTCATTCCAATATTGCACATCTAAAAGCTTTAATCACTCAGGCCAAAGCCTCTGGTGTAGAAAAGGTTTTCGTCCATGCTTTACTAGATGGGAGAGACGTTCCTCCAACCTCAGGTTTATCCTACCTACAAGATATGGAAATGTTTTTTGCTTCTCTAAATGATGATCAATTTTCTGCACGTTTTGCATCGGGTGGTGGGCGTATGAAGGTAACGATGGATCGTTATCGTGCCGATTGGAAAATGGTAGAAACAGGATGGCATGCCCATGTATTAGGAAATGCTAGACAGTTCCCATCCGTTACAGAAGCTTATGAAACCCTACGTTCAGAAACGGAGCTTATGGACCAAGACCTTCCTGCATTCGTGATTGCAGAAAATGACGAAGCCATTGGAACTATTGAAGATGGAGATAGTGTAGTTTTCTTCAATTTCCGTGGTGACCGTGCAATTGAAATTTCTATGGCCTTCGAAGACGAGGACTTCCCTTATTTCGAGAGAGTACGTCGACCTGATATTGTTTACGCAGGCATGCTCGAGTATGATGGTGATCTTCATATACCTAGCCGATACCTTGTTTCTCCACCAGAAATTAGAAATACCTTGACGGAGTATCTAGTAAGTCAGGGTGTCAAGGAGTTTGCGGTTTCAGAGACACAGAAGTTTGGTCACGTAACCTATTTCTGGAATGGAAATCGTTCGGGTTATGTCGACGAAAATTTAGAAACCTATGTAGAAGTGCCTTCGGACATGGTACCGTTTGACCAGAGACCATGGATGAAATCTGCAGAGATTACAGACGAAGTGATTCAAGCAATGCAAAGTGATGAACACTATGGATTTATTCGTTGTAACTTCGCCAACGGTGATATGGTAGGTCATACAGGGGATTTCCGTGCCGTTCAAATGTCTGTAGAAGCGGTGGATTTCGCTGTCGGTAGAATTGTGAAAGCTGCCAAGCGTGCGGGATATACGGTAGTTATTACAGCAGACCATGGTAATGCCGATGATATGTATCAGAAGAAAAAGAACGAGGATACACCTAATATACCTAAGACATCTCATTCTTTAAATCCTGTACCTTTTATCATAGTCAGTGACGACAAAGAATTTACATTAAAAGAGGGTAATTTCGGTCTCGCCAACGTGGCCAAAACCTTATGTAATATTATGGGATTAGACGGTCAAGAAGCATGGGAAGAATCTATGCTACAATAGACATTAGATTACAAAGCGAATAGAAATTAAAGGGTCTAGCCATCTTCGGTTAGACCTTTATTATTACCTTGGAGGACAAAAATTGAGACCTAGACTGAGAATTAAGGGCTTCAGTAATGTGGATACTACAGAGGGGCCCATTTGGCAAAAATTGGTTTTATTTGCTATACCGATTTTATTAACGAATTTCTTACAACAACTCTATAACACCATTGACATGATTATTGTCGGTAACTTCGCAGGCGACACGGCTCTAGCTGCCGTTGGTTCAACGGGGTCTGTAACAAATCTATTGGTTGCGCTTTTTTTAGGGATATCAACTGGTACGTCTGTCATTGTATCTAGATACTATGCTTCTGGAGATTATAAGAGACTCTATCGCACCGTTCATGTAAGTGTTTTGATTGGTATTTTGAATGGATTTCTACTATTAGTTCTAGGCTTACTTGCAACCGAACCTGTTTTACGTCTCATGAACACCCCAGAAGTGCTCTTACCTGAAGCCGTAGCGTATATGAAAATTGTTTTTATTGGTATGGTGCCGACATCGATTTATAATATGGCGGCTGCGATACTAAGAGCTGTAGGCGACTCGAAGAGGCCATTGTACTTCCTTGCGATTTCTGCCCTATTAAACTTAACCTTAGACTTGATATTTGTTTTAGGTTTTAATATGGGAGTAGAAGGTGCTGCCATAGCTACATTTATTGCCCAGAGCTTGTCAGCAATCTTAGGGATTATTACATTGGTACGTTCTGAAGCACCCTACCGCTTATTTATCAAGGAGCTTCGTTTCCATGTAGATGAGGCCAAAGAAGTCCTCAGCATTGGTATCCCTGCTGGCCTCCAATCTGTAGTGGTTTCTACGGCCAATACACTTGTTCAATCTCAGATTAATACCTACGGTCCACATGCAGTAGAAGGAAATGCTGCAGAAGGTAGAGTAGGTGGATTCCTCTATATGACTGTAAACTCATTCAGTCTGGCTTTGACTACTTTCGTTGGTCAAAACTTAGGAGCGAAGAAATATCATCGTGTGAAAAAAGCAGTTAAATTAGGCTTATTTCTAGGATCGGGAATTGTTATGGTTCTAGGATTAGTGATATTTGTATTCCGCTATGAAGTGCTTAGTTTCTTCAATGTACATGAAAATTCTATTCCTTATGCCGTACAGATGTTAACGTTTTCTTGTTTGTTATACTTTTTATTTGGTATAGGAGATATTTTATCGGGGGCACTAAGAGGTGCTGGAAAATCTGTTTTCCCTATGTTATCGGCGTTAATTAATATGTTCTTAGTAAGAACCTTATGGGTATTCATTGCTCAGGCAATATATCCTAATGTTTTAAGTGTGTTTACAGCTTATCCGATTTCGTGGTTAACCATGGCGGTTACCATGGTATTATATTATAGGTCAGGACGTTGGATGCCTGATGATATGAAAAAATATTTACAAGTTGAGAAGTAAGGAGACCCCATGAAAGAAGATTTACAAAAGGAAGATGAGCAGGTGGTAAGAGAAGGTCTAGCACACGATGCGCCCGCTTATGATGCGTATTTGGCGGGGCTTTGGCAATATGATTTGGAAGAACCTAAGCTAGGCATGCGTAAACGTGAGGACCTAGAGAAGCTTTTCTATGCTAGTACATTTAATTTTCAAAAAGGAAATTATCAAGCGGGAGAATTAGCGTATATGGCGAACTTTACCGAGCGCTTGCTACAATCGTTTTTGAAAACGAAGCAAGAGGAGGAAAAGAAGCTACAAGAAGAGAAGAGAGAACGCACTGAAGAGGAATTAAATGCTGAAGCGCAAAGAGAAGAGCTCTATAAAGTAACGGTAAATCGTAGAAGTTTAGTACTTAATGCTCTGCAATCATGGCTAGAGCACTTACCACACCTCTATTACTATCGGTCCAAAATAACAGGGAAACCCTATATCGATGTGTTCGGTCGCGTGTTCTTGTTTAGTGATATCCAAGCGATTGAACAAGCAAAAGCCAAGGATTTAAGCCAAGAGATTTATGATTTGCATTATATGGATACGGAGCGTTTGAAGCACGTACTCTATCTAAATGGTATGGAAACGCTCTTGTTCAACGATTCGAGTATTGCTTTCTCTGCGGGAAGAAAGCAGATCTTAGGCCTAGAGAGTGAATTGGGAACTCAGGAAGAAGGAGTAGAGAAATCCTTGAATAACAATCGGATGCTTCGATATTTTATCCTTCAATTTACGCAAATACTCCATACAAAAGTAGATGAGGACAATGAGGATTTAAAAACGAGAAAGAACAAGGCGTTACAACAATTAGAAGCGCAGATTGGCCCTCAACTATTAAATGGTACTTTCCATTTCAAACTACAAAATGCCCAGGAAGAAAAAAGCAATTTTATTGTTTTGACCGATGGTAAAGGCTCTCAAGCAATTGCTTGTTATACGCATGAAGAGTTTATCTCTGAGGATGAATATGTACATAAAGAAATGGCATTTTTCCCTATTGCTCATGCTTTATTAGAAGATAAAGATAGTCCTATTCAGGGTATTATTTTAGATCCAGGTAATCTGAATTTCTTTTTTAATAGAGATTGGTTAGAACGACTGGATCGCTTCGCAGCCTACTTAATGAAACAAGCGCAAGAAAAACAAGAAAAAAATAAAGAATAGTAAATAGAAAATAATTGCATGAAAAAGCCGGTATTTTACATACCGGCTTTTTAAGTGAAATTATAAACTAAGTCTAATTATTTCTTAATTTTAAAAGCACCCCAACCTGCATATTTTGCACGGTCGCCTAGTTCTTCTTCAATACGTAGAAGCTGATTATACTTAGCAACACGGTCTGTACGTGCTGGAGCACCAGTCTTGATTTGACCAGCATTCATAGCAACCACTAGGTCCGCAATGTAAGCATCTTCAGTTTCACCTGAACGGTGAGAAACAACGGATGTAAATCCTGCAGCAGTAGCCGTGTTCATAGCGTCCATAGTCTCGGTCAAGGTACCAATTTGATTGAGTTTAATAAGGATTGAGTTTGCTGCTTTGTTTTCAATACCTTTTTCTAAACGTGAAGTATTCGTTACGAAGAGGTCGTCACCAACAATTTGAATCTTATCCCCTAGTTTTTCAACCATGTGCTGCCAACCGGCCCAGTCTTCTTCAGCTAAACCATCTTCTATAGAAATAATAGGATATTTCTCTACGAAGTCAGCCCAATATTCAACCATTTCTTCAGCGGTTTTGACTTCGCCTGTTTTCCAGAAGAAGTAACTGCCTTCAGGTTTGCCATTGGCTTTTGCTTCTTCGAATAGCTCTGTGGTAGCAGGATCCATGGCAAGCATGAAATCTTCACCTGGTTTGAAGCCAGCTTCTTCAATCGCTTTTACAAGATATTGTAGAGCTTCTTCGTCGGATGCGAGGTTAGGAGCGAAACCACCTTCATCACCAACAGATGTGGAGTGTCCATCCTTTTTCAAGATTTTTTTGAGTGTATGGTAAACGTCTGCTCCCCATTGTAAGCCTTCTGAGAAAGATTTAGCGCCTACGGGCATAATCATAAATTCTTGTAAGTTTAAGTTGGAATCTGCATGCTTACCACCATTCATAACATTCATCATAGGAACAGGAAGCGTAGCTCCGTTTAGTCCACCGATATAAGCGAATAGACTCATGTTGCTGATTTGGGCAGCGGCTTTTGCTACGGCAAGAGATACACCAAGAATCGCGTTTGCGCCTAGTTTATTCTTATTATCGGTTCCATCGAGTGCGATCATTTTTTCATCGATGCCTCTCTGGTTAAATACACAATAGCCTTCGAGTTCTGGTGCAAGGATTTCATTGACATTCTTAACGGCTTTAAGAACACCTTTACCTTGATAACGGGACTTGTCTTCGTCTCTTAGTTCTGTTGCTTCAAACGCACCTGTAGATGCACCGGATGGAACAGAAGCACGTCCTAGAACACCACATTGGGTAATTACGTCAACTTCAACGGTTGGGTTACCACGAGAGTCTAAGATTTCTCTTGCTTTTACACATTTAATCTTACTAGATTTCATATTAAATAAATCCTCCTAATTTTCTTCGCCCGTTCATAGGGTAAAGTTTTACTAACACTCTTTTTATTATAAAGGACTTAGCATTAATTTGTTATACTGTTTTCAAATAAGAAAATAAATTTGTGTAAATTTATCAAAAGCGATTACAAGTTTGAGAATATCTATTATAAATTAACAAGTGAAAGGAGCTTGTATATGGCAAATCCAGGACCTATGCGCTATATCGCAGTAGATGAGTTGGAAGCAAACTTCGGACCCGGTAAATCCGAACACCTAGCGCGTGAGAGTGAGCAAGTGTTTCTAAATCAACTAGTCGAGATTGCTTATGATGCGGCTTGGGATCAAGAAGTGCGAGCGATTTTCATTTCAGGACCCACGAGTTCTGGGAAGACAACCTTCGGCCAGCGCTTAGGATCAGCAGTCCACCTGTTCGGTCGTAAAACCGTGCATATTTCTCTTGATGATTATTATCATAATATGGAATATGTATATGATGAGTGGGGGAGACCTAATCTCGAAACAATAGAAGCTTTGGATTTAGAATTAATACGTGTCCAGATGGAGGCTTTGCTTCGTGGAGAAGAAGTGGTTGTTCCCCATTACGATTTTGCGAAAAGAGAAAGTACTTTTATAGAGGAGCGGCGTACCTATATTGATGATAATACTCTAATGGTTGTTGAAGGACTTCATGGCTTGTCTTCAGAGATTATTGGTAAGTTACCGCATAAGTCTGTTATGGGTGTTTTTGTTTGCCCCTGGGCAACCCTTGTAGATGATGAAACGTTATTGGAGCCGGAGCAAATTCGTCAAATTCGCCGTTTGGCTAGAGATCATCATCATCGTGGAACGTCCCCTATAGCGACTCTAGATTATTGGCCTGTTATTGATTTGTCTGAAAAACTCTTATTCAATGATTATTTAACAAGAGCAGATTACTTCGTAAATACTGTAATTCCATATGAGTTTTTCGTTCTAGGACCCATGGCCGCGAACTATTTAAAAGCCGATCTAGAGCGAATAGAAAGAGGGGAAGAAGTGGCTTCCTCTCTAACTAGAGGAGGCACGCTCGCAGTGCCACATAAAGCGGTGGAAGATGCGAAATATCTCATTAAAATATGTGAACAGTTTCCGGTTTTACCGAAATCTTTTGTACCACCTATGTCGATACTAAATGAGTTTATAAATTAGAAAAGTAGAGGAGTGTAGCGATGCCTATTAAACTGCCCGCAGGGATACCATCAGGAAAGGTTTTACAAGAAGAGCAAATTTTCGTTATGAGTAACGAAAGGGCCTATCATCAAGATATAAGACCATTACAAATTTTATTTGTGAATCTTATGCCTAATAAACAGGAGACAGAAGCGCAATTCTTCAGACTTTTAGGGAATTCACCTATTCAAATTGAAGTGCATTTAGCCTATACGGCCACATATCAGCCTACTCATACTAGTAAGAAGTATTTAGGGCGTTTTTATAAAACTTTTCAAGATATTTCTGAACGCTATTTCGATGGATTAATCGTAACAGGAGCTCCGGTTGAGCTTATGAATTTTGAAGATGTCCACTATTGGCAAGAATTATGTCGTATTATGGAATGGAGCAAGACGCATGTTTTCTCCAGTCTTTTTGTATGCTGGGGGGCGCAAGCGGCCCTACAGTACTTCCATAATATTCCTAAATATCGTTTAGATAAGAAGTGTTTCGGAGTATTTCCCCATCAATTATATGCACCCAAACATCATGAATTTATGCGAGGAATTGATGATGAGTTTTACGTACCCGTGTCTCGCTATACAGAAGTTCGTAAGGAAGATATTTTGAAAATAGAAGAGCTTAGTCTCCTGGCCAGCTCTGAAGAAGCTGGAATTCTAGCGGTATCCGATGAAGCAAACAAGCGATTCTATATAACAGGACATGTGGAATACGATCGTTATACGCTACGGGATGAGTATGTGAGAAATATTACGAATGGGCGAGAGATTCAAGTGCCTGGCAATTATTTTCCCCATGATAATCCGAATAATGAACCTGTCGTAAGGTGGCGATCTACCGCAACTTTACTCTTTTCTAATTGGCTAAACTATTATGTCTACCAGCAGACTCCTTATGATTTAGAGGGGATTGGACGACCAAGACTCTGAGTAAACTAGGATTAGAAACTGGGTACTATTGTTACTTATCCTCAAAACATGAACTGATATACTCTTAGACACGAAAATAAAAAAGGACAGTATATAGAGGAAGGTTTGAGGAAATGGCTCTAGAGTTAACAAGTAACAATTTTAAATCTTCAATACTTGATGAAGAGAAGCTCGTTTTAGTAGATTTCTGGGCAGATTGGTGCGGGCCTTGTAGGGCCGTAGCACCATTAATTGATGCGCTAGATGAACGCTATGAGAATCTTGTAGTAGGTAAGATTAATGTAGATGAAGAAGCCGAGTTGGCAGAAGAATATAGAGTTTCTAGTATTCCAACCGTCATGTTTTTCAAAGATGGCGTAGTTGTAGAACGTATGGTGGGTGCCCATCAAGAAGAAGATTACCAAAACATTATCGAAGCCTATTTGAAAAGTGAAGAGGATGTGGATTAATTTTGCAATTCCATAAGAAATTTTTCGAGACTGTCTACGGGCAGTCTTTTTTTGTTTTATATAAACTATAATGGAGAGTACAATGAGAAAAAATCGAGGAAGCATACATGAGAAGATACGATAGGAAACAAATAGAAAAATACACAGAGAGAAGTTGGCTAGAGATTGATTTAGCTCAGCTTCGTAAAAATGTTGAAGTTATTAAACGACAGCTAGCTTCGGACGTTAAACTTGCTGCTGTAGTTAAAGCCGATGCCTACGGACTAGGTGCAAGGGTAGTGTCCAAAGCATTTCTTCGGGCAGGTGCCGATCTTCTCATGGTAGCAAGCTTAGATGAGGCACTCGAACTTCGGCATTCTGGGGTTCATGCGGATATTCTCATGTTAAGTGATTGTGAAACGCTCAGGTCAGATGAAGGTATTAGGCAAAATATTCTTTTTACTGTCTCTACTTGGGAGCGGGCAGAAAACTTAAGCCTTATTGCTCAGAACTTACAGCAAGCGGCTAGAATTCATATCAATATCGATACGGGTATGGGGCGACTAGGTTTTACTAGGGATGATAAATGCTTAGACATTCTCCAGAGAATCTCTCTACTCCCAGGTATACGTATTGAAGGTATATATACCCACTTTGCAACCGCAGATGGCTATAGCGAACGGGGGGATGCAGTAAGCTATCATCACGTTCAGTTGCAACGCTTTCTAGACTATAAATCTAGAATTGAAGCTATTCCACTAGATATTCCCTGTTATCATGCAGCTAATTCAGCAAGCATGGTCTTAGTTCCCGAATCCCATTTCAATCTCGTGCGGGCAGGCCTCATACTTTATGGTGTAAAAAGTGAAAATATGCCGAAAGACTTAGAAATTGAACCTTGTTTCTCATTGTATACAAGGGTTGCACATATAAGGACTTTGGCCCAAGCAGAGAGCGCATCTTATGGTAGAAGTTTCTTCGCGCCAGAGGAGAGGAAAATTGCCATTCTTCCAATAGGATATGCCGATGGTTATAGAAGATTAATGAGTGATAGAGCCTGGGTTCACGTGCGAGGTCAACGGGTGCCCGTTGTAGGGAAAATTACTATGGATCAATGCATGGTGGATGTGACAGGGATTTCCGATGTGAAAATTGGAGATCAAGTAGAATTATTAGGTCCTAATATTTCAATAGAGGAGATGTCCACATGGCAAGAGAGTATTCCTTATGAAGTTTTGAGTTGTATCATGCCTAGAGTAAGTAGAATATATAAAGATGGAGTAAGCTACTTCAAGGAAGGCCACGACGAAGTGTTTTAATCAAGCAGACCTTAGAGTACGGCCGGCCGGAATTTACACTAAAAAGAAGAAAATTTCTAGAGCGTAATAATTCCATTAACCGTTTATTTTCTTGGGCAACATAGAGATAGAGCTCATCAATCCCTTGATTTCTAGCATACGTAATGAGGGTATCTAAGAAAAATTCGCTTACGTTACTGCGATGGAGCTTGGGGTCAACGGAAAAACGTGTGAGTAGAGATTTCTTTTCTTTATAATCTGTGACAAGACGCGCAGAAGCGATGAAGGAACCATGGTATTGGAACGCTAGAAAGTCTTCTTGTCTTATGGCTTGAATGACATCGCCGCGACTTTCGTTTAGTGCACTTAAGTAATAGGTGCCATCTTTTCTATAGAGAGGCAGCTGGGCTTCTTGAGCATAGAACATCATAGCTCTTTTCATTAAGTCTAAGAGCTTAGCGGCGTCGTCAGGATTCTTTATTCTGACGAAACGAATTTGCTTCAGATCAATCCACAAATTGTTATCCCTCTTTTCTTCTATACACTCTAGCACAGTAAACTGGCTAATTGTTTACAGCGAGGTTTCATTTCATTGTCAATATTATATACATTGTCCAAAGTGGCAAAAAAGTGCCTTTGTACATCTTGCCTGAAATTTTCTGATAAAAGGGTATTTTAATTATATTTTGAACAAATTGATTAAAAATCAAGGGGAAATCCAAGTTTTTTCAGCAGGTAAGAAGGTGTGTATGCCAAAAATTCGGCTTATAATTTGTGGACTTTTGCGTATGGTAGAAAAAATTGTAAAGTGATATAGTTTCAGTAGTCAATAATTACATGAGAGAAATGTAAATAAATGGAGGTATTTTAATGGCAAGTGTTACACTCAAAAATGTGTACAAGAGATACGACGGTGGCGTCGTAGCTGTATCAGATTTCAACCTAGATATCGAAGATAAGGAATTTATCATTCTAGTAGGTCCTTCTGGTTGCGGTAAGTCTACAACTCTACGTATGATTGCTGGTCTAGAAGAAATTACAGAAGGTGAAGTTTATATCGGCGATAAGCTGGTTAACGACGTACAACCCAAGGACAGAGACATCGCCATGGTTTTCCAGAACTATGCGCTATATCCTCATATGACTGTGTTTGATAACATGGCATTCGGCTTGAAACTACGTAAAACACCTAAGGAAGATATTAAGCGTCGTGTTAACGAAGCTGCTAAGATTCTAGAAATTGAACATTTACTTGATCGTAAACCAAAGGCACTATCCGGTGGTCAGCGTCAGCGTGTAGCGCTAGGTCGTGCGATCGTTAGAGATCCTAAGGTTTTCCTCATGGACGAACCTCTATCAAACCTCGATGCTAAGCTTCGTGTTCAAATGCGTGTTGAAATTACTAAACTTCATCAACGTTTAGCCACTACATTCATCTATGTTACCCATGACCAAACAGAAGCTATGACAATGGGTTCTAGAATCGTTGTTATGAAAGATGGTTTCATCCAACAAGTGGACGATCCAACAACCCTTTATATGCATCCAGTGAATACATTCGTTGCAGGCTTTATCGGCATGCCACCTATGAACTTCATCAACTCTAGACTTGTTAGAGATGAGCAAGGTGTAGGATTTGTGCTAGAAGATCATACTGTATACTTGAATCAAGAAAAATATGATGTTCCTGAAGTGCATGAATACCTTGATCAAGACGTTATCATCGGTATTCGTCCAGAAGCTATGAGTGATGCACCTCAAGATGTAGAAGCTGCGAGAGCTCAGAGCGCTGTATTCCCAGCTTATGTAGATGTTGTTGAGAAGTTAGGTGCACAATCTTATCTCTATTGTACAGTCGGTAACGGCACAGTTACAGCGAGTGTTGATCCTATTTCTTCTCCTACACAAGTAGGCGATGAAGTTATGATCGCAATCGACAACAATCGAGTAAATGTTTTCGACAAAGAAACTGAGAAGACAATCATTTCTTAGTAAATGAAGATGTTTAGTTTATGACTTAAGGAAGGAAGGCTAGTTTATAGCCTTCCTTTTTTATGTATAGAGTATTTCTTTAATCTGTTTTTCATTTTTCTAGTTTAAGATAATGAAAGATAACAGGAAGTTACTGTAAAATTTCACTTGAAATATTATTGTAACAATAGCATAATTAACAAATGAAGTGTAAAGCGAAAGGAATAGTTTTATGGAAGAAATTATTAATGTTATACAAGAGGCGTCTGTTATCTTAGATCGTATCGCGGGTGTGACGGATGCAGATGGAACTGTAATTGCATGTACCAATCAAGGACGTGTAGGTTCTATTGACAAGTTAGCATCTGAAATCTTTGCATCTGAAGACCAAATGGCAGTCACAGGGAAAACGACTTATCGTAAATTTGGTATGGATGATAATCCTGAATATATTTGCTTCATTGAAGGAACCGATCAAACAGCACAAACTTATCTAGAGCTACTAAGCAACTGGTTGGAATCTGCTCTGCGCGATGGAAATAAGGATTCAGATCGTGATGATTTAATTAAAAATGTTCTTTTGGAAAATGAATTGCCAGGAGATATTCCACTAAAGGCAAGAGAATATCGTATTCCTTATGCTGCTTTACGCGTAGTATTCTTAATTAAAATCAAAGAAGAAAGTTCTATGGATTGCCTTGAAGTCATGCGCTCTTTATATCCGAATCGTAAGATGGATTATGTGTTTGCTATGGATGAAGAGCACATCGTTCTGGTCAAGGAATTCTACCGCGATGAATTAGATCAAGTAGATGCTATGGCCAAAAATATCCTGGATACGTTAAATAGTGAATCCATGACACAAGCTGTGATTGGTATCGGCATGCCTGCAGAAACCTTGAAGGATTGTGCCAAGTCTTACCGTGAAGCCAGTTTAGCCATGACTATTGGTGGTATCTTTAATCCAGGGGAGAATATTATTCGCTATGACAGCTTAGGTTTAGGTCGTCTGATTTATCAGCTTCCTCCCACGCTTTGTCATATGTTCTTAGATGAAGTATTCCCAGAGGGTTCTTATGAGTCTCTAGATACGGAAACCCTTGTGACTATAGATAAATTCTTCGAGAATAATCTTAATGGTTCTGAAACTTCTAGGCAGCTATTTGTCCATAGGAATACGCTTGTCTATCGTCTAGATAAAGTAGAAAAAATTACCTCTCTTGATTTACGTACCTTCGATGATGCTGTGTTGTTTAAGTTGGCGTCTATGGTGCGTCAGTATCTAGAGTTTCTAGAGAGAGATTCAACAAGTGTATCTAATAACAAATGGTGGCGTAATTAATCATGATTGATTTTGCAGATGTAAGCATGGCCTATACTAAGCGTTCTCCTGTTGCTTTGGAAAATGTTTCATTTCACATCGATAGAGGTGAATTTGTATTTGTTATCGGAGCTTCAGGTTCGGGTAAATCTACAGTAATTAAACTTATTTCGTGTGAAGAGAAGTTTCAAGAAGGAGAAATCGTCTTAGGTGGTAGTAGATTGAAGAACATTAAGAAACGTGCTATCCCATATGTCAGGCGAAACATAGGCATGATTTTCCAGGATTTCCGATTAATAGATTCTAAAACGGTTTATGAAAATGTAGCCTTTGCCATGGAAATTGTTGGGGCAAGCAAAAGGAAAATTCGTAGGCAAGTTCCAATTGTATTAAGTACGGTAGGATTACGTTCGAAGATTCACGAGAAGCCCAACGAACTCTCAGGCGGTGAACAGCAACGTGTTGCGATAGCGAGAGCGATTATAAATAATCCTCAATTACTCTTAGCGGATGAGCCGACGGGAAATCTTGATCCTGATACAAGTGAACAAATAATGGCCTTACTTAGTGAAATTAACCGAGAAGGCACCACGGTAGTTGTATGTACTCATGACCACGATTTAGTGGACATCATGCGCCAAAGAGTCATAGAAATCCAAGACGGTAGAATTATTCGTGACGAACAACAAGCAAGTTATACCTATTGTGAAGTTATGCCAGAAAGTCAGTTGGTCTAGAGTAAATGAACATAAATATTATTAAAAACATGTTGAAAGAAGCAATACGTGGTGTGTTTCGTCATCCCATGATAACTTTCGCTTCAGTAACGACTATCACCCTAATGCTTCTTGTGGTAGGTGTATTCTTGGCTTTTACCTTGAATGCAAACCATATTATTAAGCGTATAGGCGCAGAACCCCCTGTTCAGATATGGATGCGAGATGGTGTTGAACCCTTACATCTAGAACTTCTTGATGCAGAGCTGAAGTCTAATCAATTGGTTACTCAATACAGTATGCAAACACCTCAAGATAACTATGATAACTATAGAGAAACTTTAGGAGAAGATGCATCTCTATTAGATTCTCTAGATCCTGAGAAATTGCCCTATTCTTTTACCGTGCAATTAATAGGACCTGAAGCCATAGGTCAATTCGAATCAGTAGTTGAGACATTTCCAGGAATCAGCGAAGTGCAATACTCGCAAACTGTACTTAATTTTTTTCAAGAATCCTCACGGATTATCAATCTTGCCAGCTTGATATCTGTTGCTATACTGCTTCTGGTTTCCTTGTTAATTATTTCGAATATGGTAAGGATTTCTATTTTTGCAAGAGCAGAGGAAATCTCCATTATGAAATATGTGGGCGCCACGAATCATTATATTAGGGTTCCGTATTTACTAGAGGGAGCCTTTACTGGTATACTAGGCTCAATAATAGCGTGGAGTATTGTGGTTTTCCTCTATACTCGACTCTATGCTTGGTGGATGCAAGATACGCAAGTGGGTAGTGCTTGGGCATTACTCGGAAGGCCTGAAATTATCATTCCCGTATTATTAGTCCTACTTATTACAGGCGGCCTAGTGGGCGCGGTAGGTAGTGCTATATCTGTGAAGAAACACGTAAATGTATAGGAGAAATTATGCAAAAGAAATCAATACTCGCATTCTTATTAGTATTTAGTATCGTCTTAGGTGGAGGTTTTGTGGTTCCTTCCGTTTTAGCGACAGGTACCAGTTCATCAGAAGAAGACTTTTCTACACAAGAACAGCGCGATAGACTCCAAGCGCTTAGAGATCAAGAATATGCCCTCAGTCAGAGACAAGCAGAACTTGATTTCCAGATGTCTCAAGTGAAAAGTGAAATCGACTCACTTAATCTTCAAAATCAAGAACTTAATACACAGCTTGAATCTCTTCTTGCAGAAGGTGTAATTCTTCAGAGCGAATACGATCAACTTATTGAGGAATTGGCCCAAGCGAAAAAAGTGATGGAAGAGGCAGTCGCCGCCTATGATCAAGCGAAGCTTGAAGTGGATGAGAAACAAGAAGAATACGAGTTACGTTTAGTTGCAATGTATAAACGTAGTCAACAATCGGTCTTGGAAGTTTTACTAAATTCTGATGGTATGACAGGCTTCTTTACTAACTTAGAATTACTAGGAGTAATTGGGCGCTCTGATCAACAAATTCTCGAGGAACTAACCCTTGCTAGAGAAACTGCAGAGCACAAAAAAACACTAGCGGAAGAATCTAAGAAAGCCTATGAAGAATTTGTAGCGCTTAAAGAAAAAGAAATTCAGATGTTGGCAGAAGGTGTACGACTCAAGGAAATTGATATTGAAGAATTACAAGCCAATATTATGAATCGTAGTGCCGTATATGATAATTTGAATAATGACTATAGCCAAGCAGCCTCTGAGATTGAGGGTATAAACAACGAGACAAGTCAAATTTATAATCAAATTGAAGCACAACGTGTTGCTACCCAGGCTGCTAGAGCAGAAGCTACCAGAGCGGCTACGGCAACACGTGCAGCAGAAGCAACTAGAGCGGCTGAATATCAACGTGCTCAAGAAGCAACAAGACGGGCAGAGAGTGAACGCCAAGCGGCCCGCTTAGCTACCCAAAGTGCCGAAAGAGAACGTGAACAATTTCGTCAAGCGACTATTTCTGCACAAAAAGAAATGGAACGTTTAGCCGATGCTACGCGCGCTGCAGAAGCTGCCCGTAAAGCAACTTCCGCAGCCCAAAATCAAGCACAGGAAAATCAAGCGCCAATCCAATCCTCAAACAGTGTACATAATTCTGGATTTGTGCACCCAGCACCTGGTAATAGAAGAACCTCAAGTAAGTTCGGTTATCGTATGGATCCACTGATTCCAGGACGTTTAGATAATCATACCGGATTAGATATTCCAGGTTGGTTTAATGATCCTATAGTATCTGTGATGAGTGGTACGGTTATTACCGCTTCTAATCCATATCCTGGCCAGAGTTATGGTGGATGGAGCTATGGAAATTATGTAGTCGTTCAACATGATAATGGTACGAGGACACTCTATGCACACTTGAAAACGATCAATGTTCATGTAGGACAGAGGGTAAGCCAGGGACAACGTATTGGGGGTATGGGATCTACTGGAAAATCTACAGGATGTCACTTGCATTTCGAAGTACAAATTCCTAATGCAGGGGGAGGATACACACGGGTTAATCCTTATCCCTATATTTACTAGAGTTTATAAAAAATTGAATTATAGGAAACTTCTGTCGTTATGCTGAGCATGACGGCAGATTTTTTTCTAAGAATGCTTTATTATAGTAGTCATTAAATCATCAGCATTTTATTTCGCTATTGTGATAGTTAGAGAAAGGTTTAAATATGAATCAAAATAATAATACACCTGAATGGCAACATAGAAGCCGTATTCCTCAACAAAATGGGAATTCTCCCCCAACGGGTAGGCCTATGCCAGGGAGTTTATATAATAATAGACAGAAGAAGTCTTCACTGTTTCCGGTTTTATTAAGTGTTTTTCTGACTTTTGTTATCACGACAGGACTCGTTTGGGGCTTGTCGATTCAGGGGTTTTTGCCAGGCACTGAACAGAATATAAGTAGAAGAGACTTGCCATCTGGTTATGAAGTTGGCGACTTCGGACTTAGCATTCATACAAATGATCCTCAAGCAAAAGCAGCTGCGGAGAAGCTCGCAGAAGCGGTAAAAGCTTTGGAGGATAATTATTTTAAAGTTCTAAGCCCTGCAGAAATTCTTGAGGCATTGACTATAGGTATGTCCAATTCTATGGAGAGCAAGTACACCTACTATATGAGTAGAGAAGAAGTACAACAATTCATGGAATCTATGAGTGGAAACTATTCAGGTATCGGCGCCACAGTTAGTAAAGATGAGAATACGGGTACTTTTGTTATCGTAACCGTTATGGAAAATGGACCCGCTTTCGAAGCAGGTCTCCAAGCACAAGATGTTGTATTAGAAGTAGATGGCAAGTCAACAAGTAATTTTTCATCACCAACAGAACTAGCTAATAATGTTAAAGGTGAGGAAGGTACAAGGGTTGTCTTAACAATTGAAAGAGATGGAGAGCAACTAGAAGTCCCTATAGTCCGTGGCCGTGTCCAGGTAGAGACGATACACACAAGAATGCTTACGGATTCAATAGGTTACATGCAGATTACAGAATTTGCTACGAATCTACCCGAGCAGTTTGAAGCGGGAATGAACACATTGTTGAATGGAGGCGCTGAACATATTGTTTTCGATTTAAGAGGAAACCCTGGTGGAAGTGCGGATGCTGTGGTGAAGGTTCTTGATAGTCTTCTTCCTGAGAAGCTCATCGCACAAGTAAGAGGAAGAGAAGCAGGACAATCCCATCAAGAGACGTGGTCATCTGATGCGGAAATGATGGTACCAGAATCTATGCGCTATGCTATTTTACTAAATGGCGGTTCCGCTTCAGCAGCGGAGTTATTTAGTGGTGTGCTACAAGATCATGGTAAAGCGGTTTTAATTGGTGAAACAACCTATGGAAAAGGATCCGGAACAATACTCCATAAGCTTCAAGACGGTTCTGCAATAAATATAACAATCTTCAATTATTTCTTACCTAGTGGGAGACTTATCGAAGAAAGTGGTCTTGATCCCGATATCCCTGCTGAACCCATTGCAGCGGAGTATCGCGCAATACCCTATAATAAATTGGAGCCAGATCAAGATGATGCCTTGCAAAAAGCATTAGATCATCTAGAAGGTAATAGTGGTGCATAATTATGAAACAATATAATGCTTTGGCCAACGTATATGATCGTTTTCAGGGAAATATAAATTTTTCATCATGGGCGAAATTCCTTCAGGATATTTATGAAAAATATGCTGGAGAAGCGTGTTTGGAAAACCCTGGTATGGCTGCTAGGTCTCTTGCTGTGGATTTAGGCTGTGGAAGTGGGAAACTCGCCATTCAACTTGCCGATATGGGTTGGCATGTGGTGGCCGTAGATGCTGCCGACGAGATGTTAGAAGTGGCTGCTTACCATGCTCAGGAACACTTCGGTGAGAAGGAAATGCCTATTTATTTCTTCCAAGAGGATATAACAGATTTAGATTTACCTATGACCGTGAATCTCGCTTATACAAGCTTGGATACAATAAATCATATTGAAGCTTCAGCGCTTGAGGGCATGTTTAAACAATTGAAAAAAACTATGAAACCTGGGGCAGTATTATGTTTTGACTTGTTACAATGGTCATACATGGAAAAGGCATTCCATGAGGAAGTGTATTATGACGTAACAGATGAGTATGCTGTTTTGTGGCAGAATAACTTGTCCATGGAGAAACAAGAAAACTTAGCGTCGATTTCTGTTTTCGTTTTGCAAGATAATGGTTTCTATACAAGAGAAGATATTGAGATTGTAGAATACTACCATAATCCCGCAGCTATTATGAGCATTTTAGAGGATATAGGTTTTCGAGTGGAAGAAATTCAACTAGCTGAAGAGTACTATACAGACTTACAAGGACAAAATCGGCATTTTATCGTTGCCGTAAAGGATTAGACCATGCAAATAGATTTAAATTTACAAGAAAAAGGTGATCATTTAGTTCGGGCTTTGGCACTAGATGGTTATGTGCGTTTGACGGCTTTACGCTCCACTCAAACGGTTGAAGCGGCAAGAGCTGCTCATGACCTAAGCCCATTATCTACAGTCGCTCTCGGACGATTTATGGGAGGTTTACAACTTCTCTCTATGGATCTAAAAAATGAAGAGGATAGTATAACAGGAACGATCAAAAGCGATGGAGACCTAAGAGGCATGACGGCTGTAGTGAAACAAAATGCCGATATTAAAGGTTATACTATAAATACTAAGGTGCCGAGCTATTACAAGGAAGGCAAAGAATCAAAATTTGATGTACACAGGGCAGTGGGAAATGGTGTACTTACTATTGTTCGAGAACAAGCAGGCGCTAAACCCTATAGTGGTTCTACTAACTTGATCTCAGGAGAAATAGCGGAAGACTTTACTTACTATATGGCGGTCTCAGAGCAAATTCCTACTGTAATGGGTTTAGGCGTTCTTGTGGATGCGCATGGTGTTAAACATGCAGGTGGGTACTTAGTCCAGCTTCTCCCAGGAGCAAGTGATGAGGTGATTACTTATCTGGAAAATCGTATAGCAGGGTTTCCAGATGTTACCTATCTCATGGAAGAAGGTTTTTCGCCAGCACAAATTCTAGACCTTCTAATGGGGGATCCAGATATTCAGTATTTAGAAACAAAATCTACAAGATTTTCTTGTGATTGTAACCATGAACGTATCCTAAGTATTGTGCATTCCTTAAGTATGAAGGATATTAATGAATTACGAGAAGAAGGTAATGGGGTAGACATTGTTTGTGAATTTTGCAATACCACCCATCATGTGCGTAATGAGGAACTGGATGAAATTGTACTAACTAGAGCACAAGGAATTCAATTTACAGAAATTGAAGAGTAGCGCTATGAAAAGTATCGTGAAATTCACTTCACGTTTGGCAACGCATTCTTATAAAATGGACTAAATTTCAGAAATTTCTGAGTTTTTAGAGAAAAAGTGAAAAAATATATTTAGAATTGCAAAAATCCCTTGATTTCTTTTGTATTATCCTTTACAATGCTTGAGCATGTGCCAAAAAAGTACATGCAGAAGTCAGAGATTGCCGCATATACGGCTGCGTTGTATAGGCGGGTAACTTTGATGGATAAGTCATCCAGAGAGATGACAGCAGGTATAACCTGAGAGGCAGTGTAGGCCATAGGCCAACATGAACCCGAAACAGCTCATTAGGAAGTTGGAGTCGGGTTTTATGATGGCAAAGGAAGAAACGCCCGGATGAGTAGTTACCTGTAGCAGCAAAATTAGGAGGAAGTAAGAAATGGCAAGTAATCAAAAGATTAGAATCAGACTAAAAGCTTATGACCATCAAGTATTAGATGGTTCAGCAGAAAGAATTGTAGAAACAGCGAAGAGAACAGGCGCCAGTGTATCTGGTCCAATCCCTCTACCAACCGATAAGGAAATCGTTACGATTCTACGTTCTCCTCATAAGCATAAGGATTCTCGTGAACAGTTTGAGATGAGAACGCATAAACGTCTGATTGATATCTTGGCACCAAACCAGAAGACTGTTGAAGCACTAATGCGTTTAGATATGCCAGCTGGTGTGAACATCGAGATTAAGCTGTAAACCGTCGTAGACGGTGGTCAATGTTCACCATAGTAGTGAACCAATAACCAGGAGGAAATAAGATTATGGAAAAATTCATGATAGGCAAGAAAGCGGGTATGACACAGATCTTTGATGCGTCAGGTAAAGCAGTTCCTGTAACCGTTATCGATTGTGGCCCCTTGACTGTCGTTCAGAAGAAAAACGAAGAAACCGATAAGTACAATGCTGTACAGGTTGCTTATGACGAAGTATCTGAGAATAAGCTCAATAAACCTAAGCTAGGTGTATTCAAGAAAGCAGAGACTAAATCTTTCCGTAGCGTGAGTGAATTCCGTGTGGAAGATGTTGATGCTTTTGATCTGGGTCAAGAGTTGAATGTTGCGGATATGTTTGCAGTAGGAGACGTAGTTGACGTTAGAGGTAAATCTAAAGGTAAAGGCTATGCGGGTAACGTAAAACGCCATAACCAAAAAGGTGGACACGAAGGCCATGGTTCTAAATACCACAGAGAAGTAGGTTCCATGGGTTCATCGGCAACACCCGCTCGTGTTCGCAAAGGTAAAAAAATGCCTGGTCAACTAGGTAATAAGATGGTAACTATAATGAATCTTGATGTTGCTTTTGTTGATGGTGAGCGTAATATTATTGCGGTTAAAGGTGCCATTCCAGGATCAAACGGAACAGTAGTTACGATTACGGATTCGGTAAAAGTAAGCAAAAGGGTTGAAGCGTAAGGAGGAGCGAAATGGCTAAAGTTGATTTATACAACGTAGAGGGCAAGGTCGTAGGCGATTACGAATTGCAGGACTCCATCTTTGGGATTGAACCTAACGAGCATGTAGTCTTACAAGTCGTAAATGCACAGCTTGCTAATCGCCGTCAGGGCACTGCGAAAACAAAGGTAAGAAGTGAAGTAAGAGGTGGTGGACGTAAACCTTGGCGCCAAAAAGGCACAGGTAGAGCACGTCATGGTTCCACAAGATCCCCAATTTGGGTTGGTGGTGGTGTGACCTTTGGTCCTACTCCTAGACTTTACAAGAAGAGTGTTAATAAGAAGGTTCGTCGTCTTGCGATGAAGTCTGTTCTTAGTGCTAAACTTGCAAATAAGAAGTTATTTGTACTAGATACATTGAAATTCGAGACACCTAAAACACGTGAATTTGTACAAGTTCTTAAGAATCTCGAGATTGTTGATTCTGTCTTATTTGTAGTGGGTGAAGATAAGAATAATGTTTTATTATCAGCGAGAAACATCCCAAATGTTCATATCGCTCAATATAATACAATTAATGTCTATGATATTTTGAAAAATGATTCCTTTGTCATGACGAAGGAAGCTGCAGATAAAATTCAGGAGGTTTTCGCGTAATGAAAAGAGCAGAAGAAATTATCATTAAGCCGATCATTACTGAGCATTCTACAGATGGATTAGCAGACGGATTGTACACATTCCAAGTTGCTAAAGGTGCTACTAAGCCTGAAATTCGTCGTGCAGTGGAAGAGTTATTCGGTGTAAAGGTAATACGAGTAAATACTATGAACGTTAGTGGTAAACACAAACGTATGGGCTATACAAGTGGTAAGACATCCGCTTGGAAGAAAGCCGTCGTTCAAATTGACTTGGATCCTCAAGATACAGTGTATTTAACTGAGGGTGGCAAGGAGAAAAAATTAGAACGCAAATACAATACTGTTATTGAAGAGCTAGGCTTTGGCCAATAGTGAGTAGAAAGAAGGAGAGATAACATGCCAGTAAAAAATTATAAACCTACATCTCCCGCTAGAAGACTGATGTCAGTTGCTGACTACTCAGGCTTGACGAAGAAGGCGCCAGAGAAAAAACTCTTGGCTCCCCGTAAGAAAACAGCCGGTAGAAATAGCTATGGCAGAATTACGGTTCGTCATATTGGCGGAGGTAATAAGCGTAAGATTCGTACAATTGACTGGAAGAGAAAAGACAAAGATGGTATTCCAGCACGAGTAGAAGCTCTTGAGTATGATCCGAATCGTACCGCACATCTTGCCTTGTTGCTCTATGCAGATGGTGAGAGACGCTATATCTTAGCACCAGAAGGTGTAAAAGTAGGCGACACGCTGATGAGCGGTGAGGAAGCAGAAATTAAAGTGGGTAATACAAAAACGCTTGCCCAATTACCTGTAGGTTCAGTTATTCATAATATTGAACTAAAACCCGGACATGGTGCTCAGATGGTAAAGTCTGCAGGTGCTAGTGCACAATTAACAGCCAAGGAAGGCAAATATGGTCTTATTAGACTACCTTCTGGTGAAGTGCGTATGGTATTACTAAACTGCCGCGCTACGCTAGGTTCTGTTGGGAACAGAGAGCATGAGAATATCCGTGTAGGTAAAGCCGGTAAATCTCGTCACAAGGGAATCCGACCAACTGTTCGTGGTGTCGTTATGAACCCAGTTGATCACCCTCACGGTGGTGGTGAAGGTAAGTCACCAATAGGTCGTCCTTCTCCTGTAACGCCATGGGGTAAGAAGACTCTTGGTAAGAAGACTCGTAAGAAGAATAAGAAATCAAATATGTACATTGTAAGCAGAAGAAAGCAAGGGAGGTAGGATATGAGTCGTTCAACTAAAAAAGGATTTTTTGTTGAAGAATCCCTCATGAATAAAATTGAGGCTATGAATGCCAATAATGAGAAGAAGGTCGTTAAGACTTGGTCTAGATCGTCTACTATCTTCCCAGAATTCGTAGGACATACAATTGCAGTTCATGATGGTAGAAAACATGTTCCTGTTTATATTACAGAGGATATGGTCGGACATAAGCTGGGTGAATTTGCCTTGACAAGAACCTACCGCGGACATACACGTGCCGACGGTAAAGCATAAGGAAGGGGGATAAGATTTTGAGTAAAAACAAGTTAACAGTCGCATATATTAATGAAAATCGTGACGAAGTTCTAGCAAAGTATAGCAGTAAGCATACTAAATCCACCCGCCCTCAGGTTCTTACGAAAAAGCAACGTAAAGCTCTAGGTGTAGGTAAAGATTTAGGTAAAGCAAAAGTTGATAATGTAAGAGTAGCTCCACGTAAAGTGAAAATTGTTTTAGATCAAATTCGTGGTAAAAGTGTAGAAGATGCAAGAGCAATCCTTCTATATACAGATAAGGTAGCAACTGAATATATCCTTAAGCTTCTTGATTCTGCAACCGCCAATGCAGTAAATAATAATGGTCTTAATCCTGATTTCCTATATGTCTCCGAATGCAGCGTAGGTCATGGTATCGTTTATAAGCGCTTCATTCCTAGAGGTAAAGGCAGCGCGTCTCCAATTATGAAGAGAACGAGCAATATCAAGATCGTTGTAAGAGAAAGAGATTAGGGGGAAGTAATACATGGGACAAAAGGTTAATCCACATGGTTTACGCGTAGGTGTTATCAAAGACTGGAGCGCAAAATGGTACGCAAATAAAAAAGATTTTAGTACCTACCTAGTCGAAGACAAAGCGATTCGCGATTATGTTAAAAAGGAAACGGCACACGCAGGTGTATCCGTGATTGATATCGAAAGAAAAGGTGATGAAAAAACAACCATCACAATCTTCACAGGTAAGCCTGGTATCATCATTGGTCGCCAAGGTGCAGGTATCGAAGAACTTAAAGTTAAACTACGCAAGAAATTTAATAAAGAATTCTTCATCAATGTTAATGAAGCTGGAAATCCAGACACCGTAGCTCAACTTGTAGCCGAAAATATAGCTTCACAACTCGAAAGACGTGTGTCTTTCCGTAGAGCTATGAAGCAGAGCATATCTAGAGCCATGAAAGCAGGTATCAAAGGTATCAAGACGCAAGTAAGTGGTCGTCTAGGTGGTGCAGAAATTGCTAGAACAGAAAATTATCATGAAGGAACCATTCCTCTACAGACTTTGCGTGCAGACATCGATTATGGGTTTGCAGAAGCACATACCACTTATGGTCGTTTAGGATGTAAGGTTTGGATCTACCGCGGTGAGGTATTCAAGGGTGCTGAAAATAATCAGCAAAATACTAGAGCTCCTCGTCGCCAAAGAAATACCAATGACGGAGGTGCAAATTAATGTTACTCCCAAAAAGAGTGAAATATAGAAGAGTCCACCGTGGCCGCATGAAGGGTAAAGCCACTAGAGGTAATAAAGTTACTTATGGTGATTTCGGTCTTGTCGCTATGGAGCCAGGTTGGATTAAGAGTAATCAAATTGAATCGGCTCGTGTTGCCATCAACCGTCATCTGCGTCGTGGTGGTAAGGTCTTCATTAAGATTTTCCCCCATAAGCCAGTAACGAAGAAACCTGCTGAAGTTCGTATGGGTAAAGGTAAAGGTTCTCCAGAGTTCTGGGTAGCTGTTGTAAAACCAGGTAGAGTTCTATTTGAAGTAAAAGGCGTACCTGCAGCAGAAGCAAAGCGAGCATTAAAGCTAGCAGCTTATAAATTACCAATTGTATGTAAAGTTGTAGCTAGAGAGGAGACCGCAAATGAAAACTAAAGAATTACGCGAAAAATCTGTTGAAGATTTGAATGCTGAATTGGTCTCTCTAAAAGAAGAACTATTTAAGCTTCGCTTTCAACACGCAACCCATAGATTAGAAAACCCAATTCAACTTCGTGATACACGTAGAAATATTGCAAGAGTAATGACAATTATTCGTGAACGTGAATTACAAGAAGAGAAGAAAGCATAAGGAGGAGGCACAGTATGTCAGAAGCAAGAAATCTTCGTAAAACAAAAATCGGCATGGTCGTTTCCGATAAAATGGATAAGACCATCGTTGTAGCTGTTGTTGAGCCTACCAAGCATCCTCTTTACAAGAAGTATGTGAAGAAGACCTTCAAATTGAAGGCTCATGATGAGAATAATGAATGCAACATTGGCGATCGTGTCCGCGTAATGGAAACGCGTCGTCTCAGCAAGGATAAGCATTGGCGCCTTGTAGAAGTTGTAGAGAAAGCTAAGTAGAGCAGGAGGAAAAACATGATACAAGTAGAATCAATTCTTCAGTCTGCTGACAATACAGGCGCTCGTACACTCAAATGTGTCAAGGTACTCGGTGGATCCAAACGTAAAACAGCTAATATCGGTGATGTTATAGTTGTAGCAGTCCAAGAGGCAAGTCCTGGCGGTATGGTCAAAAAGGGTGAAGTACTAAACGCAGTCATCGTGCGTAGTAAAACCGGTGTACGTCGTGTAGACGGTTCCTATATTAAGTTTGATGATAACGCATGTGTAATCATCCGTGATGACAAGAATCCTAGAGGTACACGTATCTTTGGCCCAATGGCAAGAGAACTACGTGAAGGCGGGTTTACAAGAATTTTATCTTTGGCCCCAGAAGTTCTATAAGGAGAAGACAAAATGGCAAAAGTACATGTAAAAAAAGATGATCTTGTTTATGTCCTCTCTGGTAAGGACAAAGCAGAAACTGGTAAGGTTTTAGAAGTTTATCCTAAGACCAACCGTGTGTTAGTTGAAGGCGTTAATGTTGTAATTAAGCATAAGAAGCCTAGAAAAATGGGTGAAGTTGGTGGCCGTATTGAAGAAGAAGCTCCAATTGATGCTTCTAAGGTTATGCTAGTGGATCCAGAAACTGGTGTTCCAACTAAAACTGGTGTACGTTTCAATGAGAATGGTGACAAGGTTCGCTATTCCAAGAGCACTGGTAAGGACATCGACGTCATTACAAAGAGTAAGAAGTGAGGCTAGGGAATATGTCAAGACTTAAAGATAAGTATACAAACGAAATAGCTCCCGCCATGAGAGAGAAGTTTAACTATAAATCAGTTATGCAGATCCCAAGATTGGAAAAAATTGTTCTCAACATGGGAGTTGGCGATAGAGAAAATAGTAAAACGGTTGAAAATGCAGCCAGAGATCTCGGTATTATTAGCGGCCAAAGACCAGTAATCACAAAAGCTAAGAAGTCAATTGCGAACTTCAAACTTCGTGAAGGTATGGAAATTGGTTGTAAAGTCACGCTTCGTGGCGAGAGAATGTATGAATTTCTAGATCGTTTCATGAGTGTTGCTATTCCTCGTGTGCGTGACTTCCGTGGATTGTCTGCCAACTCATTCGACGGTAGAGGTAATTATTCCGTTGGTATGAAAGAGCAATTAATCTTCCCTGAAATTGACTATGACTCAATCGACAAGGTGAGAGGACTAGATATTGCAATTGTTACTACAGCAGAAACTGACGAAGAAGCCAGAGAGTTATTAACACTCTTCGGTATGCCGTTTGCTAGTTAAGGAGGATATGAAATGGCCAAGAAATCACAAGTAGTTAGATCCGAAAGAACGCCTAAATATTCTACAAGACAACATAATCGTTGTAAGCTATGCGGACGTCCCCGTGCTTATATTCGTAAATATGGTGTATGTAGAGTATGTTTCCGTGAATTAGCGTATAAGGGTGAAATCCCTGGTGTACGTAAGGCTAGTTGGTAAGGGGGAAGAAGCATGAACGTAACAGATAAAATCGCAGATATGCTCACCCGCATTCGTAATGCAGCTAGAGCTAATCACAAGGAAGTGGATATTCCATCTTCTAATCTAAAAGTAAAGATCGCAGAAATTTTACTTGAAGAAGGTTATATTAAATCTTTTGATGTAAAAGAAGGTGATGTACAAGATACACTTCGTGTTACATTGAAGTATGTAAATCATAGTCCAGCGATTGCGGGTATCAAGCGCATTTCCAAACCAGGTCTACGTATCTATTCTGGCGCACAAGACATGCCAAGAGTGTTAGATGGTTTAGGTATTGCAATTGTATCGACATCACAAGGACTAATGACAGATAAAAAATGTCGTGAAAACAAAATCGGTGGAGAAGTGCTGGCCTTCGTTTGGTAAACGATTGAAGCACTCTGAAAGGAATGCATCCGTGCATTCGTAATCTTAAGAGCAGGAGGAAGAATTATGTCTCGTATAGGCAATCAGCCAATTGAGCTTCCAGAAGGTATACAAATAAACGTTGAAGATAACGTTGTTACTGTTTCTAATGGAAATGCCAGCTTAACACAAAAAATTGATCCATCTATCTCTGTTAAAATCGAAGATAATACTATTATTGTAGGTAGAGATAATGACAGCAAAGAAAGCAAATCCTTACATGGTTTGTACCGTTCATTAATTTCAAATATGGTAACTGGACTTAAAGAAGGTTTCCAGAAAAAATTAGAGGTTAACGGTATCGGTTTCCGTGTTTCCATGCAAGGTAATAAACTTGTAATGAATATTGGATATTCCCATCCCGTTGAAATTGAAGCACCAGAGGGTATCACTATTGAAACCCCCACACAGACCGAGATTCTCGTCAAGGGTGCTGATAAACAACTTGTTGGTGAAGTAGCAGCGAAAATCCGTGCTTCCCGTGTTCCTGACGTATACCATGCTAAGGGTATTAAGTACGATTATGAAGTACTACGTCGTAAGGAAGGTAAGACCGGAGCAGGCGCATAAGAGAGGAGGCTAAATTATGATTAAGAAATTCGACAGAAATGCAGTCCGTAAACGTAGACATGCCCGTGTACGTAATAAGATCAACGGCACAAGTGAAAGACCTCGCTTATGTGTATTCCGTAGCAGCCGTAATATTTATGCTCAAATTATTGATGACGTAAATGGCGTTACCCTAGTGCAAGCTTCTTCATTAGATGCTGATCTTCGCAACTATGATGGCGAAGGTAAAACAGATCTGGCCAAAGAAGTTGGTTCATTAGTTGCTAAGAGAGCTCTAGAAAATGATATCAAGACGGTTATCTTTGACCGTGCAGGATATCAATATCATGGTCGCGTTGCTGCTTTGGCTGAAGGTGCCAGAGAAGCTGGGCTAGAATTTTAAGCGAGGAGGAGAAACATATGGCAATGGATAATAAAGTACAACCAGAACTTATGGAACGTGTCATCCACATTGGACGTGTTTCCAAGACCGTTAAGGGTGGACGTAATATGCGTTTTTCTGCACTCGTAATCGTCGGTGACGGCAATGGTCGTGTAGGTAAGGGTACTGGTAAGTCTATAGAAATCCCAGAAGCAATCCGTAAGGCAGTAGAACAAGCAAAAAGAAATATGATTCAAGTTCCTATTGACGGTACAACAGTACCACATACCTATGTAGGACATTTCGGTGCAGGTGAAGTACTCGTAATGCCTGCTAAGCCAGGTACTGGTGTTATTGCTGGTGGTCCTGTACGTGCTGTTATGGAACTTGCAGGCATCAAGGACGTTCGTACGAAGTCTATGGGTACAAGTAACCCTAACAACGTGGTAAACGCTACTTTGGACGCACTAAAAGCTATGAAATCTGTCGAGGATATCGCCAAGATTCGTGGTAAGAGTCCTGAAGAGATTCTCTAAGAAAGGATATCTTAAACATGTCAAAGTTAAAAATTACACTAGTTAAGAGTACGAATAGTACGAACAAGAAACACAGAAGAACTGTAGAGGCTCTAGGCCTGAAGAAGATTGGTGATCACGTAGAGAAAGAAGACATTCCTTCTATTCGTGGCATGGTCCGTCAGGTGTCCTATCTAGTCTCTTGTGAAGAAATTTAAGAGGAAGGATCCGGAAAATGAAATTAAATGAATTAAGACAAAATCCGGGTGCAACCAAGACAGCCAACCGTAGAGGTCGTGGTGCAGGTTCCGGTAACGGTAAAACTGCTGGTCGCGGTCACAAAGGTCAAAAGGCTCGTTCTGGTAGCAGCACTCGTTGGGGTTTCGAAGGTGGTCAGACTCCTTTATTCCGTAGATTACCTAAGAGAGGCTTCAATAATAAAACCTTTGCAAAACACTATGTAGAAATACCTCTGGGACGTTTACAAATGTTTGAAAATGATTCCGTTGTAGATATCGATGCTATCAAGGATTCTGGTCTCATCAAGTTCTCCAAGAATAATGATGGTATTAAAATCTTAGGTGGCGGTGGCGAATTCGATCGCAAACTTACTGTCCGTGCTGCAAAATTCACTGCTTCCGCAAAAGAAGCAATTGAAAATGCAGGGGGTAAGGCCGAGGAGGTTTAGGCATGTCTAGCATGGTTGGTACTCTAAAGAATGCTTGGAAGGTGGGAGAGCTGCGTAAACGCTTGCTCTTCACCATCCTGATTATCGTGATTTTCCGTATTGGATCGCATATTCCAGTTCCAGGAATTGATCGGGTTCAGTTTACAAACCTTATCCGTAGATTCGGCCAACTAGGTCAGATGATGGATATTATTTCTGGTGGTGCCTTAACCTCTGTTTCAATCTTCTCATTAGGCGTACAGCCTTACATCAACGCTTCGATTATTATGCAACTACTCACAGTAGCCATTCCATCGCTAGAAGATATGGCAAAAGAAGGTGAGACAGGACGTAAGAAAATCCAGAAGATTACAAGATATCTTATGGTAGGCTTAGCGCTCTTGCAATCCTTTGCCTTCTGGTACGCTACACGAACTGCAGGAACGGATGCTATTCCAGCTGCGCTTAATGCTATTATGGTAATTTTAGTATTTACGGCCGGTACATCATTGGTTACTTGGTTAGGTGAGCTAGTTAATGATAAAGGTATAGGTAACGGGATTTCCGTTCTGATATTTGTAGGAATTGTTTCTCGTATGCCTCAGATGTTACAAGCATTATGGTATACCGTTAGAGCTTGGGATATCAATAATAACTGGGGTCCAGTTGTAGCTACCATATTATTAATCTTATTTGTGGCAGCCGCACTAGCCTTACTTGTTTTCGTTATTTTTGTACAAGGTGGCGAAAGAAGAATTCCTGTTCAGTACTCTAGAAGAGTAGTAGGTAGAAAGCAATATGGTGGCCAGAGCACTTATTTACCAATTAAGGTGAATCAATCGGGTGTACTTCCTGTAATTTTTGCTATGTCCATTTCTCAGTTGCCATCTATTATCATCAGTTTCTTATTCCCAAATAGTACAGGACCTATAGTGACTTTCTTCAGAGAGTTAGGTACGAATCCTCTTTACTACGTAATTATGGCGTTCTTAATCTTAGGATTTACTTTCTTCTATTCACTAATTCAATTCAATCCTATTGAGATTTCGAATAATATGCAGAAGAATGGTGGTTATATCCCAGGTATTAGACCAGGCCGTCCAACCTCAGAATTTATTGGTAAGACTGCAGGTAGATTGAATTGGTTCGACGCTTTATTCCTCATTATTGTAACGCTGAGCCCTATGCTCATCGGTACACTTACCAACACATCCGCAATATGGATGGGTGGTACGTCCGTCATCATTATGGTTGGTGTAGTTAGAGATCTTGTCAATCAGCTCGAATCTCAAATGATGATGAAACATTATAAAGGTTTCTTATAAAATACAATATGTACGATGCTCAAATTATAAATTGCAAGCAAGCTGTAGGCCTTATCCCGCTACGTGGGTGAGGCTTACGCTTTTTTAGGAGAGAGTAAAAATGAGAATGATTTTATTAGGTCCACCAGGATCAGGAAAAGGAACAATTGCCAAAGAAATCAGTGAGAAGTATGAACTCCCACACATTTCAACCGGTGATATTTTCCGTTCGAATATAAAAGAAGAGACTGTACTAGGTAAAGAAGCCAAGTCCTATATGGATAGAGGTGATTTAGTACCAGATGAATTAACCATAAGATTGGTTGAAGATCGTTTGCAGCATGAAGATGCACAAAAAGGTTTTATCTTAGATGGTTTTCCTAGAACAACTGAGCAAGCCAAGGCACTAGACGCGATTCTAGATAGGAAGCAAGAAACTTTGGACCTAGCACTTAATGTCTACGTTCCTCAGGATTTAATTCTAAAAAGATTATCGGGCAGACGTGTTTGTTCTTCATGTGGTGAAACATATAATGTTTACTATAAACCTACAGTAAAAGAAGGTATTTGTGATCTTTGTCAGGGTGAAGTGATTCAGAGAGCGGACGATCAAGAAGAGACGATTATGAATCGTTTAAATACATACGAAGAAAAAACTGCACCTCTGATTCAATTCTATGAGGAAAGTGATAAAGTTAGAAGTGTTGATAATTCTGGTGCACTAGAAGAGACATTAGCACAATTGAAAGAAGTACTCCATTCATGATTCAATTGAAATCCTCACAGGAAATACAGAAAATAAGAGAAGCAGGCAAGGTAGTTGAGTCTGTTTTCAGAGCAATGCAAGACGCTATAGAGCCAGGTATAAGCACATTAGAACTAGACCAAATAGCACGAGATGTGGTACAAAAAGCTGGTGGAATCTCTCCAACCGTTGGTTATGGTGAACCACCATTTCCTGCCGCAACCTGTATATCTATTGATGAAGAGATAGTTCATGGAATACCTGCGGACGATATCTATTTACGAGAAGGACAAATTGTAAGTTTCGATGTGGTTGTAGGACTTGATGGCTGGATGGCAGATGCTGCAAGAACTTTTTCAGTTGGTGAGATATCTGACGAGAAGAAACAACTCATTGAAGTAACAGAAGAGAGTTTTTGGCAAGGGTTGAGTCAGGCTAAAATTGGTAACCGTGTTGGGGATATCTCTTATGCAGTACAAGAATACGCTGAGTCAAGAGGTTACAGTGTTATTAGGGAATTAACGGGACATGGCATAGGACGTTCTATGCACGAAGCTCCTGATGTCCCGAATTTCGGTACCAAGGGCAGAGGTCCACGTTTAGAAGAAGGCATGGTTCTATGTATCGAACCTATGATCGCAGTAGGGAAGCGGACAGTTGTTTTACTCGATGATCAATGGACTATTGCAATGAAGGATAGGAAACCGTCCGCACATTATGAAAATACTATCGCCATCACAAGTGATGGTCCCATTGTATTAACGTTAAGCGAATAAAGGAGGTGAATACATGGCTAAAGAAGATATGATTGAAGTAGAAGGCATTGTAGAGGAAGTTTTGCCAAATGCAAATTTCAAAGTGAAACTTGAGAATGGCCACATTGTTTTGGCACATATATCTGGAAAACTAAGACAAAATTACATCAAAATTTTACAAGGTGATCGTGTGACCCTAGAATTGTCACCCTATGATCTCGATCGTGGGCGTATCACTTGGAGAGCAAAATAGTTCTCTTTTGTGTAGTTTTACGACAAAATGTCTAATATGACAAAGGATTTTACAGTAAAATCATAGTTTTGAACAAATGTACTTGTAAATGTATGATTTTCTGCTAGAATATCTAGGCATGCGCTCTTCTGAGAAGAGTGCTCTGTATTTACTTAAGATGAGTGGAGGTGCAAAGGAATGAAAGTTAGATCTTCAGTAAAACCCATGTGTGAGAAATGCCGTGTCATTCGTCGTAAAGGACGCGTGATGGTTATTTGTTCAGACCCTAAGCACAAGCAAAGACAGGGCTAGTCACTTCAAATTATCCCTGATGAAACAAGGAAATCCACGTTAGGCGCGGCTGTAGTAATGGTAAGTTATGAATTGCCTGTGCGTGAATTAGTAATAAGTAATTAAATTTATATTGAGTACACGATGGAGGTAAATTGATGGCTCGTATTTCAGGTGTAGACCTACCCAATGAGAAACGTGTTGAAATTGCGCTAACTTATATTTACGGCGTAGGACGTACAATTTCCAAGGAAGTTCTTGAGAAATGTGGAATTAGTCTTGATACACGTGTTAAGGATTTGACCGATGAAGAAATCACCCAAATTCGTAACGTATTAGAAGAAGAATATAAAATTGAAGGTGACCTACGTCGAGAGGTTGCTATGAACATTAAGCGTCTAGTGGAAATTGGAAGCTACAGAGGCAGACGTCATCGTTCTGGCTTACCAGTACGCGGTCAACGCACTAAGACGAATGCTAGAACACGTAAGGGTCCTAGAAAAACAATGATGAATAAGAAGAAGTAAGGAGGTTAACATTCAATTATGGCTAAACAAAAGCAAAGACAAACAAGAAGAAGAAAACAACGTAAGAATGTTGACCGTGGAAAAGTCCACATTCATGCAACCTTTAACAACACAATTGTAACGATTACGGATACTCAAGGTAATGTAATTGCTTGGTCTAGTGCCGGATCACAGGGTATGAGAGGTTCTCGTAAGGGGACTCCATTTGCTGCTCAGTTGGCGAGTGAACAAGCCGCACAGGCTGCCGTAGAGCAGGGTTTACGCTCTGTAGAAGTATATGTAAAGGGTCCAGGTTCCGGTCGTGAGTCTGCAATCCGTGCATTAGGCAATCTAGGTCTAGAAGTTACTTTGCTAAAGGATGTTACACCAGTTCCACATAACGGTTGTAGACCTCCTAAGAAGAGAAGAATGTAATCGGAGGAGTAATAGAATATGGCAAGATACATTGAGCCTAGCTGTCGCTTATGCCGCAGAGAAGGCCAGAAATTATTTTTAAAAGGACAACGTTGCTATTCTAGTAAGTGTGCAATTGCTAAGAGAGGAACGACACCAGGTCAACATGGTGCAAGTCAGACTCGTCGTAAGCAATCAGAATATGGACAACAGCTCCGTGCTAAACAGAAGACAAAACGTTTTTACGGAGTAAAAGAAAAACAATTCCGTACACTCTATAATCGTGCCGATCGCCAAAGAGGCAACACAGGTATCAATATGCTACGTTTATTAGAACTACGTTTGGATAATATTGTATACCGTTTGGGCTTCGGTGAATCCCGCGCGGAGGCTAGACAATTGGTCAGCCACGGACATTTTACTTTAAATGGTAAAAAAGCAAATATTCCTTCTATGACTATCAAAGTGGGAGATGAAATTGCAGTATCTGAAACCGCAAAGAATCTAACACGTTTTAAGGATATGGAATTCCATAGGAATGTGCCTGAATGGCTTAACTTAAACGAAACTGAGAAGTCAGGAAAAGTATTACAAGTCCCAAATAGAGAAGATGTGGACGTAGAAGTAGAAGAACGTCTCATTGTTGAGCACTACTCACGTTAATCATCTTTCAGGACTATTGTCAGTACACAAATATTTGTGTTTATACACCTGGGAGGTAAATAATGTCAGAAATCACAAAACCAGTAATCACAACGGTGGAAATGACCGACAGTGGCGACTATGGCAAATTTGTTGTAGAGCCTTTAGAACGTGGATACGGTATTACCTTAGGAAACTCCTTACGTCGTGTATTGCTCTCATCCTTAAAGGGTTCAGCAATTACGGCATTGCGTGTAGAAGGCATCTTTCATGAGTTTTCTACTGTAAAAGGCGTCATAGAGGATATGACTCAGATTATTCTCAACGTAAAAGGAATCCGTCTACGTATGCATGTAGAAGGACCCAAGACCGTATACTTAAGTAGCGATGCGGGTACTACAGGTGTTCTCACTGCTGGAGATATCGTACATGATGAGGAGATTGAAATCATGAATCCTGATCATGTAATTTGTACCTTGAATGGTGAAGAGAGAGTATTCATGGAATTCACGGTAGGTCAGGGTAGAGGTTATAATACAGCGGAGCAGAATAAGTGGCCAAACCAACCAATTGGAGTCATTCCTATTGATTCGATTTTCACACCTATTGATAAGGTCAATTATGCTGTGGAAAATACACGTGTAGGCCAAAACACCGACTACGATAAACTTACCATCGAGGTGTGGACCGATGCTACGCTCACAGCAGATGCAGGTTTAAGCCAAGCTTCTAACATCTTAATTGAACATTTGAATCTATTTTTAGATCTTAGTGATGTCGAGGAGCTTTACGAAGAAGAGCCTGAAGAAGAGGAAGAAGAGCATGACGAGCTTTTGGATACCGTCATTGAGGATATGGATTTCTCTGTAAGAACTTATAATTGTCTGAAGAGAGCGAATATCAATACAATTGGTGACTTAGTCATCCGTACAGAAGACGATATGATGAAAGTTCGTAACCTTGGTAAGAAATCATTAGAAGAAGTTAACATTAAACTGGCAGAACTCGGTCTTTCGTTGGCCAACTCGCCTGAATAATAAGGATAATCAAAGAGGAGGAATCACATGTCTGGACATCGTAAACTTGGCAGCAGGACCAGTCACAGACTCAGTATTTTAAGAAATCTCACCACCCAGCTCATTGTTGGTGGATCTGTTGAAACAACAGTCACCCGTGCGAAGGAAGTGCGTCAGATTGCTGAGAAATTAATTACAGATGCAGTAAAAGAACATGATAATTTCACAACCCGTGAAGTACTAGCATCAAGCGCAAAATTGGATGGTAAAGGTAAGAAAATTCTTACTGAAAAAACATCGGGTAAGGGTACCACATATCACGTTGTAGAACGTGAGCTTACAACGAAGGATGTACAAGTTGATGGACCATCCCGTTTAGCTGCTCGTCGCCGTGCAATGAAGTGGCTTGTACGCGGTAAAGATGCGGAAGGTAACCGTGTCAATCCCGTAAATGTTCTATTTAATGACGTAGCACCTAATTATGTAGACCGTCAGGGTGGTTATACAAGAATCATTCTATTGGGTACAAGACGCGGTGACTCTACTGAAATGTGTCGTTTAGAGTTAGTTTAGACGATACGATTAGAGCAAAGTTTGAATCAAAGGTCAGGAAAGTTTTGCCTGGCCTTTTTTGTTAAGAGGGTATATGCAAGATTCTATAATTCAAGTAGAGAACGTTTCCTTCACCTATGATGAGGGAACAGAAGATGCTCTTCAAGCGGTAAAGAATATTAGTTTTTCTGTAGAAGGTGGTGAACATATTGCCATACTGGGCCGTAATGGTTCAGGTAAGTCCAGCCTAGCGAGACTTCTTAACGCTCTTCTTCTTCCTCAGGAAGGAGAAGTCATTGTAATGGGAATGAATACACAAGATGAGTATAAAGTGTGGGATATCCGAAGCCAATTAGGTATGGTATTCCAGAATCCTGATAATCAAATAGTAGCTACTACAGTTGAAGAAGATGTTGCCTTTGGCCTAGAGAATTTAGGTATTCCTGAGGCGGAAATGCTTGTACGTGTGGAGCAAAGTCTAGCCCATGTAGGTTTACTAGAGATGAAACAACGACAACCTTCCGAGTTGTCCGGTGGACAGAAGCAAAAACTTGCTCTAGCAGGTGTGCTGGCAATGCAGCCTAAATGTATAATATTAGATGAAGCCACCGCCATGTTAGATCCTAAGAGTCGTAAGGATCTTCTACGTCTATTGGAACTCATTCGAGCAGAGCGAAATATTACCGTAATAAATGTAACCCATCACATGGACGAAGTGCTTAATGCAGACTGGGTCATGGTAATGAGCCAAGGGCAATTGGTACTCGAAGGTAAGCCTTGGGAGGTTTTCTATCAAGCTGATACGATTAAAGCACTGGGACTTGATGTACCAGATCATATTGATCTTGCAATAAGTTTAGCGAAAACCTTTAGCCGAGCCATTAATCCCAAGGATATTGAAGATTTAGATGCCGCATATTTGTATATATCTCAATTGCTTCGTAGTTTGACCGAAGAAGATTTTACTTCTCTCCAACTGGGTGATGTCCAAGAAGGCGTAAACTTACCTAAGACAGAAGTTCATGAGGAAGTTGTTATAGAAGTAAAGGGCTTATCCCATTTCTATAATCCAAACCGTATAGATACTGTTCATGCAGTGAAAGACCTTTCTTTTACCTTGCATAGAGGCGAGTTTTTGGGCATTGCAGGTCATACGGGATCTGGTAAATCTACACTAATACAACATTTGAATGCATTAATTAAACCTCCTGAAAATACCGTTTACGTACTTGGGATGGATGCAGGAGTAAGTAAGCATGTACCTGCGATACGCCGAAAACTTGGTATGGTGTTCCAGTATCCCGAACAGCAATTATTTGCAGAGACGATTTTAGATGATGTTAGTTATGGACCTAAGCAGATGGGTATAGAGGATGAAGAAGCTAAAGAATTAAGCCTACATGCTCTTGAACAAGTAGGTTTAGGGGACTTAGAAGTGGATCGCTCACCCTTCGAACTTTCCGGTGGGCAAATGCGTAGAGTTGCTATTGCAGGTATACTTGCCATGCAACCTGAAATCCTTATCTTAGATGAACCTGCGGCAGGTCTAGATCCTCAGGGAAGAGAAGAGATTTTCTCTACAATAAAAGCCTTACAGGCACAAGGCGTAAGTATTATTTTTGTATCCCATAGCATGGATGATTTGGCGAAATTAGCGGATCGCATAATGGTTTTGAAGAACGGTGCTTTACAAACAATCGATACAGTTGAAAACGTGTTTTCGAATCAAGACATTGTCGTAAATAATGACTTGGATATTCCTAGAGTGATGCAGTTTGCAGAACGTTTTATTGTGGATTATCCTAGTTTCGATGCTAGAGTCTTTACAGAAAAATCTCTAGAAATAGAACTTCTCTATCAAACCCGAGAAGCACTAATAAGAGGAGAAGGAAGGAATGAGTAAAATAACCATGGGGAATTATTATCCCCAGAATTCCATAGTTCATCGTATTGATCCTCGAGTTAAATTGTTTCTAGCTCTAGTTTTAATGATTATTGTATTTTTCTTGGATAAGCCAATCCCTATAGCCATATATGCACTTGGCATTATTCTTCTTATTATCCTTGCGAAAATTGATTTCAAGACGATTCTACGGACGATTAAGCCATTAATATTTTTCACATCTTTTGCATTTGTCATTAATTTGTTTTCGGTTAGAGGAACGACTTTATTTTCGTTTGGACCCTTGACGGCCAGTGTAGAAGGTTTGATTACAGGAGCTCTAATGGCGATTCGCTTAGTATTTTTAGTTATTGCGTCCTCTATTTTAATGACCTTAACTACGACTTCACTCCTATTGGCCGATTCTATCGAATCGCTATTAAAACCCCTGAAGATTCTGAAAGTTCCTGTTCATGATATTGCTATGATGATTTCTATTGCTTTGCGTTTTATCCCGACTCTAGCCGATGAGGCGGATAAAATAACGAAAGCCCAATCTTCTCGAGGAGCAAACTATGATACAGGAGGGTTCTTGCAAAGAGTTAGGGGTTTAGTGACTATTTTAATTCCTCTATTTGTCAGTGCCATTAAACGCGCAGAGGAGCTTGCCATTGCAATGGAATCTCGATGCTATCGTGGGGATATTGGTAGGAGTAAATATAAGCCATTACGTTTAAAAGGCCAAGATATCGTATTTTTGTGCGTGTCACTGGCGTATGTAGCGGCCATTGTTCTAGTACAATTTGTATTCTAAATGCTTATGGAAAAACACAAAATCATTCTATTTACAGAGTATATGGGTACAAACTATGCGGGATGGCAACGCCAAAAAAACGCCGAAGCCGTGCAGAATGTATTAGAGGATGCATTGGAGAAATTACTCAAAGAGGATATCAATTTATACGGCTGCAGTAGAACCGATGCAGGCGTTCATGCTAAAAATCATGTTTCACATTTCCTAAGTTCAACGCGTATTCCTATGGATAAATTTCATTTAGCCATCGCAGCCTATTTGCCGCAGGATGTGGCGGTAAAAGGTGCCCGATTGGCTGAGGACACCTTTCATGCAAGGTTTTCTGCTATAGGTAAGCAGTATTCCTATTATATTTGGAATCGTCCATATCGTTCAGCTCTACGATCTGCATTTACCTATCATGAGCCTAGGCCTCTTAATTTACAAGCAATGCAAGAGGCATGTGTATATTTTCTAGGAGAACATGATTTTGCCAGTTTTATGGCTGCAGGATCAGACCAAGTTACAACGACGAGAACGCTCTATAGTCTGAAGGTAATGGAGGTTAGTCCTGGACTTATCCGTATAACTGTTCATGGAAATGCTTTCTTATACAATATGGTGAGAATTATTGCGGGGACTTTGGCCTATGTTGGCTTAGGTAAATTGCGGGCGGAGGCGATACCTGAGGTGATTTCTAGCTTAGATAGAAAACAGGCAGGTATTACCCTAGAACCACAAGGACTATTTCTAGATACGGTCTATTATCCCGAAAAATACGACCTAGCATGTTATAATAAATCGAGTCTTTCGATGGACTTAATGTTTTAATTAAGAAGGAATTATTTATGAAATATTTGAAGAACAAGAATATGACTATGCTGACGGATTTCTATGAACTCACTATGTCCCAAGCATATTTCAATCAAGGTATGCAAGACACCATTGTGTACTTCGATTTGTTTTTCCGTAGAGTTCCTGATGGTGGCGGTTATGCTATCATGGCAGGTCTTGAGCAAGCAATTGACTATATTGAGAATCTGCACTTCGATCAAGAAGATATTGAATTTCTAAGGAGTACAAGAAACTTCACAGAGGATTTCTTGAACTATTTGGCCGATTTCAGTTTTGCTTGTGATGTGTGGGCAATACAGGAAGGTACTCCGATCTTCCAAGGAGAACCTATTCTAAAGGTTAGGGGTCCTATCATTCAAGCCCAAATGATTGAGACGATGTTATTACTCACCATTAACCATCAGAGCTTAATTGCGACAAAGTCCAGTCGGATTGTTAACCAAGCGCAGGGCCGTTCTGTCATGGAGTTTGGCGCCAGACGTGCACAAGGTTCTGACGCTTCAGTACTAGGCGCTAGAGCGGCTTATATAGGTGGGGTTGACAGTACATCTTGTACCCTTGCTGGTGAGGTTTTCGGGATTCCTCTGTCGGGAACCATGGCCCATAGTTTTGTCCAACTCTATGAAAATGAGTATGAGGCGTTTAAATCGTATGCAGAATCTTATCCTGATAATACCGTTCTACTTATTGATACTTATAACGTTTTAGAATCAGGCTTGCCGAATGCTATTCGTGTGGCCAAAGAAGTTCTCATTCCTCAGGGTAAGAGACTCAAGGGGGTTCGTTTAGATTCTGGTGATATTACCTATCTTAGTGTGGAATGCCGTCGTATTCTAGATGAGGCTGGATTAGACGATTGTAAGATCGTTGTTTCAAACTCTCTAGATGAACATATTATTCGAGAAGTTCTTATTCAAGGAGCAAAAATTGATGCCTTTGGTGTAGGTGAAAGACTTATTACATCTAAAAGTGAACCCGTTTTCGGTGGTGTGTATAAACTCTCTGCAGTGGAATCTGCCGATGGTACGGTCAATCCTCGAATGAAAGTTTCTGAATCGGTGTCTAAGATTACGAATCCAGGAAGTAAGTCTCTGTATCGGTTTATCGATAAGAAGACCGGAAAAGCCGTTGCAGACCTCATTACACTAGAGGAAGAATACATCAATCCGGACCATCCTTACGAACTGTTCGATCCAGAAGCTACATGGAAACGGCAAACCGTTAGAGACTATGAATTAGTTGAGTTACTCGTGCCTGTATTCGAAGGCGGGAAATTGGTCTATGATTTGCCAACTATCGAAGAGATTCGGGCGCATTCTAAAGAGCAAATGAAGACTTTGTGGCCTTCCGTTACACGCTTAGAGAATCCTCACATCTATTATGTAGACTTATCCCAACGTTTATGGGAACTTAAACATCAAATTTTACGTGATATGCAGTCGTATACCCATAAGGGTTATACTGAATAATAAAGGAGTTTAGAAATATGGCAATAAAAGGAAAAATAACAATGGAATCCGGTAAGGAGATGGCTTTTGAGCTCTTACCTGAATACGCACCTAATACCGTAAATAATTTTGCGAAATTAGTCGAAGAGGGTTTTTATAATGGTTTAATTTTCCATCGTGTGATTAAGGGTTTTATGATACAAGGTGGCTGTCCTGATGGTACGGGTATGGGTGGCCCTGGTCATCGGATTAAAGGCGAGTTTCATAGTAACCGTTTTGCCAATGACTTGAAACATACGAAGGGCGTATTATCCATGGCGCGTTCTATGCATCCGGATTCCGCAGGATCTCAGTTCTTCATCATGCATGAAGTGTCCCCCCATTTAGATGGTGAGTATGCGGCCTTCGGTATACTGACCGATGGTTTGGAAGTTTTAGATGAGATTGCAAATACTGCTACAGACTACAGCGATCGTCCGCTAGAAGAACAAAAGATTAAAAGTATAGAGCTTACGGAAGGTCTAGATGAGATCGGTGAAGTCGATACTTTATAAAGCGTAAGTGACTGGAGGCTTAGATGACGCTTCTATAGGTACTTGTGTTATGAACGGTACTCAAGAAAATGAGAAGACGTTCCTATTTGCTTAGAAAGTGTAATTGGAATAGGGACTTGAGGGTCCCTATTGCCGTATTACCATTTAGAGAAATGCAATCTAGAGACGAGAGAAAGAGGAGAGACTATGTCAAGTGAACATAAAGAAAAGTACTATATCACGACCCCGATTTATTATCCTAGTGATAAGCTACATATAGGCCATGCATACAGCACCGTCGCAGCGGATACTCTAGCGCGTTATAACCGTCTGAAGGGTAAGGAAGTATACTTTCTTACTGGTATGGATGAACATGGACAAAAAATTGAAGAAAAGGCTTCAGAAAAAGGTGTAAGCCCCCAAGCGTACGTAGATGAGATGGCAGTTGGCATTAAATCTCTCTGGAAATTATTAAATATTACGTATGATGGATTCATACGTACGACAGATGAAAAACATGAACAAGCTGTGCAGAAAATTTTTCAAGATTTGTATGATAGAGGAGAAATATACAAAGGCAGCTACGAAGGCTGGTATTGTACTTCCTGTGAAGCATTCTGGACGCAAACCCAACTCGTAGATGACCATTGCCCCGATTGTGGTGGACCTGTAAATCTTACCCAAGAAGAGAGTTATTTCTTCCGATTAAGTAAATATCAAGAACGTTTAGAAAAACTATTATCTGAAACGCATTTCTTACAACCAGAATCTTCTAAAAACGAAATGTTATCCTTTATCCGTCAAGGTCTAGATGATTTGGCGGTTTCTAGAACCTCCTTCGATTGGGGAATAAAAGTACCTTTTGATGATAAACACGTCATTTACGTCTGGGTTGATGCCCTTACAAACTACATTACAGCACTAGGCTATCCAGACGATAAAGAGGGTTTATTTAAGAAATTCTGGCCTGCTAATGTACATTTGATGGCCAAAGAAATCGCCCGTTTCCATACCATTATCTGGCCAGCTCTCCTCATGGCATTAGATTTACCACTTCCAGAGCATGTTTTTGCCCACGGTTGGATCTTATTTAATAACAGCAAAATGTCTAAGTCCAAAGGAAATGTAGTAGATCCTGTGTTATTAAGTGAACGCTATGGTGTCGATAGTATTAGATATTTTCTCTTGCGTGATATGCCATTTGGACATGATGGGAATTTTAGTAATCAAGCTCTAGTAGAGAGAATTAATTCTGATTTAGCAAATGATTTAGGTAATCTTCTAAGTCGAACCGTTGCTATGGTGAAGAAGTATATGGAAGGTATCCTTCCTGACGCTCGAGAAGAAGCTGCAATCGATCAAGAGATTCTTGTTCAGGCTGAAGAAACCCGTTTATTAGTCGATGAGCATCTTAGTAAAATGCAGTTTAGCTTTGCTTTAGCCTCTATATGGAAGCTTATTTCAAGAGCGAATAAATATATTGATGAGACGGAACCATGGATACTTGGCAAAGATGAAGGGCAAAAAGCGCGTCTAGCCCAGGTACTAGGTACTCTATTGGAAGTGCTTCGTGTTGTAGCGGTATTACTTACGCCTTTTATGCCACAAACATCTGAAGATATATTAGATGTTTTAGGTGTCGAAGGAGATGAGCGTCTACTGACAAGTTTCCAGAGATTTGAAACTCATAAATCGATTACAGAAACTAAACCCTTATTTCCAAGGCTTGACCTAGAGGAAGAAATCGCTTGGCTCGAGTCTGAATTGGCGAAGTATGAAGAGCCTATTGCAGAAGAAATCGAACATAAGGCAGAAATTACATATCCTGATTTCGAGAAATTAGAAATGCTCGTGGGCCAAGTTCTAACTTGTGAAAAAGTGACAGGTGCGGATCGACTTTTGAAATTCACTCTAGATATTGGTGATGGTCATGAACGTACGGTAGTGTCAGGTATTGCGGAGTATTACAATGCAGAAAAACTCCTAGGACGTAAACTTGTTTATTTGGCAAATTTAAGTGGCCGGAAGATTCGTGGTGTGCTGTCTCAGGGTATGATTTTAAGTACGGAAGATAAAGAAGGTAATCTGAAACTGTTAGAAGTACATGAAGATGCGAAACCAGGAGATATTGTAGGATAATGCTAGAACTCTACGATACCCATACGCATTTGAATTCCGATCCATTTATTACGAATATATTGCCTTACTTAAGTAGAGCTAGGGAAGCAAATGTGAAGTATATGAATGTTATAGGTTATGATTTGGAGTCGTCCGCTAGAGCAGTGGACCTGGCTCTGGCTCACGAAGAACTCTATGCTGTAATCGGAATCCATCCCCATGATGCTGTAGAGTGGTCCGATGAGGCTAGAGTTAAATTGGAGGCATTATTGGAGCTAGGGGGTCGAAAGGTATTAGCTATTGGAGAGATTGGATTGGATTACCATTTCTCCGATCGGCATAGCGATAGCGTGCAAGCCGAGGCTTTCGTAGGACAAATGGACTTGGCTTTTGCCTATAATCTACCATTCGTGGTCCACTGTCGTGATGCGCAAGAGGACTGTTGGAAGCTTATAGAAGCCCAGAGACAGAAGGGAACCTTACTATCCACTCCTGGCGTGTTCCACTGCTTTTCGGGAGATCAAGCGTTTGCAAATCGTGTTTTATCGGGAGGATTCTATTTAGGTTTCGATGGCCCTATTACATTCAAGAATGGACAAGAAAGTTTAGATATTGCCTTGAACACTCCAATGGATAGACTTGTACTCGAAACGGATTGTCCATATTTAGCTCCAGTCCCTAAGCGTGGGAAGACCAATGAACCTTCGTATCTTCCATTTATCTTGGAGAAATTGGCAGAAACTAAAGACATATCTTATGAGGAAATTTCTCGTATCACGACAGAAAATGCAAAGAGATTGTTTAACTTA
>CAYMOG010000002.1:0-39788 GCA_964392065.1 uncultured Oscillospiraceae bacterium
TAGTTCACAGGAGAAAGACTTATTATGTACGTACTGGGTGCACGGTATGTCTACGCTGTACAATGTGTAGAGATACAAAAAACCAGCCTATTCAGACTGGTTTAATTGATAAAAAATAATTTATTTATCTTAATTATATTTTCGGACTATTTTCCTAGATGTGTTTTTCTCAAATTCTGTATCTCTAACATGTACTTCCTTTATATGTTTATAAGTAGATACGTTTTGATTCACTTCTTTTACAATTTCTTTCATGCGATTTTCGATCGTTTCTAGGCTTGCATCTTCTCCTAGGGTCTTCTCTATTTCTTCCATATTAGGAAATATTGTAGCGATTACAAGCAAGTCATTATTACGATGTTCACGGCTAGAGACGACAGACTCTTCAATTTCTGGATACTTATTTAATAGGAATTCCAATTCTTCTGGGAAAATATTCTTGCCGTTCTTGGTTACTATGACGTTTTTCTTCCGCCCTGTAATTATAATAAAACCGTCTTCGTCAATATAGCCTAAATCGCCCGTATGAAACCAGCCATCTTGCAAGGCTTTTGCTGTAAGTTCTTCGTCTCCATAATATCCGAGCATAATGTTATCGCCAGTAGCGATGAATTCACCGATACCTTCTTCATCCGGATCTTTTACCTTCACTTGTGTCTCTGGCAAGGGCAAGCCTGCAGATTCATTCTTGTATGCCACATCACGATTAAGGGCTAGAATGGGACCACATTCGGTTAAGCCATAGCCCTGAACAGCAAGAATTCCAAAATCATTAAAATCTTGGAGCACTTGTGGATCAATAGCAGCACCACCAGCAATGAATAATCTTAAGTGGCCGCCTAATGCTTCATGGATATCTTTGAAAATAGATTTTCTGAGGTCTATACCTATTTTACGTAGAAAACGGGTGAGTTTGATACCGAATTCGACTTTTTTTCGCATACCTTTCTTATCAATATTGGACCATATTTTCTTATGGAAGGATTCCATGATTAGAGGGACTGCTAAGAGTAAAGTGGTTTGGCTTTCCTTGAGATTGTCTACGATATAACGTAAACCTTCTGCTTCCGCAATACTGTTACCACGATAGATCTGACATAGAAACCCACATGTACATTCGTACGTATGATGTATAGGTAAGATGGACAAGACCGTATCATCATTTATATATAGCATTTCGGTCATGCCCATAAGATTAGCCGCGATAGTGCCATGGGAATGCATAACCGCCTTGGGTTGATCGGTGGTACCCGATGTAAATAGCATTATTCGCATTTCATCAGGATCAATTTCACAATCTAGATAGTCGTTGTACTTATCTTCAAGTAAGTAATTACCTTCTTCTTTTAATCTTGTAAAAGAGTATTCCATAGCGTCATTTCCAGAGACACTACGCATTGCAAAATTGTTTTCTTCATCTGCATAAGTATCAAACATTACTAATGTTTTTAAGAAGTCTAGTCCTCTTGAGGCTTCCAAGGCTGTTTCTCTGAGCTTAGGTGAATAGATCAGAACCGAAACTTGTGCTCTTTCGAGCATTCTGCGAATTTCATTGGCAGTTAATGCTTTGTCCAAAGGAACAACAACTCCTGCACCATTTACAATGGCTAGGTAAGATACATACCACTCATAACGGGTTTCGGATAAGATAGCTACTCTTTCTTGATTTTGGACGCCTAGCTCATAGAGCTTAGTTCCGAAGGCATCCACATCGTTTCCAAATTCTTGGTATGTCGTAGGTACGTAAGGTTCTCCTTTAACTGGCTTGCTTAGAAAAGCATTCTTAGCAGCATAGTTTTTGACACTACCACGAAGCATTTCTCGTAAGTCTTTAATTTCTCTAACATCATAGAGATTGTCATAATTTCCCATAGTTAACCCCTTAAAAGATTTTAATTTTTATTCATTATACTTCACTAGAGCCATGGAATGAGTACATCCAGGTGTTTCAGTGAGATTAACATGATTTTAACATGTTTCTGAATGATTTATGATATTTATATTGTTGTTTAATAGGAATATAAATTAAAAAGTGCCTCCTATTACGGGAGGCACTAGTGATGGATGATTAAGCAATGTTTTCAATAAAAGCTCTATACGCTTGATAAGTGGAATATAAATCAAGTTTATGGATAATTTCGTTAGGAGCATGCATATTCAAAACGGGTACGCCACAATCTATAACATGCATACCGCGGTTGGCATAGTTTAAAGCGATGGTTCCACCACCACCTTGATCGACCTTGCCTAATTCGCCGGTTTGCCAGGGTACATTCTGGGCATCCATAAGATGAGCCACTTGAGAGAAAAACTCTGCATTAGCATCGTTGGAACCTCCCTTACCCCTTACTCCTGTGTATTTCGTAAGGGCAACGCCATGCCCCATATAGCACACATTCTTAGGATCCACTGTGCTGGGGAAGTTCGGATCGTAGCCCACTGTTACATCAGTGGAGAGCATATGGGAATTTTCTAGCGCTTTGAAAAAACCTAGAACATCATAGCTGCCTTCGACTTTGGCATAAATTTCCATTAAGAAGTTTTCATAAGATTGGGATTGGGCTCCGGTATTTCCCTGGCTTCCTACTTCTTCTTTATCCGTGAGAATCATAACCGCCGTACGTTCGCCTTTGTTTTTGGCTGCGATGGCACGAAGCGCTGGATAAGCACATACCCGATCATCATGGCCATAACCAGCTAGGAAACTACGATCGAATCCTAGGTCTCTTGTTTTATCCGCAGGTACTGCCGTAATCTCGGCCGTAATGAGATCACGTTCCGTAATATTATACTTAGTCTTTAAGATTTGTAATAGACCAAGCTTGAAGCGTTGAGAAACATCTTTATGGGCAATAGGACGTCCGCCTACCAATATGTTTAGCTCTTCGCCTGTAATAACTTCAGAGGCTTTTTTCTGCATTTGATCGGCAGACAGATGGATAAGAAGGTCTGAGATCATGAAAATAGGATCTTCGTCATCTTCCCCAATACGAAAATCTATAACGGAACCGTCTTTGCGAACAACGGTGCCATGGAGTGCCAGAGGAATCGTAGTCCACTGGTATTTTTTCACACCACCATAATAATGGGTTTTGAAAAATGCCATGTCTCCTTCTTCGTATAGAGGTCTAGGTTTTAAGTCGATTTTGGGCGAGTCAATATGTGCGCCTAGAATAGCAAAGCCGTCACGTATGGACGCTTCACCGATAACGGCTGCTACGAGACCTTTGCCATGGATTGATTTATAAACTTTATCACCTGCTTGTAAGCTATCTGCTTCATCAAGAGATGTAAATCCTAAGGCACTTAATAAGGTTATACCTTCTTTAACTGCTTCTCTTTCTGTTTTGGATTTATCTAAGAAAATACGATAATCTTCCGCAAAACTAAAGGCGGATTGAATAGTTTGTTTATCATAGATATCGTAAAGATGCTCATGTTTATTAAGCAAGTCTTCTTCTAATTTCTTCCCTTCGGATAGTTTGGCTTCCGATTTATTTTCTTCCGTTGATTGTACGTGAAAGATTTGACTTAGTTCATCTAAACTAGGTGCTGTAGCAGACGATTCAAAGTTCTTATCTTCTAGAGAGAGCCCTTGCTCTGTAGTTAAATCATTTTCTAACATAATTAATTTCCTCGTTTCTATTATCTATAAGATAACGGTTACTATTTTAGCATGTAAATATTAACCTGCAAATATCTAGCAAAATAAACAAAAAAATATGTAAATTTGTTGTATTATAAACAAAGGAGGTTCTTATGCTTAATATCATCGATGCACATAACCATTGCTCGGAATTCTCACCCGATGCTTCTCAGCCATTGGCAAATCGTCTTGTTGAAGCAGAAGCATTAGGTCTAGGTGGACTTGTTATAACGGATCATTTTGACAAGCGCATAAATGAAACAATATATCAAGAGGACTTTCAAGTTATTGATTTAGAACCTCTACAGGGAGAATGGACCTTCCACTTCCCTACTTATATGAATCGTATGACCCAAGAACAAGCAAGAATTGCTCAAGAGAATAAAGCATTTAAATTATTAATCGGAGTTGAACTAGGGTATCACCCTGCTTTGGCCAAAGCTTTTAAACAATGTGTAGAATATTATGCCCAACTCGATTCTATTATAGGATCCGTTCATAATTTGCGTTATAAAGGATTCTCCTCAATTAGAGAATTATACAAACGTGGCAAAACATTTGCCTATGCATTGTATTTGGAAGCGCTCGCAGAAATGGTAGAAGATATGCCGTTTATTAATGTCTTAGGTCATTTCGACTATATTGCTCGTTATAATCATTTTACCGATAAGAAATTGTTATACAAAGATTTCCCAGATGCCTTTGACCATTTATTTCATAAGATTATCGAACGTGATATCGCTTTGGAAATAAATACATCGAGCCAGAGGCAACGTGACGAGGACGGGAAGCCTCTAGGTTTAATTGATGATGAAATCTTAAGTCGCTATATGGAACTAGGCGGAGATAAAATTGTTTTATCTTCGGATGCCCATCATGAAGGTAAAGTAGGATTAGATTTTTACGAGAATGTCATGCAGCTAGAGGCCTTGGGATGTACGCAATTAACCTATTTCGAGAAACGTAAGCCCTATTTCACACCAATTAATACTTAACCTTCGTTTAAGATACTTCTAATTTTTTCTAACCAAGATTTAATATTTTTTTCATAGCCATGATTAGTGGGTTCGTAGTATACAGTGCCTTCCATTCGACTTGGCATGAATTCGAGTGGCGCTATTGCATTAGGGTAATCATGGGCGTATTTATAACCTTGGCCGTAATTTAATTGCTCTGCCATCTCCTCTGTCACAGCGTTTCGAAGATAAAAAGGTATTTCACCAATATTCTTATTTTGCACATCCGAGAGTGCTTGGTTAATCGCTAGATAAGAACGGTTAGATTTAGGGCTTGTTGCCAGCATGACAACGGCTTGAGCTAATAGAATACGTCCTTCTGGCATACCAATACGTTCTACACCCTGCCAGGCAGCAATAGCAACACTTAGGGCCTGAGGATTCGCCATTCCGATATCTTCTGAAGCGGAAATGACGAGACGTCTGGCAATGAAGTCTGGATCCTCTCCTGCCTCTAGCATTTTGGCCATATAGAGTAATGCAGCATCGACATTGGAGCCTCTTATTGATTTAATAAATGCAGAGATTGTGTCATAGTGCTCTTCGCCATCCTTGTCATAGCGAATAGGTTTCTTCTGTATACATTCAGAAATAATCTCGAGATTAATTTCTAAACCGTCTTGTGTCGAGAATTTTGAGCTTTGTACGGCCAATTCGATAGCATTAAGTGCGCTTCTAGCATCACCACTAGACATTTCTGCCAAAAAGTCTAAGGCATCTTCCATTATTGTAACGTTTCTTCCTCCGTAACCTCTCTCTGAATCTTCTAGGCTACTGCGAATAAGTTTCTTAATATCTTCTTTAGTAAGTGGATAAAGTTGAAAAACGGAAGATCTAGAGATTAAGGCTTTATTTACTTCAAAATAAGGATTTTCTGTTGTGGCACCAATCAGAATAATACTGCCATCTTCTACCGATGGTAGTAGTGCGTCTTGCTGGGATTTATTAAATCGATGGATCTCATCAATAAAAAGCAAGGTCTTCCCTTCTGGAGTAAGAAGATAGTTTCGTGTATCGTTTATGATTTCTCTTATATCTTTTACTCCAGAGGTGACCGCATTTATTTTTCTAAACTTGGATTTACTCGTATTGGCAATGATTCTGGCTAGAGACGTTTTGCCTGTCCCAGGTGGGCCGAAGAGAATAATAGAGCTAAGCTGATCCGTTTCCAACATACGGCGCAGCATCTTCCCTTCTCCTAGTATATGCTCTTGCCCAACATACTCTTCAATGGTTCGAGGAGACATGCGATAAGCTAGAGGTTCATTTTTATTTACTGCTTGGTTCAAACGTTTAGTCCTATCCTTCCATTAAACCTGGATACAGAGGGTGTTTTTCACAAAGCAATTGTACCTTATGAATATTTTCGTCTTTATTCTCTTCGAAATGATGGATAGCATCGTAAATAATCCCAGCGATTTCATCCATTTCCTCTGTAGTGAAACCACGGGTAGTCAATGCAGGTGTACCAATACGCACACCAGAGGTTACAGTAGGTTTCGCTTCATCAAAAGGTATAGAATTCATGTTAACCGTGATACCATAAGCATCTAAGCGATCTTGTAGTTCTTTACCACTAATTCCATCCTGTCTTAGGTCCACAAGGAGAAGATGCGTATCTGTGCCGTTGGCCACGAGTTTAACACCTCGATTCATTAGGCCTGCTGCCAAAGCTTGGGCGTTCTGAATAACCTGTTTCTGATATTGTACGAAATCTTCGCTAAGCGCTTCTCGGAAGGCGACGGCTTTGGCCGCAATGACATGCATGAGAGGGCCACCTTGTAAGCCTGGGAATACGGCTGAATTAATTTTCTTAATATATTTCTTCTTGCATAAAATAACGCCACCACGAGGGCCTCGTAGTGTTTTGTGGGTAGTACTTGTTACGAAATCGGCGTATGGGACAGGGCTAGGATGTAATTTTGCAGCTACTAAACCTGCTATGTGGGCCATATCTACAAATAGTAAGCAAGAGACTTCATCGGCTATTTCTCTCATCCTTTTGAAATCTATTGTTCTAGGATAGGCGGATGCACCTACTACGAGAATCTTAGGTTGGAAGGCTTTAGCCTTTTCGAGAAGAGCATCATAATCTATAGTTTCTGTTTCTGGGTCGACACCATAGGAATCGAAATTATATAGAATTCCAGAGAAGTTTTTAGCCATGCCATGGGTGAGATGGCCACCATGTGAGAGATCCATACCGAGTACCTTATCGCCCGGTTCTAACATACTCATATAGACCGCCATATTGGCTTGAGAACCGGAATGAGGCTGAACATTGACCGCTTCTGCCCCGAAGAGCTCCATGAGCCTTTCTTTTGCCAGATTCTCTGCAATATCTACATATTCGCAGCCACCGTAGTAACGTCGGCCAGGGTAACCTTCTGCGTATTTATTGGTCATAACTGAGCCTTGTGCCAGCATAACTTCTTCGGAAGTGAAGTTTTCGGATGCAATCATTTCCAGTTTATTATTCTGACGTTGTAACTCCAACTTAATGGATTCATAAATCTGGGGATCCTTCTCTTTTAACTGCTGATAATTCATAGGGTTTCTCCTCACTTAATTGTTAAGATTTCTCTTTTATTAAATCCATCCTGGATTAGTGCTTCAATATCTAAATCACGTTCTGCTATTTCGGTATCTTTCATCGTAGGTCTTGTTTTAGGGTGTTTCGCTACGAATACAGTACAGCAGTCTTCATAGGGAAGAATAGAGGTTTCATAGGTACCAATCTTCCTTGCAATATCTACTGTAAAGTCTTTATCCATTCCAATGAGTGGGCGAAATACGGGCATATCTACAACGGAGTTTGTAGTACACAATGCTTCTAGAGTTTGACTGGCAACTTGTCCTAAGCTCTCACCGGTAACTAGAGCTTTGGCTCCACTTTCTTCTGCAATACGTGCGGCTATTTGCATCATAATTCTTCGCATTGTAATAGTCATCATATCACCTGGGGAATTCTGCCTTAAATTGACTTGTATATCCGTGAAGTTAACGATATGAAGTTTTATAGGTCCTGTGTATTTACTAATGATTTTAGCAAGGGAAATTACCTTCTCCTTTGCCTCGTCTGATGTGAAGGGAAAACTATGATAATATACAGCATTTAGTTCAACGCCTCTTGAAGCCATCAAATAGCCTGCTACAGGGGAGTCAATACCACCGGATAAGAGTAAAGTAGCTTTGCCTCCCGTCCCTACAGGTAATCCCTTAATTCCGTGATGGATGTTGGCGTAGATATAGAAACTATCGCGCACTTCAATATACAAATAGAAATCTGGATTATGGACATCTACGGATAAATTAGGATACTGTTTTAAAATATGAGAACCTATAACTCTACCAATTTCAGGAGAAGTTAACGGGAAGGATTTATCGCCTCTTCTAGCTTCTACCTTAAATGTAACCTTGTCCTTATTGAATCGAGCTATCTCTTCTTCTACTATGGTCAGCGCTTCCGCCTTGAGCGCTTCGAAATCTGTGGACGCCATTTTGGTCACAATACTAGAAGACACGATGCCGAAAACAGAAGTTGAGATATCTAACGCTTCTGCAATTTTCTCTTCGGATTTGGATTCCTCATCCAATGCTTCTATCCATAGTCTAGATTCTCGACTATAGGTCTTGAAATTCCCTACAGCGTTCAAACGGATTTGTAAATTCTTCAATATACGGTCTGTGTAGTGCTTACGGTTTAAACCCTTGAGAGCGACTTCGCCGATACGAACTAAAATTAAACTTTCTTTATTTGTCATTTTTTCCTCTTATTTCTATAGCCCTTGCCATTGTCTAAGGGTTGTTACTTCATTTTCTAATAGGATACAGAATTTTTCAATCTCTTCAGGGGTATTTGAACCATCTAGACTAATTCTTATGGAGCCCTCAGCTTGGATCCTAGGCATAGCGATGGCTTCTAATACATGGGATATGCGCCCAGAGCGTGCTTGGCAGGCGGAGGATGTAGATATGAATACTTCCTTGGCCTCTAACATATGTAGTATAGTCTCTCCTCTTAGGCCTGGGAAGGACACGTTCATAATTTCAGGTATTGAATGGGGGAAGTTAATAATCCCTCCCAAGCGTTCAATATGATTAGCAAGCTTATCTCTAAACTTCTGGGTACGGGCTTTTCTAACGGTGAAACTCTCCTTCTGCATTCTAGATGCCATAGCCATGGCCCTAAGCCCTGCTAAATTCTCAGTACCTGAGCGCATATTATTTTGCTGACCTCCACCGTGAATGAGCGGAGTGGGTAAGCTTTTACCACGAAAATACAGTAAGCCGTTTCCCTTGGGCCCATGAATTTTATGGCCGCTGAAAATGGCGAAATCTACGTCAATCTTACGCATGGAGAATTCAACTTTACCCCAAGCTTGAACGAAATCTCCTAAGATAAATGCATTGGGTGCTCGTTCTCTAATCAAAGCACAGATTTTCTCAATAGCTTGCAGCGTACCACTTTCATTATTCACATAAAGTATGTTGACTAATAAAGTCTTATTATTAAGTACAGAAGATAATTCTTCTAGGTCATACTTAGTTTCTTTTGTTGGTTTTAAATAAGAGACCTGAGCGCCCAAGGATTCAATACTTTCCAAGGGTTTTAGCGTACAGTCATGATCAGAAGCCAGACAAACAAAATGATTTAATCTTCTTCCATATTGCTGAAATAAGCCTTTTATAACATGGTTGGATGCTTCAGTTGCTCCAGAAGTATGAATGAGTTCATCGGGAGAACAGTCTAAATCTTGGGCCAAAGATTGGAATTCCGATGTGATTTTACGGGCAAGGTCTTTGGCTACCTTATAGGAGGACGATGGATTGAAAAATTCTTCGTCCATACTAAGAGCTTGTACTTCTGTTACTTCTTTATAAGGCTTCGTCGTTGCTGCATGGTCTAAATAAATCATTTTCTATCTCTGTTCTTCTATAATTCTTAATAGGGCTTGTTCGGTTTGGACTAGACAATAGATTTCTATCGCTTGCGCAAGGGCATCTAGGGATGGATAGCTCGGTGCGATGCGCATACTATTATCTTCTGGATTATTACCGTAAGGGAAACAGGCACTTGCGTGGGTTAAGCTTACACCTAGCTCCTTACAACGGTTGTATGTGGCCGTGGCCGTATGCGGGTAAACAGTTACAGTAATAAAATAGCCACCTCTAGGCTTGGTCCATGTTGCGATGCCGAGTGGCCCTAAGTGTTCTTCTAAGGTATTAAGCACTAATTCGAATTTCGGCCGTAAGAGATTAGCATGCCTAGCCATAAGTTTCTGAACGCCACCTAATTGCTTGAATACATGATAATGCTTCCACATATTAAACTTATCACTACTAATCATCTGAGCGGATAAGCTTGGTAAGAGCCAGGATTGGTTGGCGGCTGAAGTGGCTAAACATGCGACACCAGCCCCTGGAAAAGTCATTTTCGATGTCGATGCAAATAGAAAAATGCGGTCAGGGTTCTTGGCTTCTCTTGCCATAGGTAAAAGGGGATAAACAGGGTCTTGCTCTTCTTCTTTCTCATACAAGTGATGCACCACATATGCCATATCCGCAAAGATACGAAAGTCAGGAGCGGCGTCCATCTCTAATAAGTCGTATAAAACTTCTTCAGAATAGGATGTACCCGTAGGATTTGAATAAAGAGGTACTATCCATATGCCTTTAATACTAGGATCATTTTTACATAAAGCCTTTACTTGCTCCATATCGGGTCCTGCTTCATGCATTGGGATAGGTATCATCTCATAACCTAATTGCTGGAGCATATTATAGTGGCGATCATATCCTGGCACTGGACAGAGAAATTTAACTTGATTTTCACCTGGCCATGGAGTGTTTTGACCGGGAAGAGGGAAAAGTCTTAAGCGTGATAATATGTCATACTCTATCGTTAGGCTTGAACTAGAAATACACCAGACCTCTTCTTCGGAACACTTGAGTAAATCTGAGAAAAGTTCTCGCATCTCAAGGATGCCATAGAGTCCACCGTAATTTCTCACATCCATCCCTTCTTTATTATTATAAGTTTCAAGGGTTAACTCCTCAAACAAATCACTTACCATATTAATTTGTTGTAGACTAGGATTACCTCTTGCCATATTGAGCTGAAGATTCTTAGAACTTGCTTGTTTAAGTTTTTCTTGAACTTCTAGTAACAGCATTTGCTGTTCCTCTCTACTTCTCTCCAATAGAGTCATGCTACTAACCTCCATGTTTTATGCGTTTGGCCAAAGAAAGACTTCTTCTTTCCTTATAGCCATCCCCCGGTCCCAATAGACGATTCCTGCTAAAAGGATAAGATTTCTCCCACTTTGTCCTGTCTCTTTTCGATAAATTTCTAATGTGCGTAAAATTTTATTCTGCTTAGTTCTAGAAAATAATCGAAAGAAGTCCTCACCTTCTAATGCTGTGGTCCGTGCTTTTACTTCTGTAGCATAAAGCGTTTGATTCTTTAAACTAATAATATCGATCTCACCATAAGGGAGTTTCTTATAATTATACTTCAAAAGCGTATGACCATGTTCTTCTAGATATTTTCCAATATGCTTTTCTGCCTTCTTATAGTCATACATAAGTGTCTCCTGTTCTATTGGCTTCCCATTTTCTTAAGAAGCTTTTTCTGTGTATTGGGCTAGGTCCTAGTTTTTCCAGAGCTTCATAATGCATTCTAGTGCCGTACCCTTTGTGTTGACTGAAATAATAGCCTGGATACATTAAATCATATTCTGCCATCAATTTATCTCGACTTACTTTTGCTAGAATGGAGGCAGCAGCTATACAATTTACATTAGAATCCCCTTTTACTACAGCTTGTTGTGTATCCATAGGAAATGCTTCCAAGTGTAGAGCGTCTAGGAGTAAGAAGTCTGGGGTAGGGTTTAACAATTGTATTGCTCTGGTCATTGCACGTTTGGTCGCTTCTAAGATATTAATCGTATCAATAACGCTAGGATCTTCCCAAGTAATGGCATACCCTATGGCTTCTTGTAATATAGTTTCATAGAGTTCCAGACGTTTTTTCTCGCTTAATTTCTTGGAATCATTAAGTCCTAGAATGGGTTTAGTTGGATCAAGAATTACTGCAGCAGCATATACGGGTCCTGCTAATGGGCCTCTACCTACTTCATCTACACCAGCTACGTAAAGTCTACCTTCTGCATAGAGCTTATTTTCCGTTCTTTGCATACGTAAGAATCGTTCTTCTAAACTCTCTCTAATACGAGCCACGAATCATATCCTCGCCATTGTCTTCATGTACAGTAGAAGTATTATCTGTTTCAATTTGCTCTAGTGTCATACGCCCAATGGTCCCATTTCTATATTCATGAATGAATAATTCTGCAAAACGCACCTCGTCAATTCTACCTCCCGACATAATGCAACCGCGCCGTTTGGCGGCTTGAAGGTAGAGATCATAAGGATCAATATCCGTATTTTGAATTCTAAATCGACTTTCGATTGCCTCAGGATAGAGTTTCAATAAGTGTTTAAATAGGAAAAATGCTAATTCTTCCATAGGTAATACAGTATCTCGAATGGCTCCCGTAGCAGCGAGAGATAACTTCTCTTCATCTGTTTCAAGTTTAGGCCACAGTACACCAGGCATATCAAGTAACTCAACCTTACTATCCTTGGTCTTCACCCATTGAGGTCCTCTCGTGACGCCTGGGGTGTTGGCCGTATTGGCTGCTCTTCTCGCACTCATAGCATTAATTAACGTAGATTTCCCAGTATTGGGAATACCAACAAACATAATACGTAAGGGGCGGTTCTGACGCCCGCCTTCTTCAATACGATCGAGTTTGTCTTGGGCGAGTGATTTCGCTAGGTCTCGAACTTTTTTCAAACTGTTTTGATCCTTGGCATTAGAAGTTAATACATGTAATGCATCACTCTCCAAAGATTGTATCCACAATTTTGTTTGTTCAGGGTCTGCTAAATCGGATTTATTAAATACTAAGATATGGGGTTTATTCTTAATACGCTTACTTAATTCAGGGTTGCGACTAGATCTAGGAATTCTAGCATCAGAAGTTTCAATAACTACATCAACCATTGGTAAGTATTCTTCAATATTACGTAATGCCTTGGCCATATGGCCTGGAAACCAATTTATATTCATATTCTACCTCCAAAAGGATTACATTAATTATACAAGGAATACTTCTCCCAGATGACAAGAAAAAACAAACAAAATACTACAATTTCTGCATTTTTCTTAATACTAAAAAAACCCTCACGAGGAGGGTTTTAAAAATCAATTGTACTAGGATTTATTCTTCCGTTGTTTCGCTTGATTCCACAGTGGTGGTTTCATCGACTTCTTCTACAGGTTCTGCAATAACCACACGATCTCCGTGCTTCACGCTAAGTTTTTCTCTTAGACGAGCAGATTTACCAACACGATCACGTAGATAATAGAGCTTCGCACGACGGACAACACCCTTACGTACTACTTCAATGTTATCGATGCTTGGTGAATGTACAGGAAGTGTACGTTCAACACCAATACCATAAGTAACACGACGGACGAGAATGGTTTCACTTAAACCTTGTCCTTTTCTAGCGATAACGGTTCCTTCAAAAACCTGAATTCGCTCACGAGAGCCTTCTGTGATCCTTAAAGCAACTCTTACGTAATCTCCAACTTCCACATTAGGTAAATCAGAACGTAATTGACTTTGTTCTACAGCCTTAATTAGATCCATAATTCTATTCCTCCTCTCTTCGCCGGACGTTCTTACCATCTTGCACAGTAGCGGACCGCCCCTAATAACCTAAAAAATTATACTATTGAAATATAGGTCTGTCAAACAAATAATGTTTTAAATCTATGAAATGTCAAAAAAGAGTAAGTATTTTAGTACTTACTCTGATAAAGAAAAGTCATTCTAGTTCTGAATCCAAAATCTCTTTACTTCCTTAAGTGTATTTATAATCCTCTTAATGAAGTTCCTTCTATAAAAATCCGTTCCATTTCTAGGGATAACACCATTTCTCTGTAAACTGTAGCAATGTGATGCACCAATATGTAAGATAACTTTATCTTTGTGATAAATAACTAGACGAGGGACTGAATTTGGACCAAAATCTTCCTCACGTACTTTTGATGAATAACCTCTTGATTCGAATATTTTAACTACTTTCCTTTTTTCATTTGAGTCAGCACATGAGACCCAAATATACTCCTCTTTGTTATTTATTGTAATAACATGCACTTCATCCTTTGCCTTTTCCATTTCTATTTCTCCTATGGTTTTATTCCATAAAAAAAACTCCCATCATCGTGATAGGAGTAAGCATGTTCATTACTAATTCCCATCACTCAAGTTTTAGCACCTTACATAATAGCAGGTTGCTGACGGATCATAGGGCTTGTCCCTAACCGTTCTCTTTATGGTAACTAGAGTATAATTGTTTTACTATATTTTGTAAACTAGAAATACTGAAATCCTTGATAGGAGTTAATTGTAAATTTAAGTGCAAGTAATCTTATTGCAGTAAATCTTAACTTGTAGTTCTTGTTTCTATTTACTTTTCGATATTGTGGAGTAAATCATTACGAAAATTCAATAGCTTCTCCATTTCGGATTCTGCAAGGTGAAGTTTATTGAATAAGTCAGGACGTTTAATAAGGGTTTCATTCAAACTATCTAAGCGTCTATATTCTTCTATGCGTTTGTGGTTTCCACTTAGTAGAACTTCAGGTACTTCTCTTCCCATCCAGACTCTAGGTTTCGTATACTGTCTTCCTTCTAATACGCCATGATAATGAGAGTCTTCTTGGAAAGCTTCTTGGTCTGTAAATGTGCCAGGTAACATGCGAACCACTGTATCTATAATAGCCATGGCACCGAGCTCTCCACCACTGATCACGAAATCGCCTAGAGAGATTTCATCTACACACATTTCATCAAGTACCCTTTGGTCGACGCCTTCATAATGCCCGCATAGCAAAAGAATATGGTCGTAGGTTGTAAGCTCTTTTGCTAGAGCTTGATTAAAAACTCTACCTTTAGGCGATAAGAAAATGGTTTTGCGTTTATCTGTAGAAGTCAGATGTAAAGCCTTGGCATGATTCCAAGCCTGGAAAATAGGATCTGCCATCATAAGCATGCCGACACCGCCTCCGTAGAGGGTATCGTCTACCCGACCATATTTATCAACTGCATAATCTCTTATATCATGCGTCTTATAACTATAGACGCCGGCATTTTGTGCCCTGCCCATGATAGAACTCTCAAGGTAGCTCGTAATTAGTTCAGGAAATAATGTCAATATATCAAAATGCATTAATCGTAGATTTCCCACAGACCTTCGGGCAGAGAAACTTCAATCTTACCTGTTTCTAAGTCAGCATTTTTGAAGTGGCCTCCGAGTTTAGGCATATAGAGGTCCTTTTTGCACGGTCTTTGGATTTGCAAGACAGGGGATGCACCGTCGATAACATTTCGTAGCGTTCCAATCACGCCTCGCGTTTCATCGATGACCTCCATGCCAATTAAATCGGCAATATAATATTCCCCTTCTTCGAGTGGACTCGCATCTTCTCTTCTCACAGCCAAATAATGCCCATTTAGTTGTTCGGCTTGCGTACGGTCAGAGACTCCAGATAGTTTAATAATACTAACCGGTTCTCCTCGAAGCTCCTCTATAGTATAGGTAGCAAGCTCATTTTCTCCATTCGGAGAAAAAAGGATAACTTCTTCCAAATAATCAAAAACATCAGGATTGGGAGATAAAATCTTAAGTTTCAATTCTCCCTTAATCCCATGTGCTTTACCCATTTGGGCGATGAAAAAATGACTTTCTATCTGCCAAGCCATATTAATCTACAATATCTACCATGACGCGGCATTCCGAGCGACTAGCCTTCGCCTTTAATATTGAACGTATTGCTTGTGCTCTCTTGCCACCGCGTCCAATTACGCGACCCATATCCTCATCCGCAACACGTAAGGATAAGGTCACCGTATTATCTTCCACTGACGATTCTACTTTTACTTCATCTTGCTTCTCAACTAATGCAGAGGCCAAAGTAACAAGTAAATCTTCCAACTCTCTTACTGTATTCTCGTCCATTATTCTATAGCTCCTGTTTTCTTAAGCAGAGAACGAACGGTTTCTGTAGGTTGTGCACCATTTTGAATCCATTGTTTAGCCTTCTCTACATCAATCTTTACTTCTGCAGGATCAACTAAAGGATTATAGGTACCAATTTCTTCGATGAAACGACCATCTCTAGGAGCTCTTGCATCCGCTACTACAACGCGGTAATAGGGTGCTTTCTTCGCACCAATTCTCTTAAGTCTAATTTTAACTGCCATTTATTTTTCCTCCATTAATGACTTTGATTTATATTGCTAGAATTAAAAGGGTAGGTTCATCCCAGGGAATCCACCTTTTCTCCTTTTACTCTTCTTGCCTTTTTTGCCGCCTAAACCCATCTTATTCATGAGTTTCATGCTTTCTTCGTATTGCTTAACTAATTTATTTACATCTTGTACAGTTGTGCCAGAGCCTTGGGCAATACGCTTCCTACGGCTGGCATTAAGTAGTTTAATATTTGCTCTTTCGCGTATGGTCATGGACCGAATGATTGCCTTTAAGCGATCGAGTTGTTTTTCGTCCACATCGATACTATCGAGTTGCTTGCTATTCATTCCTGGAATCATACCTAATAAATCCTTAATAGGACCCATCTTCTGAATTTCTTCCATTTGCGCTAACATATCGTCTAGAGTGAATTGATTAGATTGAAGTTTCTCAAGAGATTCTTGTGCTTTCTTCTCATCTAATTCTCGGCCAGCCTTCTCAATTAAGGTCAGCATATCCCCCATTCCTAGAATACGAGAAGCCATACGATCAGGATAAAAAGACTCTAATGCATCGACTCTTTCGCCTGTCGCAACATATTTAATAGGCTTCTGGGTCATTTTATAGATGGATAAAGCCGCACCACCACGGGCATCACCATCGAGTTTAGTCATGATGAATCCATCTAAACCAATCTCTTCTTCAAAACTTCTAGCCACATTAACAGCTTCTTGACCTATCATAGCGTCTACAATAAGAAGTTTCTCATCAGGTTTGACGACTTCTGCAAGATCTTTAAGCTCATCCATTAACTCCGAATCAATGGTCATGCGTCCAGCAGTATCTACAATGAGTACGTCACGCATGAGGTATTTAGCCTTTTCGAGACCTGCTTGAGCAATTATTCTAGCATCCTTCTCTTCAGGATCTATGTAAATTGGTACATCAATACTTTTTGCCAAAACTTCCAATTGTTTCTGGGCCGCAGGCCTATGGGTATCCACAGAAACTAAGAAAGGTTTCTTACCATTTTTCCTAAGATGTAAAGCCAATTTAGCGGCAGTGGTTGTTTTACCTGCACCCTGTAAACCATAGAGCATAATCGTAGTAAAGCCAGAAGAGTTAAACTCTATTTTATTGTCTCCTGTACCAAGAATATCAATTAGAGCTTCGTGGACAATCTTAACGATTTGTTGTCCTGGTGTTAGGCTTTCCATAACATCAGAACCCATTGCTTTGGCAGAAATATCTTTCGTCAAGTCTTTTACGACTTGATAGTTGACATCTGCTTCAAGTAAAGCAATGCGAATCTCTTTCATCATTTCCTTAATATCTTGCTCTGTAACCCGAGACTTGCCCCGCATCTTGGCAGTAATATCTTGTAATTTAGTTGATAAGCTATCAAATAAAGCCATATTTTCTCCTTATATTTCCGCCAAAAGCTGCTCAATAGTCTTATTAGCTTCTGTAGTGTTATTCTCCGCAAGTAAACGTTTGATTTCCTCTAGACCGTTTCTAAGCGTTTGTCTTGAACGGCTTAACCCTAGCTCTTCTTCAAAATGTTCAAGATGATTGGCCGCACGTGTAATACTAGCGTGTACTGCTTGGCGGCTTATGGAAAAATACTCAGCTATTTCGGCCAAAGACCAGTCTTCATTCAAATAAAGACTTAAACTATGACGATACTTATCTGTCAAGAGTCCTCCGTAGAGATCAAGTAAAGCGATTAGCCAGAGCTTATAGTCGATAGCATTAATATTTTTTTCCATAGGAAACATTATACAAGTAAATCCCAAGCTGTCAAGTGTTTTTGCTTGACAGCTCACAGATTAATTAAACACTCATTTCTCTTTGGCCAGCTTCTCTAATTCTTCATTAGGTAGTAATGAATCGACGAAGTAATCCGCATTGAAATCTTGTAAGTCTTCTGCTTTCTCGCCTAAACCTGCAAACAAGATAGGCACTTGGCTCTGGTCGGCCACTGCAACAGCAATCCCGCCTTTGGCATTACCGTCTAACTTGGTGATGACTAAACCCGAAACTTGAGCGACTTCTGTAAAGGTTTGGGTTTGGAGAATAGCATTTTGTCCCGAGGTCGCATCAATCACAAGCAGCGTTTCAAGTCTCGCATCTCCCGCTTCCCGAGCAATGATACGGCTAATTTTTCCTAGTTCATCCATAAGGTTTTTCTTATTATGTAATCTTCCAGCTGTATCAATAATTAATAGGTCACTACGTCTAGACTTGGCTGCTTGGATACTATCGTATACGACTGCAGCAGGATCCTTACCACCTTCTTGTTTAATAAGTGGAGTATGCGTTCTTTGGGCCCAAACTTCTAATTGTTCAATAGCGGCAGCTCGGAATGTATCGGCAGCACATAAAATAACTTTCTTACCTTCCGAAGTATAGCGTAGGGCTAGTTTCCCAGCGGTCGTGGTTTTTCCTGTACCGTTTACGCCTACTAGCATAATTATATTTAAGCGATTATCTTCTAATTTAAGAATAGGACTTTCGCCTAGAATTTTTCGCATATCTGATTTTAGTGTGGACAATACGAAAGCACTGGATCGGTTGCCTTGGACACGCATTTTCTCCCTTAAGCTTTCCATCAATTTATCGACTGTGTTGGCACCTAAATCCGCTTGAATGAGTACCATTTCTAATTCTTCTAATTCTTCCTCATCGAAAAAACCTAAGCGTGCGCCTATATTATTCACTTGATCCATGAGAAAATTTCTTGTTTTAGTTAAACCTTGTTTGAACTTATCAAATATAGCCATAGTTATGCTCCTTCATCTAATTTTACGGATATGATACTTGATACACCGCGCTCTTGCATGGTGACTCCATAAATCATTCTAGCTGCCTCCATAGTACCACGTCTATGGGTAACTAAAATATACTGTGTATCTTCAGCGTTTTTATTTATGTATTCGGTGAAGCGGAAAACATTCGCTTCATCGAGGGCCGCCTCTACTTCGTCTAGGACGCAAAATGGTGATGGGTTTAATTGTTGTATTGCAAATAGTAAAGCAATAGCCGTTAAGCAACGTTCACCTCCTGATAAAGCCAGCATATTCTGCAAGCGTTTCCCTGGAGGTGAGACTTTGATATCAATATTACTGTTTAGAATATCACTATGATCATCTAGAACGAGTTCCGCTTCCCCACCGCCGAACAGATCTTTAAATACTTTTGAGAATTGTTCATTAATAAATGTAAAAGACGATGAAAATTGCTCCTTCATCCCCTGTACGATATCGTTAATTACAATTTCCAAATCTTTTTGGGCTTGTAGAATATCCGTTCTTTGTTGATCTAAAAATAAGAACCGCTCATTTATCTCTTTGCTTTCTTCAATTGCTTGGACATTGACATTACCCAGATCCTTAATTTCTTGACGTAGTTTCTTCACTTGTGCCCTACTCTCAGAAGCATGGATAGCTTCATTAAACCAAGTATCCTTATTGGCAAATGTTTGTGCATAGTCTTCCCAAAGTCTGGAGCGAAGCTCCATAAGCGTATTTCCAGTATTCTCTAGACGTTGTTCTAATCGCCCTTGCTCTACTCCAAGTTTGCTCAAATAGCCACTAATCGTGTTCATTTCTTCGCTGCTACGTTCGAGGCTTAAGTTACTGGATTCTTGACGGGCTTTGGCCTCCGTAATTTTCTCACGGGTATCTTGTACACGGGATTGGAGTCTATCGTAAGCATTGTCATCGTCATGAAGTAGAGAAAGTAAGTCCTTGGCTTTCGCTTCATCTTGTATTAAGTCTTGTGCGCGTTGTGTAGATTCTTCTTCAACTTGTTTTATCTCGTTTTGGACGCGCTCAAGAATCTTGCGCTCGGCATCTTGCCTTTCCATATGCTTAGCGAGTTTCTCACGTAACCCATAGCGCTCTTCTCCTTGCTCTTCTAGAGTGGATTCTTCGGCCGCTATCAGCGCTTGTGTTTTATTTAATTCTTCTTTTGCTTGAGAAATACGCTTGAGTAAGTCCTCTTCTCTAGCATTGTATTCCAGAATTTGTTTTTCTTGTTCAGCCAGTTCTTTATCCATACGGTTTTTATCGGCTTGGTTTTGTTCCATTTGACTGGATAAGCGATAGCGATTTTGTTCATATTGATCAATATGCGATTCCAGCAATAATTCTTCTCTACTTATTTGATAGACTTGCATTGTGAGGTCTGCTAAGCGTTGCTCGACGTCGACTTCTTGTGTTTGCAAAATACTAATTTCTTCTTGTAGAGCCTGACCTTCAGCGTTTGTTGTCATAATCTTATTCGAAATATCTTCTAGGACTCTCTTGCGGCTTAAGATACCGCTTGTATTTTGTTTCTTCGAGCCACCAGACATAGATCCACCAGGATTAAGAAGATCACCATCTAATGAGCAAATGCGCACACGAAAGCCAATGGTTTTAGCCATTTTAAGGGCTAATTCCAGATTCTGTGCAACGACTGTTCTACCTAGAGCATATTCCGCTGCATCTCTTACTTCCTCAGGAAATTTTACCAGCTCATGGGCTAGACCTAGGTAACCTGGCATATGGTGAATTTGCTTTAATAAATTATCCGGAGGGAAGTTCCCCTGTACTTGCGTCAATGGTAAGAATGTCGCTCTACCCCAACGATTCTTCTTCAGCGTTTCAATTAAGTCCCTTGCGACTTCTTCTCTACGAACCACGATATGTTGCGCAGTGCCACCAAGTATACTCTCTATAGCCGTTTCAAATTCTCTAGGCACTTCTAATAAATCGGCCATAGGACCTAGGACATCTTCGGGCTTGCTTCTCGAAAATTCCATAATATTTTTAACAGAATAACTATAACCCTCGTAAGATTCTTGTAAATCTTCTTGAGTTTTCTTCTGATACTCTAAGTTGGCCAAAGCGCCAGCCTTTTCTTGTAAAACTTGCTTTTTCTCAGCTAATTTTAGGCGTAAACTTTCGCGCTCTCTCTCTAGTGTTTGATTTTCAATTTCTAATTTTTCACGAGTAGATTTCTTATCCTCTAAATCCAGTCTTAATGATTGGGCATTATTATCTTCTTGGTTAAGTTCTTCATCTACATGAATAAGCTCTTTTTCTAACATGTTCAGGTGGGAACGTAAAACTTCTCTATTCGTTTCCTCCCTCTGAATCTGTTGTCTAATATCTTGGAGCTTCGTTTCGCTCGTTTGTAAATCTGAAGTAAGATCTCCTTGTCGCAGCAGTCTATCGGCTCGAGCTTGCTGTTTTACGTGTACCGCTTCTTCTATTGTTGCCAGTTCCTTCTCTAGCTGACGGATACTTTCTTGGGTAGCTAAGTCTTGTTCTTGCTTCTCTTCAGCTTCTTTTTGTAATCTAAGTAAGCGTGCTTCTAGTTCTTGATTTTGCTCTTCATAGCGCAGTCTACGGTTCTCCATATGAGCCAACTCTTGCGTGGCCAAAGCCTTTCGCTGCTCATAATTAGTAAGTTCCTCCCTTGCTTCATCCTCTTCTTTTTGGAGAAGTTCTAGGGTTTGTGCTATAGTTTGCAATTTTTCTCGATTCTCTGCAGAACGCTTCATAATTTCTTGCTTTTGCCAATTAGCATCTTCGATATTTTTGTTTAAGGATTCTTCATCGGCAATGAAACGTTTTTGTTCCTTTTCTTTTTGGTCGATATCATAGTATAGCAAGGCTAAATCAATTGCTTTTAATTCCTCATGAAGTTCTAGAAAACGCTTAGCTTTCTTGGCCTGTCTTTCGAGAGGTGCTTTTTGCTTCTCAATTTCTCCTAGGATGTCATTTACACGTATAAGATTTTGCTCTGTATGGGCAAGTTTTTTACCAGCTTCTTCCTTACGAATCTTATATTTTGTGATTCCAGATGCTTCGTCAATCATCTTTCTACGAAGCTCAGCCTTGCCACTTAAGACATCGTCGACTCGTCCTTGGCCAATCATGGAGTATCCATCACGGCCAATGCCTGTATCTAAAAACATCTCTGTAATATCTTTTAGTCGACATTTACTATCATTGATTAGATATTCACTTTCGCCTGAACGGTATATCCTACGACTGACACGAATTTCTTCGTAGTCTACGGCTAAAGCATAATCGGAGTTGTCCATAGTTAAGGTGACTTCCGCATAAGATAGCGCTCTCCTCGAGCTAGTGCCTGCAAAAATAAGCTCTTCCATCTTATTTGAACGCAATGTCTTCACGGATTGCTCACCCAATACCCAACGGATAGCATCTGTAATATTTGATTTCCCACTACCATTGGGCCCAACAATTGCTGTGACGCCTTCATGGAATTGGATAACGGTCTTCTCAGGAAACGATTTAAATCCTTGAAGTGTAAGAGATTTTAATTTCATGTGTTTTATCCTCTTCCTCCTAAATTTGTAGAATTGGTATAGGTTTCCAAGAATAATTGTGATGCACCTTGCTCGGCGATACGTTTACTTTTCGCTTTATAACTAGGATACAAAACCTCTTTATATTTCAGGGCTACGGTAAATCTTCTATCGTGTGGAGGACCAGAAGTTTCCAAAACAACGAAGTCTACTTGAGGTTTATCTTCGTAGCGTTGTAGAAGTTCGAAGACTTGGCTCTTATAGTCGTAAATGACTTGACCCTCAAGTGCTTGGGCCACAATTTTAGAAAAATGTTTCGTAATAAACGTACTTACCTCATCGAAACTACTATCTAAATAAATGGCTCCTATTAGAGCTTCCATACAATCTTCGGCATTGGAATGTTTCTTACGTCCACCTGTTTTCTCCTCACCTTGGCCAAGTCGCATAAATTGGGGTAAAAGCAGTTTATGAGCCATTTGGGCAAGGGTTTCTCGTCTTACAACTAGGGATCTCGTCTTGGTCATCTTACCTTCACTAAGATTTCCAAAGTCGAACAATATTTTCGAAATAACAGCAGACAAGATACTGTCGCCTAAGAATTCTAGACGTTCATTATCCTCTATGCTATTATCCTCAACTTCATAGGCAAAAGTGGAGTGGGTTAAGGCTTGTTTTAGCAAGGCTTTGTTATTAAACGTGTATTCCAATTTCTCTTCTAATAAGGATAAATCAACCGTTTCAGACATCGTTCTCTTCTCTCTTTTTTCAATACCTTGTATTTTAACATTGAACTTGGAAAACAAAAAGAAAAGGGCTAGCATAGCCAACCCTTCAATTCACTGTTTGAAAATGTAATTATTCTACATTATCTTTAATATAGTCTACTGCATCACCAACAGTAACGATTCGTTCTGCTTCTTCATCTGGGATAGAAGTGTCAAATTCCTGTTCTAAAGCCATGATTAATTCAACAATATCCAAAGAATCAGCATTTAAGTCATCGATGAAATTAGCTTCTAGAGTAACATCATCTGGTTCAACACCAAGCTGGTCTACAAGAATGGCTTTAACCTTTGCTAGAATTTCTTCATTTGTCATTTGTGCTCACCTCCCTATATCTTATTGTTTACATTAAACCATGAAAGTCAATATAAACAAGTCACGAATACTTTATGTTCAAAAATTAACTTTGTCAACTGTAAATATAAATCTTCACATTATCGCCTAATTATGAAGCAAATTTTTATTCTTTATGACATAATCAATGCCGGAAACTAGCGTAAGTATAACAGCAGCAAATACGAAGAGATTCGTTAAAATTGAAAATATCTGTAAGAAAACGCCTGCAGAAATAAAAGTAGAAAGAATATTCTCTAGCATAAGCGCTAGGATTGCAATAATTTGGAATACCATCTTCAGTTTTCCAATATAGGCAGAGGCAATTACTTTACCCTGTTCTATCCCTAGCAGTCTCACACCTGTAACACTAAATTCTCTAAAAAGAATAATAATTGGTACCCAAGATGAAATGCGGTTTAATTGAACAAAAGCTGTAAAAGCAGATAGGATTAGAAGTTTATCTGCAATAGGATCTAGAAACTTCCCTAAATTAGTGACGATATTGTTTTTTCTTGCAATGGAACCATCTAGGTGATCGGTATAAGAAGCAAGTGAAAATATTATCAAGGCGATTATCATGCCGTAGCGTAAGGAAAAGGTATTCCATCCTGGTAAAAAACCTACCGGTAATGGGAGCATGAAAATAAGCATAAACGGAATAAGAATTATTCTAGTTAAAGTTAATTTATTTGGTAAATTCATTGAATCACTCCTGTCAATTCATAATCGTCTGTCTCTATAATATGAACATCATAATATTGACCTATGATGAGCTCCTCTTCACTTGGGTTTAAGACATAAATTTCAGGATCCACTTCAGGCACTTCATAAGCGGATCTAGCTAGATAGTATATACCATCGTCGGAGATAGAATCAATCTTTACTTCCATTGTCTGATGCAATCGTTTTTCTAAATGTTCATTAGAAATTTTGCGCTGTGCTTCCATAAGGATTTCAAAACGTTTTTGCTTGGTTTTCTCATCTACTTGATTATCCAAATTATAGGCCTTGGTACCTTCCTCTGGACTATATGTAAAACATCCTAAGCGTTCAAATCGAATATCTTCAATAAAAGATAATAGCTCCTGGAAATCTTTTTCTGTTTCACCAGGATATCCAACCATAACGGTTGTGCGAATAATTGCTTGAGGTAATTCTTGACGAATGCGCATAATCTTAGATCTCAACGTAGCTTGATTATCCTTACGATTCATGCTCTGAAGTATTTCATCTGACGCATGTTGCACAGGTATATCAAAGTATGGAATAAGCTTCTTACTTCTCTTAAACACATCCATTAACTTATCCGTTAATCCTTCAGCATAGAGATATAAAACTTTTATCCACTTAAGATTAGGAATATCCTCTAAATTATCCAACAAATCCGCAAGTTTTCTCTCTTTATAAATATCTAAACCATAGAATCCAGAATCTTGTGCGATTACTATAAGTTCGTCATACCCTTGCTCTGTTAAATATCTTGCTTCTTGAAGAATATCTTCTAGAGGTCTCGATTGAAACGGCCCCCTTATTCCTGGAATGGCACAGAAACTACAATGGTTAGAGCATCCTTCCGCTATTTTAAGGTAAGCGTAGTGTCTTGTTGAAGGAACATGTTCGCCCCTTACATGGCCGAATACATCTTCTCTATTACGCGATTTATAGATTCTACTTAAGAACTGTTCCTCTTCATTTGCAATAGTCTCTTCGTCATAATAATTGTAAATTGCTTGGGCAATATCTTTATAATTACGTACACCTAGCAAAACATCGACTTCAGGAAGCGAAACTTGCATTTCTTCCGTATAGCGTTCAGACATACAACCTGAAGCTATGAGAAGCTCCAGATTTGCAGTATTCTTTAGCTCTGCCATCTCGAGTATTTTATCGATAGATTCTGCCTTAGCAGCATCTATAAAACCGCAGGTATTTACTATAGCTACATGGGCTTCGTCTGGATTTCTCGTCATGTGAAAGCCTTCTTGTTTTAGATGTGAGGACATATATTCACCATCTACGAGATTTTTAGCACATCCTAAACTCACTAGATATACAGATTTATTTAAATGTTTATTCACTATTACGCTCCATCGCCCATGAGTTCAAATAGAATATTTAGGGCTAAATCATGGTAGAAGCCACGACTACTTGCTTTGCGAACAATCTTGGCTAGTACTTTTTGTTTATCTTCATAGTCAATAAGTTCTTGGTACTGTAAGGCCAATGGCATGACCTTGTTCTCAAGAAACTCACGACATAAGATTCTATCAGAAATATGCTCATCAAGCACGTCTTGAATAATTTCTGATCTTACACCCAGTCTATTTAATCTTTGTTGGAGAGCCATATGAGATTCAGCTTTGCCGTTCCGCCTTTCAGATAAAACGAATAGAGCTATTTTATGATCATGTAAATAATGCTCATCTTCTAGCTCAGAAATAACATTTTCGATAATGTACGGAGGGAAGTCTTGATCAAGAAGTTTTGTTCGAACCTGTCCAGAGCTTCTTACGCGCCCAGCTGCATATTGAATAGCCGCACTACGGCAAGCTTGATGTGCAAGATCTTCCTCCCGTTCCTTATCGGTTTTCTTATAAGTCTTCCAGTCCGAGGATGTCATCTATTAATTCCTCTCCCGATTTGCCCTCCCCATTAGGAATGGTTTCTTGTGCATCTTCAGCTTGCTCATCATCTTCTCCTTCAAGTAGACCATACTGCACTCTAATTTTATGCTCAATGATTTTCATCTCTTCAGGATTTTCTTCTAACCATGTCTTAGCATTCTCTCTACCTTGTCCAATCCGTTCATCTCCATAAGAGAACCATGCACCGGATTTATTTATGATATTGGCCTCTACACCAATATCTAGAATACAACCTGACTTCGATATACCTAAACCATACATCAAGTCGAATTCTGCTTCCTTAAATGGAGGCGCTAGTTTGTTCTTCACCACTTTTACCCTTGTGCGATTACCAATAGAATCCGATCCTTGTCGGAGTGTTTCAATTCTTCTAACATCTAATCGGACTGACGAGTAATATTTCAGTGCACGACCACCAGGAGTGGTTTCTGGGTTACCGAACATAATACCAACTTTCTCACGTAGCTGGTTAATGAATATAACGACGGTCTCGGACTTCGCTACAATACCCGTAAGTTTACGAAGCGCCTGAGACATGAGTCTTGCTTGTAAACCTACATGAGAATCGCCCATTTCACCATCGATTTCGGCCTTGGGGACTAACGCGGCTACAGAGTCGACTACAACCACATCAATTGCACCACTTCTTACGAGCGCTTCTGTAATCTCTAGTGCTTGTTCTCCATTGTCAGGTTGCGATACGATGAGGTTATCTATATCGATACCTAATCGCTCCGCATAATCTGGATCTAGAGCGTGTTCCGCATCAACGAAAGCAGCCGTGCCTCCCATTGCCTGTGCTTCTGCAGCAATATGGAGTGCGACTGTCGTTTTACCAGAGGATTCTGGACCGTAAATTTCTACTATTCTCCCAGACGGAATACCACCAATACCTAAAGCAATGTCGAGGGATAAAGCACCAGTTGGAATCGACCGATAACTGACCTCACCTCTATCGCCTAAACGCATGATAGAACCCTTACCAAACTGTGTTTCTATTTTATCTAAGGCAGATTGTAGTGCCTTATCTCTATCTTCTAATGATACATTGGCTACTTCTTGAGTAGACTTACCTGATTTCTTACGTGCCATAGGACCTCCAATAATCGAACATTTGTTCTTATTATAAACGTTGTAGCTGGATTTTACAACGACAAAAACCTACAAATACCTACAATTATTCATATGAATTTCTAATTTCCTCTAGCATTTTACGAATCATATTGAAAGATTGTAGAGTTGCTAGATGGATGACTTTTTCTCGGTTCCCTTGGAAATGAAATTCTTTTACCAAACATTTCTTTTTAGTAGCGACCGCTAAATAGACTAAACCTACGGGTTTTCCTTCTTCTCCTCCAGGACCAGCATTTCCCGTACTTGCAACACAAATATCCGATTGGAATAATGCAAGACCTTGTTTAGCCATTGCTTCTGCTGCCTTCTCACTTACTACTCCATATTTTGAAATAATAGCATGCTCTAGCCCTAGAACCATTTCTTTAATCCCATTCTGATAGGCCACAAGCCCACCCTTATAAATAGTTGAAATACCGGGATGCTGACCCAGTTTTCGCATAATATTTCCAGTGGTACAGGATTCTATTACTGAGATGGATTTATGCATTAGCATGAGTTCGTCGGTAACGACTTTATCCAATTCACGCTCACCAATTTCATAAATATACTCGTCGAAACGTTCTTTAATAATTGCGATTATTTTATGCGCAGGTTCAATGGTCTCACCTTTTTTATGCTTATAACTTACTCGTAATTTCACTTCGCCTGTACTAGCATAGGGAGCAACGCTAGGGTTATCCTGTGCATCGTCTAATAAATCCGGGATCTTTTCTGCGAGAGCAGATTCGCCGATGTCAATCATACGGATGATCGTATTATGAAGTGCATATTTACTAGCTTTTTGTAGAAGTGGTTTTATCCATATTTCAAACATGCCTTTATTTTCGATTGGTGGTCCCGGTAATAATATAAAAGCTTTATCCTCGTTATTGCTTACTATCGGTATAATAGCGCCAGGAGCGGTGCCATTCGCATTTGGTAGTATAATTGCTCCTTCGGGTATCATTGCTTGTTTCCTATTACTTACAGGCATTTCGCGTCCACTCTTAGAGAAAAAAGATTGAATCTGATCAAGTATTTCTTGATGGAAAATAAGCGGTTTCTCGGCAACTTCCGCTGCCACAGCCATAGTAATATCATCGGGTGTTGGACCGAGTCCTCCAGTAACGAGAACGAAATCTGACCGGTCTATGGCCTCTCGTAATGCGTTCGCTATGCGTGCCTTATTATCGCCCACAACTGTTTGATGCCAACAGTTAATGCCAAGATCTCTTAGTTCTCTTGCCAAGTAAGTGGCATTACTATTTTCAATTTGTCCTAATAGTATTTCTGTTCCTACAGCTAGAATCTCGGCACTCTCTATTTCATCTTTAGGCCATGTACGCATCCTCTGCCTCTTTTCTATTTTTATAACAAAAAACAGTATTTTTAAGTAACATGGCAATAGTCATGGGCCCTACTCCACCAGGGACTTTTGTAATCCAAGAGGCCTTTTCTTTCACATGTGCAAAATCTACGTCACCTCTTACCGATCCATCTTCTAAACGATTTATGCCCACGTCGATTACAATGGCACCAGGCTTAATCATATCTGCTTGTACCATGGCATATTTTCCGACTGCTGCAATAAGTATATCGGCTTGCTGTGTAAGGTCCGATAAGTTTCTAGTTTTTGAGTGGCATGAAATAACAGTAGCGTTTTTTTGCAATAGCAGTTGAATTAGAGGCTTCCCGACTGTATTACTTCTTCCTAATATAATACAAAGTTTTCCTTCTAAATCCACATGAGTTTCTTCTAGAAGGCGCATAACCCCAGCAGGAGTGCACGAAATTGGGGCGGGTAAGCCGAGTACGAGTCGCCCAATATTAACAGGGTGGAAACCATCCACATCTTTACTAGGATGGATAGCACTTAGAAACTCTGCTTCACTGGAACGAAGATGCTCAGGCAGTGGAAGTTGTAAGAGAATGCCATCAATACTAGTATCTCTATTCATGTTTTCTATAATTTGCATCAATTCGTGATGCGTTACAGAAGATGGGGCTTCTTTAGTGACACTTTCTATTCCAATTTGTGCGCAGGCCTTTTGTTTATTCTTAACATATAAAGCCGAAGCTATATCCTCTCCGACCAGGATTACACCTAGTTTAGGTGCTCGTTTCCCGTTCGCTATAAACTGACTAATCTCTTCTTGAATTTCTTCTTGAACTTGCTTGCTGATTTTACGTCCATTTAAGATTACTGCACTCATCTTGCTCCTCTCAATCTATTCTTCGATTGATTCTGATCCTTGATTATCTTGAGCATTTATTATTGCCCATTCACTTCTTGTCAATATTAATCTCCGTGGCTTACTTCCTTCATGGGGCCCTACATAACCTTTCATCTCCATAGCATCAATTAGACGCCCAGCTCGTGGATGCCCTACGTTTAATCGCCTTTGTATCAGGGATACGGAAGCATAACCCGCATCTAAAATGATATCTACAGCCTCTGGAAGTAGTTCGTCATCATCGGGTGACGCATCGCTACCACCTGTGTCCACACCAGGTGCTGGTGTGGACAGGATTTTTTCTGCCACATCTTTATCATATGTTCTGAGTTTTTGTGCCTTGAGAAACGAAATAACATTTTCGACTTCGTGGTCATCGACAAATGCACCTTGTCCTCTAGTTGCTTTGGAAGCGGATTGTGGCGAATAAAGCATATCCCCTTTACCTAATAATTTTTCTGCACCACTACCATCCAGAATAGTTCTAGAGTCAACTTGAGAAGATACCGCGAAGGCGATGCGTGACGGGATATTCGCTTTGATTACGCCTGTGATTACGTCAACAGAAGGCCTCTGAGTTGCAATTACGAGATGTATACCAGCTGCTCTTGCCATAGCGGTAAGTCTTGAAATGGCTTCTTCTACTTCTCTAGCTGAAGTAGCCATTAAGTCGGATAGTTCATCAATAACAAGGACAATAAAAGGCAGTTTCGTTCGACCTTCTTTTTCCGCTAATTCATTATAAGCCCGCATATCTCTTACATGATATTCTGCAAAAGCTTTATAGCGATTACTCATCTCCTCTACAGCCCAATTTAGGGTATTCGCAGCTTTTTTGGGGTCAGTGACTACCGGTGCCAAGAGATGGGGTATCCCGTTATACACGGATAGCTCCACTACTTTAGGGTCAATAAGAATAAGTCTTAGTTCTTTGGGTGAGCAGCGATATAAGAGACTTAACAAAATTGTATTGATACACACTGATTTACCGGAACCTGTAGCACCTGCAATTAGAAGATGAGGCATTTTTGCAAGATCACAGTATATAGATTGACCAGGAATATCTCGGCCTAATGGTACCGTCAATTTCTCTTTTTTGCGCTGGAACTCTTCATTTTCTATAAGAGAGCGTAATCCAACTGTTGCGGTCTCTGAGTTAGGTATTTCTATACCTACTGCAGACTTACCAGGTATTGGTGCTTCGATTCTTACCGTTGTAGCGGCTAGGCTCAAAGCAATATCATCGCTTAGACCAACGATTTTACTAATCTTTACGCCTGGGCCAGGTTTCAGTTCGAAGCGCGTGATGGATGGGCCTGTAGTGATGTAAACGACTTTGGCCTCTACGCCAAAGCTTTTTAATGTTTGTTCGAGTCGTAATGCCAAATCTTTAATGCGCTTAGCATTTGAAGTGCTATTAATTACAGGTCTAGGTTCTAAAAGCGTTATGGGAGGAAATTCATAAGGTTTCTCTTTCTCTGCTTCTTCTAGTAAATCAGGAATATCCTCTATATTCTCTTCAATGGCTTCATTATCTTGATGAGATTCCTGTTTGTTTAAACCGGAGGACATATCCCGCTTATCGTCACCGAAAATAAATTCTTGGTTAATATCGGATTTCTTATCTTCTTGTTCAGGTACTACATTTCCCTCTAGTCCCTCAATTTGATAGGTAGTATCCGCATCTGGTGGATTTGAAATTTCAGGAGCAGGATCCTTCTCTAATAAATTAAAATTAGGGGTTTGAATTTCTTGATTAAACGGACCAGAGGTTTTTCTCTCTTCTTCAGGCTCGACAATACCATCGATGATAAAATCGAACTGCCCTTTTTTATCCTGTCCTGAATCGGAAATTTCTCTAGGCATTTGAAAATCTTCTTGTTTTCTAGAAGTCATTCCTTCAATTGGAATAGAGGTATTGTAATTATTTTTTGCCAATTCTTGTTTGTTTTTACGTTGCGAACGACTAGGTGGAGCATCAGGACCTGAAGCTTCCTCTTGATCGGTTAGGGTATATATGGCTTCAGTAGCATTTGAAACAAGTCCACCTAACCCGTGGAAAATAAAACGTAAAACTCGAGCAATACCATGTAGTATTCTCTCAATCGATAAATTTCCCAAGACAATGGCCTCAGCAATCAGTGCCGTTAGTAATAGCGCAGTAGCTCCGAATTCTCCCGTAATGCGTTGTAATCCCATAGCCACAAAACCACCTAAAATACCGCCTGGTTTAGCTCCAAGTAGATTGGGGAATGTTTCCGGTGAAATGGAAGCTCTTACTAGGATTTCAAGTGCTTTAAACACTGTTTGTTGCTGCCCATCATCATAGGATAAGGCCAGGATAGAATCTAGGTCAGTTGTTATACTATGGATAAATGCTGCAATTACAATTAATAATAGGAAGATATGATTGACTCTAATCTTGTGTTTTCTAATCAGATTTTTCAAGAACATTGTAATTGAGAGAAAGAAGAATAGAAAGGGAAACACATAGGCAACAGGTCCAACCAGAGCTTGAGCAATATTTAAGAGTAATGTACCTAAAGGTCCTGAATTTACTGCAGGAATATAAAATGCGACCGCCAAAAATACACCTATCAATAAATGAATGAGCCCTATAATTTCATTGGATTTGTCCTTATTCCTACTTGCCATTTGCCTACCTTATTTCTGATAAATCTCTCTAGCTAATAATAACGCTGTAATGGATTTTGCATCTCTAATTTCTTGTGATTTAACCATTTGGAACGCTTCTTCTAGACTTAATTTATGAATTTCCAACTCTTCATTTTCATCTAAGTTTTGTTCTCTTTTTTCTAAATCAGTTGCCAAATAAATATAAATTTTCTCATTTACATAACCAGGACTTGGATAAATACAATGCATTAGTTTTAGCTTATTAGCGTAGAGGCCACATTCTTCTAGTAATTCACGTCTTGCTGTATCTAGAGCCTCTTCACCGGAATCAATCTTCCCTGCGGGGATTTCATAGAGAAATGCATCATAAGCGATTCGATACTGTCGAACTAAATAGGTATTTCCATCTTCATCTATAGGTAAGATACCCGCTCCCCCCGAATGATAAACTAATTCTCGCTTGGCGTAGCCATCCTTCGCCTTTATATTATGTGTTTTCACTTGGAAAATTTTACCTTGAAATATTTCCTCAGTACTAATAATCAGTTCTTTTTTCATAAGCTGTGCGCCCTCTTATACTTGCTAACTTCTTCCACGGCCAAAGCATCACAGCGATTATTATATGCATGATCTGCGTGTCCCTTCACCTTAATAAACTCTGTATCGTGTATTGCGATGAGACGATCCAAAGCTTGCCATAGGTCTTGGTTACTGACTGCTTGTTTCTGGGCATTACGCCAGTTATTCTTCTTCCAATTCTGTAACCAATTTAGCTGTATTGCATTCACAATGTATGCACTGTCAGAATATATTTTCACTTGACAAGGTGTGTTTAATGCTTTTAGTCCTTCGATTACAGCGGTTAGTTCCATGCGGTTATTCGTAGTATGCTCCACAGCGCCGCTTAAGACCTTTTCTACTCTTCCGAAAACGAGAATAGCTGCCCATCCTCCAACACCTGGATTACCTGAGCAAGCACCATCGGTATATAACTCAACTTGTGGTTTATTCAATCGAAGCACCTCATTTTTTCTTATACTCTATTCTAGCATGAGAACCAGCCTTGCTCAAAAGTTTAGACAACTATTTACGTTCATAATCTGCACATTAGTACTTATAGAGCTTGATAGTCAATTTTTCTATCTTTGAAATAATATTCCTCATCGTGGGCACCTATCTCTCGCATCACTCGACAAGGATTTCCTACGGCAATCACATTATCAGGTAGGTCTTTGGTTACGACACTTCCTGCGCCAATAACGACATTATCGCCTATGTTTACACCTGGAAGAATAATTGCTCCCGCACCAATTCAACAATTTCTGCCAATCGTAACGGGCATATTAAACTGGTAAGCTTCTTCTCTTAATTTGGGTAGTAAAGGATGGCCCGCTGTTGCGACAATAACATTGGGTCCAAACATCGTATAGTCACCGACATAAATATGCGTATCATCAACTAAAGTAAGATTAAAATTGGCATAGACTTGTTTACCGAAGTGGACATGAAGCCCTCCGAAATTCGCACGAAAGGGTGCCTCGATATAACAATCTTCTCCAATTTCAGCAAACATTTTACTCAATAATTTTTGTTTCTTCTCTTGTTCACTAGGTCTAATTTGGTTGTAATCATAGAGTAGTTCTAAGCATTGAAATTGTTTAGTCAAAATTTCTTCATCACCTGGTAAATACAATTCGCCAGTATGTAAACGCTCGTAATTTTTACGCATTTGTTTCTCCTTATCATATATAAAAACCCTTGAAACTAAGCGTTTCAAGGGTATGTATCAAATTACCCCCAAAAGCTGTACTCGAAAGTATAGATTCTTGGGGGTAATTTCAACATTTCTGGCAGGGGAGACAGGATTCGAACCTGCAACCGACGGTTTTGGAGACCGTTGCTCTACCGTTGAGCCACTCCCCTAAAGAGCTTTAAAAAGTGTATACCAGTAAAGTTGAAATGTCAAACCTCTTATTGAAAAACTCTCATTTACTGTTCTATTGTGATTCCAATTCTTTTTCAACATTATCTGTGTCTTCTAGAACAACCAGGAATGCTCTACTATTAAATGGGGTTAAACGTATGGCATAACGCTCGTCTTCTGTTTCTGTCCATGTTTTTGTATCTGCACTTGGTCTATAAGTATTTCCACCGTATTCTTCCCAATCCGAATTCATTAATTCTTGAACAATGTGTGCACCATCTAGAGAGAAAGCGTAGTAGTCGTGGCTTTGGCCAGAGAAGTTAAAAATGAAAAATATCTTCTCCTTCCCTACGCCTCTCCAGAACGCATAGACGACACCTAAACTATCCTCGACGATTAACCACTTGTACCCTGCGGGATTGAAGTCATCCTTGTAGAGTTGTGGAGTATTCTTATAAAAATGATTGAGGTCACGGAAATAATGTTGATGGGTTCGGTGCGTCTCATAGGCTAACATATCCCAGTCTTGTTCGCGTTTTTCATCCCATTCTCTTAATTGAGCAATTTCATTCCCCATAAAGTTCAATTTTTTCCCTGGGTGGGCGAACATATACATATAGAGCGCTCTAGATTGGGGGAATTTATCGTGATAATCTCCATGCATTTTTTGAGTTATAGTAGCTTTGCCATGAACGACTTCATCATGAGAAAAAGGTAAGACATAATTTTCATTATAGAAATACATCATGGAGAAACTAATTCTATTATATGCATGGGTCCGCTCCCATGGTGGGGTCTGGAAGAATTTCAAGGTATCGTGCATCCAGCCCATATCCCACTTGTAGTCGAAATCCAAACCACCTTCTTGTGTACTTTTTGTCACTAGGGGGTAATCGGTGGAGTCTTCTGCGATAAGCATAACATCTGGGAAGAAGCGGTGGATGCCTGCATTAAGGCCTTTCATAAACTCAATGGCATGATGAATATAGCCACGGTTTTCATCTCCTTGCCAATAGATTAGACGGCTTACTGCATCGAATCGCAAGCCATCAATGTGGAAATAATCTAGCCAATACGCAGCAGCTGAAGATAAGAATGAACGTACTTCTCCGCTAGAATGCATGAAGTTATAACTCCCCCATTCAGAGTAGCCTATATCAGGATGCGGGTATTCGTAGAAGGCAGTACCATCATAATTTCCTAGCGCGTAATCATTGGTGACGAAGTGTACAGGCACGAAGTCTAGAATGACACCAATATTATGCTGATGTAAGGTATCAATTAAATATTTAAGTTCGTCAGGATTACCATAGCGAGAAGTGGCACTGAAGAACCCTGAAGGTTGATAGCCCCACGACATATCAAGGGGGTGTTCCAGGAGAGGTAAGAATTCCACATGGGTGTAGCCCATATTTTCTAGGTATTCGGCCAAAGGTTTTGCAATTTCTTTATACGAAAACCAGTTGTCCTCTTCCTCATGAATTTCAACACCATCTAAGTGTTCCCCTAATTCATGTACCTTAGTTTTCCATGAACCTAAGTGCATTTCATATATAGACACAGGTGCATTGAAGTTTCTACTTCTAGTCTCCATCCACTTATTATCATTAAATTTATATTGTGCATGATCATAGATAACAGATGCGGTTCTAGGTCTTAATTCAGAGTAGAAGGCATAGGGATCTGCATGATCTCTTATACTATTATCGGCTCCATGAATCCGGAACTTATATTTCATACCAGGACGTGCTTGGTCTACATAGAGACTCCATACACCATTTTCCACATCCATCTCGAGTTCTTCCCAATTAGAAAAATCACCGATGAGTGTGACACGCTGGGCATAAGGAGCATGGGTACGAAATACGGTTCCCTTGTTACTAGGATGAGCACCGAAAAATCGGTAAACGTCGAAAGCATGACCATTCTGGTATAGAGTAAAATCCATAAAGCACTCCCTAATCAGGAATAATTCCTGTGATGTATTCATCATATCAAATTGACCTTCATCTTGAAACCGCATCCAAACAAATCTCTAGAATTTTACGTGGTATACTAGAGCAAAATTTCAAGGAGACTCACTATGATAGCGCATAAGGCTAAAGAAGCTATTCACAAGAATTCCGCAGTTCGCAAAATGTTTGAAGAAGGTTTAATACTTAAGAAGAGCTGGGGTGAAGATCAAATATGTGATTTTAGCCTTGGAAATCCAGATCAAGAACCTCCTGAAGCCATCACGAAAAGTATGAAAAGATATGTTCTAGAGGAACAAGCGGGGCGTCATCAATATATGCCCAATGCAGGGTACCTTTCCATTAGAGAAGCCATTGCCAATTATGAATCTGAACGTCATGGGATACGAGTCGAACCTGATGGAGTAATAATGACTGTGGGTGCTGCAGGAGCTATTAATGTTTTGCTACAGAGTTTGTTGGATCCAGGTGATGAAGTTATCATTCTCTCACCTTATTTCACCGAGTATCCTCGTTATGTGGAAAATGCTGGTGGAAGGCCTATTTTGCTTCCTTGTAATGAATGTTTTAGACCAGATCTTGAAGCTTTGGCCCAAGCTATAAATTCTAAAACTAAGGCTATTATTATTAACTCGCCTAATAATCCTTCAGGAGTTGTATATGAAGAAAAAGTTTTACAAGATATTGCAAAAATACTCAATCGGAGTGAGCAAGACATATATGTGCTAGCGGATGAAGTCTACAGAGATATATTATATACCGATCTACCCTTCCCCAGCATGTTGAGCATTTTCAGCAATGCCATTCTTATTTATTCATGGTCCAAAAGCTATGCACTGCCTGGTGAACGTATAGGTTATTTATGTTTCTCTCCACAAATTAGTGATTATGAAGAGCTTATACAGGCCGTGCGTTTTTATAACCGCTGTTTAGGTTTCGTCAATGCGCCCGCTTTTTGGCAAAACATTCTAAGTGAAAATATTGGATTAGAAGTAAACACAGAAGTTTATAGGAAAAAGCGTGATTTGTTCTTGGAAATCTTTGATGAGGTTGGAATATCTTGTTATCCATCGGAAGGTGCATTTTACTTGGTTCCTGAAGTTCCCGGTAGTCTTAGCACAGAAGAATTCGTTCAATCTTGCAAAGAAGAAGGTTTATTATTAGTCGATGCATCAGGGTTTGGACTCGATCGAAATGTGCGTATTTCCTATGCTGTTCCGGAAGATAAAATCCTATTGGCAAGAGAAAAACTAAGAAAAATTATGGATAAGTTATAAAGTGTACGCCATTATTCTAAGCTTAAAATTAGTAAGGCTTCACCGGATTCAAGACGGATGGTAAAACTATCTTCTCCTGGTTTCACTTGGTTGCTTACGAATCTACTTGTGCCAATTTGTGCTTGCATGATTTCTCCACCATAGATTAATCCTTCGTAAGATAGACCGTTCAAGGGAGACCATGGTATAAGGGAAACCTTCACATCAAGCACGCTCTCTCGGGTATAGAAGTGATTCATATCTATGCGTTTCTCGGTAGGTCCTAGTATTGGGAAATAGTAATTTTTACCATCGGTAATAACAAAAGTAATACCGAAGCGTTTATGCATGTGTAGACAGTATTGTAATATGCTTAAAAAATGGTCAGGTCGGAAATCTCCCGAGGATCCAAGCACGAATATATGTGTAAAACCTTCTTGTATGGTTCGGTCTAAGGCAATTTCACCATCGGTGCGGTCTTTGTTTTGTGGATAGGATTCTTTGATGATTTCTTTTTCTTTTGACCAAGCTAGTGCCTCCTCGGATAGAGAATCAAAATCCCCTACAAGGATACTAGGTAAAATCTCCATTTTCATTAAATGGTCTAAGCCACCGTCGGCAGCCAAAATAAAACGACTTTGTTTGATGAAATGCATCAGTGTTTCGGATATTTCTAAACGTCCTCCAAGTACTACCGTCGCCCATTGTTGATCCATAGCAATACGATCTTCAATTGAAAAATGTTTATGTCCACAGTGATTAGTGTGTTCCATCATGTCTCCCCAGTATTTCTAAACTTGCTTGTTTTCTATCTTCCTTACCGAATACGGCACTCCCTGCTACGAGAACATCCACTCCCGCTTCCCAGAGGGTATGGGCATTGGACGCATTCACACCGCCATCAACCTGAATCAGGATGTCATATGGAGTAGCATCAATTATTTCTCTTAGACGTTTAGCTTTATCTAGAACAGATGGGATGAAGCTTTGGCCACCGAAGCCTGGATTTACAGACATCAGTAAGATGAGATCCAATTGGGGTAAGAGTTCTTCTAGAGTGGACACAGGTGTTCCAGGATTTAGACTAATACCTGCAAGGGCGCCTTGTTCTCTTATATAGCTTAAAGAACGATGAGTATGATAGACAACTTCTTCATGAATAGTGATGACATTCGCCCCCGCTTCCAAATATAAATCCATCACTTGATCAGGATTGGTAACCATTAAGTGTACATCTAAAACATGGGAGAACTTACGGTGTAGAGCCTGAACCATAGAAGTTTGCCCGTTCATATTAGGAACATAATGACCATCCATTATATCTAGATGTAACCAATCTACTTCTGGCGGTAGGCTATTGATTTCTGCTTCTAAGTTTAGCGGGTCAGCAGCTAATAAGGACGGAGCCAAAATTCTTCTGTTCTTAGCATTACGTATAGCTTTATTCATCGATAGGGCCTTCTTTCATAGTCTTGAATTACTTCCAATTGCTTACGAAATTCTTGATAGCGTTCTAACCTGCCAGGATTGATGCTAGGGTCGGATTTAATAGCACACTCAGGTTCAGAGAGATGTTTACAGGATAAATATCGGCACGCATTTTGCTTCTCCCATATCTCAGGATAGGCTTGTACCAATTGTTCTTCACTTACACCTGCTTGTGCCAAATCCAAGGAGGAGAACCCTGGCGTATCAGCTAAGTAGCCATTTGCCAAAGGAAAGAGCTCCACATGTCTAGTCGTATGCTTACCTCTCCCCAGTTTCTCTGAAATTTCTTGTGTAGGCATCATATCGGCATCAAAAATTAAATTCAGTAATGTGGATTTACCTGCTCCTGAGGGACCTGCAAGCGCGATGAATTTTCCTTGTATTTCATCTCTTAAACTTAATATCAGATCGGATTTCTCAGGATTCGATAAAACAACTTCGTAAGGGATACTGCGATAGATATCTGCTAGGGTTTGCATGTGGTCCTCTGCGATGTCTTCTTTGGTAAAAATTATTTTGACAGGTACATCCATGGTATGGGCGATTACTAGCATCTTATCGAGCACCCATAGATCCGGTTCAGGATTAGCTAATGGAATGATGAGCCACAAGGTATCTATATTTACTATTGGAGGTCTCGGAATGCTATTTTTTCGCGCTAAAATCTCCGTCATACGATAAGGAATGAGCCCATCTCCTGTAGCTTCACAGACAATAAGATCACCTGCAAGAGGTTTATTGTTTTTCTTACGAAAAACACCTGGAGCTTGTATCTGGACTTCTTCTAAATTAGGTTTATGTGCCCAGTAGTTACCTCCAACACCACGAATGATTCGGAAAATATTTTGCTCTCTATCCATTTTTTCCTGCCTATTCTACTATGCTACTCGACGGTGCTGGTGTTGAGGGCACTGTTGGAGCAGGTGTTGGAGCTGGCGCAAGTGTTGTAGGTTCTGTTGTAGGTGTTGGTGTGGGTGCAGGAGTGGTCGGTTCTGTAGTAGGTTCTGTAGTTGTAGGTTCCGTAGTCGTAGGCTCAGTGGTTGTAGGGGCCGTTGTCGTAGTCGTAGTCGTAGCT
>CAYMOG010000002.1:39888-129395 GCA_964392065.1 uncultured Oscillospiraceae bacterium
GTAGTCGTAGGCTCAGTGGTTGTAGGGGCCGTTGTCGTAGTCGTAGTCGTAGCTCTAGTCGTCGTAGGAATTGGTGTAGGTGTAGGATTTGCTTCTGCATAGGTTCCTGCTCTCAGGGTAATAGTGCCAACAAAATCTCTAGTTCCTGCTTCTGGATTCATTTCAACTACATAGAGATCCTCTACATCGGCAAGATTAGCAGGTACTTCAATAACTACACTAAATCCAGAACTCTCCAGACGTGTCTTAGCTTGTTCTACTCCCTGTCGCAAGACATTGGGGATTGCACCCATATTGGGACCATCACTAATTATCAAGTCAATGCGTTCACCCTTGCGGACACGGGTCCCTACTCCAGGATTTACAAGTAGAATAGTACCTTTTTCAGAGGAGGCATCGGGTCTTCTTTGCTGTGAGACAATAAAGCCATACTCCTCAGAAGTTAAAACACCAATAGCTTCTTCTAAATTCATGCTCGTCACATCAGGTACAACTGTAAACTCACTACCTTGAGAAACCGTTAAGATTAATTCATTTCCCGTAATATGTGTACCATCACGACTAATCTCTGTGTTCGGTGCAATACTCTGGGAGATGATATAGCCGGCAGCAAGGGTCTCTGAGCTATTATGATTAACCTTGAAGTTTATTCCTTCTGATCGTAAATAGTTTGCCACTTCTTCTAATGCGGAGTTTTCGAAATTGGGTACTGTAAATATATTCTGATTTGTTGTGGTTGTGAAGGTACCATTATCCATGCGATCAAGTAGGTAATTACCCGCAAGGAAGAGCGCAACCCCTGCTAGGATAAGTAATGCTATTACCAGAACTAAATCTCTAATTCTAGACATTCTGCGTTTTTCTATATTGCGTTCTAAGTCTACTAGCTTTTCGAAATTACGCCCTTCAATTTGAGTAGGAAGTGGTGTCACTAAACTTGCTTCTTTTTCATTTTTTACTTCTTGATGGATAATACCATAACGTCCTTCTGGTTCAATCATAAAACGATCGAGGTCATCGATTAATTCTCTGGTATTCTGATATCGGTCACTTGGTGATTTCTGTAAGCAGCGAAGAATTATATCTTCCATACCTTGAGGAATGGAAGGCTCTAGTTCTCTAGGAGGCTTAGGAGCTTCTTGAAGATGTCTTACAGCAATGGTAACGGCAGAGTCTCCGTCAAAGGGTACCTCTCCTGTTAGCATTTCATACATTAATATCCCGAGAGAATAAATGTCCGTTCTATTATCTACTAGGGTACCTTTCGCCTGCTCGGGAGAAAAATAATGAACAGAGCCTAGAGCATTTCCAGCCGTCATTGTGACGGTATTTGTATTTACAGCTCTAGCGATCCCAAAGTCAGTAACCATAGCAACTCCTTCCTTCGTAAGAAGGATGTTACCGGGTTTAATATCTCTATGAATAATGCCGCGTTCATGGGCATGTTCTAAAGCAAGTGCAATTTGTATGGCAATGGGTGCAGCGACTTGCCAATTTAATTTTCCTACATCAGCAATTTCGTCTTTTAAGCTTTGGCCATGGATATATTGCTGGGCAATATAACGCATCCCCTTATCTTCTCCAATGCCGAAAACCTTGACGATATTAGGGTGTGATAGACTTGCAGCGGCTCTTGCTTCTAGATCGAAGCGACGCACAAATTCTTGGTCATCTAAGAACTCATCTTTTAATGATTTGATAGCTAGAATGCGATCAGATTGTAGATCCTTTGCACGGTATACTCTAGCCATGCCTCCAGATCCAGCCAATTCTTCAATTTTATAACGATTATTAAGGATTACTCCCTCAGTATTCTTCATTTCATTACCACCTAATTATAGAAAGCCTACGATAACACTAACGTTATCGGGTGCTCCATGTGCAAGGGTCTGCCCTATGAGCTCATTTACTGCCGAGTTCGGGTTAGACGCTTGAACTAGAATCTTTCGAATATCTGCTTCTGTAATTGCATCGTACAAGCCATCGGTACAAAAAACGATTCGATCACCTGTTTGTACAGGATACTTGATTAATTGTGGCTCTAATTGTTCGGGAACACCTAATGCCTTAATTAATGATCCTTTTTCAGGATGTGTTTTGGCTTCCTGTTTCGTGATTTTGCCTCTATCTAATAGATATTGAACGTAGGTATCGTCTTTTGTTAATCGCTTGAAACTGTTATTACGAAGTAAATATACTCTGCTGTCACCTACATGGGAAATATACAAATTATTCCTTGTAATAAGACCACACGTTAAGGTTGTACCCATACCCTTTTTATTTTGAGAGGTACAAGATTCCATCTCAACATGAATATTTGCCGTTTCTATGGCATAATCCATCAAATCTAGAATTTGATTATCGGTCATTGATTTCTGAAACTTTTCATCGATGATACGTCTACTTTGCTGTACCGCTATTTTGCTGGCTATTTCACCACAAGAATGTCCCCCCATACCATCTGCGATGATAAGGAGATCATAATGTTTAGCATTTGACCGTAAATAAAGATACTCATCTTCGTTATTGCTTCTCACATATCCAGTATGTGAAAAGGCCTTGAAGACAGCAGATTCATTCATCTTGTACTGGTTCTCCTCAACTGACCACATGCAGCCATGATATCTGTGCCTAACTCTCTTCGTATCGTTACTTGGATATGTTGAGCTTGGAGCACACGATAAAACGCTTCAATCTTCTCCTTCTTACTACGTGTATACTTCGAACCAGGTACATCATTTCCTGGAATGAGGTTCACATGACATAATAGTCCACTTAATAACTGGGCTAAATGCTTGGCATCTTCAATAGAGTCATTTACTCCATGGAATAATGCGTATTCGAAAGTAATTCTCCTTCCACTTATATTAATATATTCGCGACAGGCTTCAATTAAATCCTCTAACGGATACTTCCTATTAATAGGCATCATTTGTGAGCGCATAGAATCTCTACTTGCATGTAAGGAAATCGCTAGAGTAACGGGCATGCCTTCTTCCGCAAATTTCAGCATTTGCGGTATTATACCACAAGTAGAGACAGTCATTTTACGGAAGCTAATATTGAATACTGAAGGGTTATTACAAGTTCTTAGGAAATTCACAAGGTTTGTATAATTTTCTAGAGGTTCTCCTATACCCATAACGACTATATGGTCAATTCTACTTGCCTTATCCTTGGATATCAGAGCTATTTGCGCAAGTAACTCACCATTACTTAAGTTTCTTCCGAAGCCTGCCTTCGTCGAAGCACAAAATTGACATTGCATACGGCAGCCTACTTGAGAAGAAACACAGACGGAAGTTCCTGTCTTATAAGACATATAGACCGATTCAATTACATCACCGTCTTTTAATCTCCATACATATTTCGTCGTAGGATCCAGCTTAGATTCAATTTTTTCGAGTAGAATAAGCTGATCTAAGTAGAAATCCTTTTCCAATTTCTGACGCAGTACTCGAGATATATTACGCATTTCAGAGAAACTCGTAACGCCTCGCCACAGCCATTGACGAATCTGTTTACCACGATATGCGGCTTCACCGTTCTTCTCTAGCCAGTCTGCTAAATTTGATGCGGATACATCATACAAATAAATCTTCTTGTGTTCCAATTACATATCCTTCCTGAGCAAGGCGATGAAGAAGCCTTCTGACTTGATTTTATGAGGCCAAAGGGTAATATACCCGTGTTTAGCTTCTGCAATTAGACCTTCATCTAGCTCAAACAATTTAGGGACCAGGTTCTCTATGCGGTCACCCAAAGAAACGAGTTTCATTTCGGGATGTTCCTCTAAGATTTTGAAGATTTGTTCTTCGTTCTCTTGAGTATTTAGTGTACAAGTAGAATATACGAGTTCACCCCCCGGTGCTAGCGTCACTACACCTTGCTCTAGAATCTTAGCTTGTAATGCAATAAGATTTTGCAAATTTTCATTTGCACGCCAACGGTATCTAAGCTCCGCCTTGGAACCCAATAACCCTAGCGCAGAACAAGGAGCATCTATAAGGATTTTATCAAATTTAATAGGCTCAGGCCATGGAATCGTTGCATCATGAACCCTAAGTTGAACATTTTCCACATGTAGCCGTTCAAGTTCATGTTTAATCAGCTCTATTCTATGTTCATAAATATCTCCTGCATAGATTGTCGCTCTAGGAGCAAGGTCTGCCATTTGGATGGTTTTGCCTCCAGGGGCTGCACACAAATCTAAGACGTTTTGCTCTGCTTGAATATCTAACATTTGAGCGGGCAACATTGCCGATTCACCTTGTACTACAACTTGACCATTTTGCCATATTTCTAAGTTTCTTACAGAGGTGCCTAAACCGATCAAACGTAGTGCATGTTCCTGGAATAACCCCTCTTCTACTTGAACTTCTGTAATACTTAAATCCATGGAAGCATCTCGGACTCTTAAACTCATACCATGATGTGTACGAAACGCTTCGGACAGTTGAATAACTTCTGCATCATTTCCCAACTGTTTCCTGAAATGCTTCAGTAAATCCCCTTGAAATCCTGTTTTACTTTCTAAACTACGAGGGGTAAGGCGCTCATGTTGTCGAATGATTTTACGCAAAATACCGTTAACGAATCCGTGGGCAGAAGCGAAACCATAATACTTAACGAGCTCTACAGATTCATGAACAGCTGCTCGGCTAGGGATTCTAGAAAAATAGATTTGCCATAACCCCAAACGGATGACCATGAGAACTAAGACATCCATTTTTTTAATTGGCGTTTTGCTGTACTCTTTAATATATTCATCGAATAAAAATTGATAGTCGAGGGTGCCATAAACCATTGCTGTAGCGAGTCTTTTTTCATCTTTGGCCAAAGGAAATCCTGAGAGCACTTGATCTAACGCTAGGTTTGAATAAGCTTGATCCACTTGAATACGCATGAGTGTTTCTAGGGCAAGTTCTCGTGCATTTCGAGGTTTCGGACGTTTGAGTTGTTTAGCCATTAAGTAACCTTCCCATTATCCCAAATTTCACCGATACGAAAATTATGGGCACATTCAATTGTAGACATGGAGCGAGAGCCTGCTAATTGAATTTCATCAATGGCAAGGACACCGTTCTTGGTTTGTATCCAGAGTCTCTTATCTTGTATAGAAATCAATTGACCTATAAGCTTTCTGTCTTGCAAACCTAAGTAAGAATAAATAGTTTCAGAATAAGCTTGGGCGGTAAGTATTTTAATCCGTTTGTCTTGATAACTGGCAAAGGCTGCGGGCCATGGATAGGTACCACGAACTAAATTCTCGAGTTCTTGGGCAGAAGCATTCCAGTTTATAGCACCTGAATTTTTATCAAGTAAGCTTACATAAGTGGCGTGTTCTTCTACTTGAGGAAGGGCTTCTAGTTCTCCAGCATATATATAGTCAAGTGTATCAGGAAGTATATCGGCAGCTACATAGCTTAAGGCTTGCATTAAGGCATCGGATTTCATACCATCAGGAATAGTATAAGATTTTTGATGGAAAATAGGACCACGATCCATGTCTTCCACCATTCGCATAATAGAAACACCAGTTTCTTGATCCCCATTAATTAATGCATGCTGGACAGGAGACGCTCCCCTATATTTAGGTAATAATGAAGCATGAATATTAAGGGCTTCGACTCCGGCTAAATCTAAAACTTCTGGCGTTAAGATGCGTCCATAAGCCGCTGTTATAAGGAAATCAGGTTCATATTTTGCTAGCGTATTGTAGAATTCCTGATTCCTTACCTTGGTAGGTTGATAACAAGGAATGTTTTGTTCCAGAGCAAATTGATGAACAGGAGTTGGAATAATCGTCTTCTTCCGACCTTGTGGTCTATCGGGTTGACTGACAATTAGAACAGGCCTCATGGCATGTTCACATAAGGCCTTAATAGAAGGAACTGCAAATTCAGGTGTTCCTAAGAAGATAATTTTATATTTAGGCTGCATTATACTGAAGTTAATTCTCCTTCTACTCTATCTGTAAATAAAACACCATCCAGGTGATCATTTTCATGACATATACATACCGCTAGGAGTCCGTCTGCTTCTAATACAAAATCGTTTCCATTTTCATCCGTAGCTTGTACTGTTACTTCGGCAGGACGCCTAACTTCTCCCGTTAAACCTGGAATACTTAAACAACCTTCTGAATAAAATTGTTCTCCTGATTGTGCGGTAATTTCGGGGTTTATAAACACGATAGGCCCCTCATCATTTTTCATATCAATGACGAAAATTCGCTTCAAAACACCTACTTGAGGTGCTGCTAAACCAATACCATTTTCTGTATAGTACAAAGTATCTAACATATCTTCTACTAAAATTTTTGTACGTTCATCTATGTTCTTTACCACGCGAGATGTTTTTCTCAATAATGGGTCTTCATCCGTTAAAATTGTTCTAATTGCCATAATTATCCGTCCTTTCTTCTATTACAATCCATTACAAATAATGCTTTATGCAGGATCGAGCGTAAAGCTAATTCTAACACCTTTTGGCAATTTTCGTAGAGATAAACGTTGCCCTAATAGACTTAACTCTTTTGTTCCAGATACTTTATCTCCACTTAGAATAATCTGCCAGCGCCATCGGCCTTGTATGCGATATAGACCGGCAGGAGATGGCTCTAAGAATTGTAATGCTATTGTTCCTTCTGTTTTTAGCCTTTCTAAACTCGAGTAGATTTCCCAAGCTTCTTTCTTAGCCCAAGAATCTTTCTCGGCAGAAATGACGATTAGACCTCTTACACTGTAAGGAGGATAATTTAGCGTTTTTCTAAAGCTTAACTCCTGAGGAACAAATGCATAATAATCGTGTTGAGCTGCCGTTATTAAGGCATAATGATCGATGTCAAAGGCTTGAATATAGACGTCTCCAGGCAAGTCTTTTCGCCCTGCTCTTCCAGCAGTTTGAGCGACAAGCTGAAAGGCTTTTTCTGCTGCGCGAATATCATTTCTTCCTAGAAGTTGATCTGCAGCTACTACGGCAGCAACTGTTAATCTAGGAAAATCATGACCTTTTGCAATCATCTGGGTTCCTATTAGTATCGATCGGGGATGGTCACGGAACTCCTTTAGTAATTTCGCATGGGCATTTTTACCAGCAGTCTGATCTTGATCCATACGTACAATATTTGCATCTGGAAATTCTCTTCGACAAATTTCTTCTAACTTTTGTGTACCAATCCCATGGAGAAACATCTGTTCTTCACCACAGTGGCTACAGACTTTATTCAGTAAACCAATGTAGCCACAATAATGGCACACTAAACGGTTCCTCTGTTTATGATAGGTCATCCCAACAGAGCAATTAGGACATTCCATTGATTTACCGCAACTTCTACAGAGGTAATTTGCTGCATAGCCACGACGATTTAAGAAGAGTAAAACGTGTTCATTACGATTTAATGCAGATGCCATAGCATTTAATAATTCTTGGCTCAAAAGACCCTCTGTGTCGGAATTCCACGTCCTACGCAAGTCAATGAAGTGCGTTTTAGGCATACGGGTAGTGCCTGGTCTTTCTTCCAAGCGTAAGAGCTGACTTCTGCCCTCCATAGTTCTTATGTAAGATTCTAGAGAGGGCGTTGCAGAACCAAGAAGTAGAACACAGTTTTCATTCCGCTGTCTTAGTCTAGCAATGGTTGTGGCATGATATCTAGGATTCATTTCGGATTGATAGCTCTCTTCTTGTTCTTCATCAATGATGATTAAACCCAAATTTTCTAGTGGCGAAAATATAGCAGATCTAGCACCGACAACGATAGGAACTTGACCTAAGAAAACCCGTTCCCAACGGTTAAAACGTTCTCTAGGAGTCAGACGACTGTGTAACACGATGACTTCATTAGGGAAGTTTTGTTCGAAGTGGGCGGTCATCTGAGGCGTTAGAGAAATTTCTGGTACAAGAAGAATGACGGATTTGCCTTGGGCAAGACATGCTCTAGCTGCCCGCATATAAATTTCTGTCTTCCCACTCCCCGTGACGCCTAGAAGTAAGAATTCAAGTTTAGACTTGTCCGCTTGATTAAGCGATGAGAAGATTGCATCAAGTGCTTGAACTTGGCCTGAACTAAGCATATCATCAGTTACCTCTGTGAGGTCGGATGGAAGCAGATCGGTATCTTCTTCAGAGGCTTCATAAGCCTCCACCTCTGCCCAGGGACGACGAAAAAATGTAATTAAATTCTTTTTTTGTAAAGTTCTTAAACTACTTCTATTTATATTACAATATTGCAAGAGATCTTGGACCTGCGCTTCATTCTCTTCTAGAAGAAAACGGACAGCTTCTTCTTGTTGTATCGACCCTAAGCTCTGCTCTTCCAGGAGTAAGGAAGCTAGTGCTCGGTCAGTAAGTTTACAGAACTCAACCGTCTTTCGTTTCGTTTCTTGTTGGAAGTTCGTTGCTATTTGGATTGTCCCCATGTCTACCAAGTGATTAAGTTCCGTTCGTGTAAAGCCTGCAATAAGTAAATCTTGTAAAGGTATTTCTAAATTCTCATGGCCCTGGAAATGCGCTAGTAAATCTACAGGTGCAGCGGATTCATCAACGAGTCTAACATCTTCTGCAATATTTAATCTCAGTCCACTAGGTAGCATAAGTTGTGCTGCTTGGTCATAGGTACAAGCATAGCGTTGCTTCATTTGGGCAATAAGACGTATTTGAACTTGGCTTAAGATAGGTCCTTCATCTAAGAACGCAATAATTTCTTTCAAATCTTGATTCGATTCGGGAGCATCTAGACTGAAAATAAAAGCTTCTCGCATTTTGTTTTGTCTGCCAAAGGGTAAAAGCACTCTTCTACCAATCGCCACAGCATCTTCCAGATGCTCAGGTACGTGATAAGTATAGATTTTATCGAAAATCGGACTTGTCTGTCTTAAGAAGATTCGCACACGTTTCATTTCTACCTCTATAACATATCAAAAAGCGTGAGTTGAGAACTCGCAGGAATGTGGCTTAAGACACCCTGATTGGCCATGGATTCAATTGCGCTCTGGCCTAAACCCGCTCTTCGGCGTAGCTCTTCATGATTAGGGAAAGGTCCACCTTCTTCTCTTGCTCGAACGATTTCGTTTGCCATCGTGGTAGAAATCGTAGTTAAGGTATTAAGCGCTGGCATTATGCGCTTATCCTTCATAAGTTTGAAGCGTCTAGCTCCTGCAATTTCTATATCTATTGGAGCAAATTGAATACCTCTTAGATACATTTCTTCGACGAGCTCTAAAATATAAAAAATCTTCTGTTCTCGGTCCGTGATTTGATGAAAATTCTTACGGAAGTTTTCTCTTAAGGAAGAAATCTTCTCTAGAGGCTGGCACATCAAACTATAATCGAATTCATCGGCGCGGACACTGAAATAAGCAGCATAATACGCTTCAGGGTAGTACACCTTGAAATACGCAACGCGCAATGAAGATATAACATAGGCGGCAGCATGCGCTTTGGGGAACATGTATTTTATTTTTTTACAAGAATCGATATACCAATCGGGTACCTGGTTGTCACGCATGAGTTGTTCTTGTTCTTCTGTTAACCCCTTACCTTTACGGACTTTTTCCATGATATCAAACGAAGTCTTGGCAGGAAGTCCCCAGTTGATCAAGGAAGTCATAATACCATCACGACAACCAATTACCTCTTCTATGGTACATGTATTACTTCGAATAAGATCTTGGGCATTCCCTGCCCATACATCTGTGCCATGTGATAAGCCCATAAGCTGAACTAAATCGAAGAATTGAGTAGGCTTTGTTTCCTTTATCATATCTCTTGCCATTAATGTGCCCATCTCCGGGAGGCCTAAGCTACCACAGTCAGATGGAGAGGATCCAGCTGGTAAGCCTAGCGCTTCTGTACCTTGGAATAACTCCATGACCCGCTTGTCTGGAATCGGAATATCTTCGATTTTCACACCAGTCATGTCACTCATTACCTTGAGCATGGTAGGATCATCGTGACCTAGAATATCGAGTTTTAAGATGGTGTCATGCATGGCGTTGAAATCAAAATGGGTTGTATGCATGGAAGCATTTTCTTTGTCCGCAGGGTTTTGTATTGGTGTAAAGTCATAGACTTCTCGTTCTTTGGGTATAACCACAATACCTCCTGGATGTTGACCTGTACTACGCTTAATTCCAATAAGGCCATCGGCTAAGCGTTCGCTATCGGCTCTAGTCAAGAAGATATTGGCCTCTTCAGCGTATTTGAGGACTAATCCGAGGGCGTTTTTCTCTGCATAACCGGTTATAGTCCCTGCTCTATACGTATGGCTCTCTCCAAACATTTCAACAATATATTGATGGGCTTCTGCTTGATATTCCCCTGAGAAATTCAAGTCTATATCGGGCTGCTTATCGCCATTGAAACCTAAGAATGTTTCGAACGGAATGTCTTGCCCGTCTTTGGCCAAAGCTTCACCACAATCAGGACAGGCCTTATCGGCTAAATCAAATCCCGACCCATAGGCACCTTCTTCAGCAAATTCTGTGTATTGACATGCAGGGCAAACATAATGGGCAGGAAGCGGATTGACTTCTGAGATTCCGCAGAGAAAGGCTACTACAGAAGAACCAACAGATCCTCTTGAACCTACTATATAACCATCCTCATTTGTTTTCTTCACAAGTTTAGCGGAGATGTAATACATAATACCGAAGCCATTATCAATTATTGAACGTAACTCCTTCTCGACTCTCTCTCTAATGCTTGTGGGAATAACAGCATTTTTTTCATAGAGCTGCTTACATGCGGCCCAGGTCATCTCCTCAACATCATCGGATGCCGAGGCAATAAAAGGTGGAAAAGTTCCTGCTGGAAACGGTCTTATGTTGGGATCTACTTGGTCCGCAATTTTCCTAGTATTTTCCACAACAATCTGGTAACGCTGCTCTTCTGGTAAATAATAGAATTCATCGAGCATTTCATCTGTAGTCCGGAAATAGAGATTGGTAGGGTTTTCTTGAGCATCGAAACCACTAGAAACTTGTAATATGCGCCTATATATAGCATCCTCTTCATCTAAGAAATGCGAATCACAAGTAGCGACGACATCTCGCTTGCTTAGTTCTGCCAAATGAATTACCAGAAGATTCAAATGGATGAGATCTTCTTCGCTATTAATATAGTTTCCTTCTTTTTCAATCATAAATCGGTTATTACCGATAGGTTGGATTTCTAAGTAGTCGTAAAATTTTGCTCTACGAATAAGATTCTTATCGTCTTGTATACGTTCTTTTGCCCGCGTGAAATCACCTTCTACTTCGCTATAGATTTGACTTATGCGACGTAATACTTCGCCTGCTTCACAGGCAGAACCAATGATTAAACCATCACGGAAGTACTTGAGGACACTTCTTGGGATTCTAGGTCGTCCTTTGAAATAACGGATATGAGAAATGGAAACTAATCGATAAAGGTTATAGAGTCCTAGAAGGTTCTTTACGAGAAGAATGATATGATAGGGTTTGTTCTTAAAATTCTTTACAAAGGCTAAGTCTTTTTGGCCAAGCTTCTCATTTAAATTACGAAGGGGTAAAAACTTTTCTTTTTCCCATAATTTAACAAAAATAAAGCCAGAACAAATGGCATCATCTACGGCTCTATGATGTTGATCAAGTGGAATTTGCAAATTTTGTGCTACTGCATTTAGTGAATATTTACCTAGATCCTTTAATAATGATCTAGCCATGGCAAGTGTATCTACAACAATTGGATTGAATTTGAGTTTTGCTTCTTCGTCTGCACGTAAACGATAGGCTTCATTACGTAGAAAAGACAAATCGAAAAAAGCATTATGTCCAATAAGGGCATCTTCTCCAATAAAAGCATGTAGTTCTTCTAATGCTTCTAGAGGATCTTTCCCCTCCTGAATCATTTCGCTTGTAATGCCAGTAATTTCCACTACTTTCGTTGGTACGGGTATACCTGGGTTTACAAAAGTCTGATACCTTTCTTCTGGGAAATATAATCCACTTACATCCTTGGTAAAACGTACGGCACCAATTTCTATAATACGGTCATTCTCCGGATTTAAACCTGTCGTTTCTAAATCCAGCGCAACGAAACTACTTTCTATTGTGATATCTCCAACCCCATATGCAAATTCACCTTCTCCATCGTCCATTAAGTAGCCTTCAGAGCCGAAAATTAACTTGAGCTGGCTACCGTTTTTACGGAGTTTATCCAGAGTATCTTGTGCTTCTGGGAAAGCTTGTACTATACCATGATCTGTAAGTGCGACAGCAGGCATTCCGAAATGGTCCGCCATTTTTACCAATTCAGAAGGCCTGGAATGTCCATCTTTTGCACTCATGTTGGTATGAATATGCAGTTCGACTCTCTTCTCTAGGCTGAGATCTTGTCTTTTGGCAGGAGAATCAGCCAATACAATACCACAGACTTTGCCCTGGAGATCTTTCGTATAAGTGGCATCGTAGAATACATCTAAATCTGCTCGCACATAGGTTCCATTTTTGAGTTGACTAGAAAGTTTATCCATTTCTTCCGGACTTCTTAAGAAAAGCACACAAGAAATAGCTCCCGTTGTACCATGGATGGCAAATTTGATTAGTCCTTTGGTATTATTACTTACAAGACGAGCTTCGAACTTGGCAACTTTACCGTAGACGCTTACGCGGGCAGATTCACTGTCTAGTTTATTAATGGGCGTTAGATCTAAACGATTATCCATACGGCCCCAGATTAAGTCTTTACTTTGCTTCTGTTTATAAAATTCTTTGGGATCTTGTTTAGAATCTTTGCTTTTTAATTTCCTTGGTTTATCTTTGGCTTCTGGCTCACCTTGTTCATTGATTCCACGGAAGTCTTTTGTATCTTCTCCCGAAACATGCACATTCTTTTTGGCTTCTACCTCTAAAATGTTTAATTCGATTTCTCTTTGGCTTAAGAAATTCTCAACTATCGCTAGATCTTCTGCTTCATCCTTAATATAAATAACAGCTTCTATGCCGACACGTTTTAAGAAAAACTGTTCCATCAACTCAATATTTTCTTTATTAAATATTCTGTGTTGTGTCTTAGGTAGATGAATATGGAGATTTTCTCCTTCAGAGCTACATTCCATATCATGAAGTAAAACAGAGAAAATGGCCAAAGTTTCTGAAAATAAACACGCACTCGCCCAAGGTAGAAGACCACATAAGAAATCCTTTTCTTGCTTCACTTCCTCAGGACAATCTAAGAAAATAGAAACTTTACGAATATCCAAGGCTAAACTAATTTCTTCTTCAAAATAAAGCAAAACGTCACCAACAATGGCATTCTCAGATCGTATAAACAGATGCAGTTCGTCTAGTTCTGCTACATGTATTCGAACAATCTGATGACGCCAGTTAGCAAAAGCCTCAGCGATCCGAGGCTTCTGTATTTGCAGAGGTTTATGGAAGAGACCTTGCCATAAATCTTGAAGGTTTTGTAGTTTATGCTGATTACTATGTGCCATTTAACTGAAAAATATCCTTTGTATATCGAAGCTAAATGCTAAGACTGCTAATAGAAGTACAAATACAATACCAATAAGGGTTACGGCTGTTTGTGCCTTAATACTTAAGCGTTTACCCCGTATGCCTTCTAATCCGAGTATCAATAATTGACCTCCATCCAGAGGTGGAATTGGTAATAAATTTGTAGCACCCAGTGCTAGAGAGATTACTGCAAAAAGATTAAGTACTTGGGCCAATTTCAAACCTATATCGTAATCGGATGTAACAACCCCAGAAAACATATTTACGATTCCAACGGGTCCTGTTACAGCATCTTGTGCACGTTCTCGGCCTTGGAATACTCTGCCTAAGATGGTTCCTGTGCCTTTGAGATAAGACCACATATATTGAAAAGTATAAGGTAGTGTTTCAAGGAGGTCACCTTCTGCCTTGGCTAGAGAAATTCCTAGCTGCATAGGAGTCTGGACAGCTTTTGTATTCACATCTATCAGGACCTCACCGTCGCCTCTTCTTACTAGAAAGCTCGTAGCTTCAGGCCCAGCTTCTTGCCTCAATGTAGGGATGAAGTTTTCTATAGTCACGGGTATATTGTTAATTTCTAGAATTTGATCGCCCAAGACAAACTTATTTGCGTCAGGATTGACCGCCGTATCCGTAGCAGCAATCGAAATATCACCACTTCTCGTATCGACACTTATTCCAGCAACATAGCTTGTCGTAGTTTGAGGCGTGATAGTAGAGGTTTTCTCTTCACCTGTACCTGGATTTACCGTGACAATTGTGTAAGGTTCGTTTTCGTCTATAGTCATTTCTGCGATAACGAAATCCATATCCGTATTTATTTTATAGCCATTCACTTCTAGAAGACGTTCTTCTGGAAGAATATTAGCTTGTGAAGCCAGAGAGTTATCTTGTACGGCTCCAACGGTGGTACTAGCATAACCTACAATATTAAATAGAATAAAGAATGCTAGGAAAGCAGTCATGATATTCATCAGAGGTCCTGCTAATAGCACAAAAGCTCTATAGCGTTTCGGACGTTCATAAAAATCACCTTTTTCAAGTTGATTTAAGGTGATCGTATCTTGCTCATCAGGATACTCGCCAGCAAATTCTACAGATGCACCGAGTGGAATAGCCTTCAGCGAATAGCGTATCCCCTTGCGTTCGAAGGAAAACAATCGTGGACCCATAAATATACTGAATTCCACCACGTTAAATCCTAATCGTCTTCCAACAATATAATGGCCAAGCTCATGTATAAATAACATAAGACTGAGAATTAAGATTGCTAATATAATTCCAATTAATCTTTCCATGTTTCTCCTATTTCTAAGGCAAATTGCCTTGTGCTCTGATCCAAGGATAGGACATCCTCTAAATTATAATGGTTAAAACTTTTGTCGATTGTGACCTTTTCGAGGGCCGTTTCAATTAATTCTATGATTTGCAAATATTTGATCTTGTCTTCCAAAAAGAGTTTAACAGCAATTTCGTTAGTGGCATTGAAAATAATAGGTAAATGTCTACCACCACGAAATACTTCTCTAGCCAATTGGATAGCTTTAAAAGTTTCTTCATCTACTGGTTCGAAATGAAGATTTTTATATTTGGGATCAAATGGATCGAAGGCAGGCGTTAGAGACTCCTTACGTTCAGGATAAGTTAGGGCATATTGAATGGGAAGCTTCATATCCGTAAAGCTCAATTGCGCTAACACAGAATGGTCAATAAATTCCACCATAGAATGAATGAGGGATTCCGGGTGGACGACAACTTCTACTTTATCCTCTGGAACATTAAAGAGGTGACAAGCTTCAATAAGTTCAAAAGCCTTATTCATCAAAGTTGAAGAATCAATACTTATTTTTGCTCCCATTTGCCAAGTTGGATGTTTCAAGGCATCTGCTGCCTGTATTCCAAATAAATCGGCTCTCTTCTTCCCGCGAAAAGGGCCTCCTGAGCAAGTCAAGAAAAGTTTATGTACTTCTGATGCTTTTCCACCTGCCAAGGCCTGCCAGATTGCGGAGTGTTCACTATCAACAGGATAAAGAGAAACCTTATGTTTATCTACTTCTTCTAATAGCAGATCTCCCGCTACAACTAAACTTTCTTTGTTGGCCAAAGCAATGGTCTTATTTGCTTTAATAGCCTGGAGGGTAGGTTCTAGACCAGCCATGCCTACTAGAGACGATACCACTATATCAACCTCTTCATAACGGGATGCCTCCAAGACATTTTCTCTTCCACCTAATACTTGACACGTTAAGTTAGCTGCTTGACATTTATCAGCCAGAATCTTCGCAGCGGTTTCATCTTCAAGTACAACTAAGTCTGGATCTAATCTTTTAGCTTGAGAAAATATTGTTTCTACAGAGGAATGGGCTACTAAAACGCGTACATCTAAGTCTAATGCTTCGGCAACTTCACAGGTTTGTTTTCCTATGGATCCCGTAGAACCTAAAATAGAAATTCTTCTCTTCATTATGTACCTCTCTTAATAAGGTAGAAACATATAGATAATATAAGCGTTGCAGGTAGAGAATAAAAAATACTATCGAAGCGATCTAATACACCACCATGACCTGGTAGTAACTTGCTGAAATCTTTGATACCACACCAGCGTTTAAGTGCAGACATCAACCAGTCGCCAAATTGTGCAACGACTCCAATAACAAGTCCTGATAAGAGGCCAAAGGCCATAGCCTTACCTATAGTAATAAGTGGAAATTCTCCAGAGAAAACACTAGCAAAGTACAATACGGAAACCAGCATTGCTACAGCAATTCCTGAGAAAAATCCAATCCATGATTTATTTGGGCTTATGCTAGGTAACATTTTTTTCTTGCCGAACATGCTGCCGAAATAGTAAGCGGATACATCGATAACCATAGGTAAAACAAGTGCATAAACTAGCCAGTACCAGCCATTAGGAACAGCATACTGAAAAAGTACGACACAAGAGAGTGGTAAAGCAATATAAAAGGCCGCGCTAGACTCCGCTACAGCATGTGGAACAGTGTCTGGGCCAAGTCTAATAATTTTAATGATGACATTAAGGAAAGCATAAATCACATAAAGCAAAAGAAAAAACAATAAACCAAAAGCAAGTAACCAAATGAAATTACTTATAGCATCTTCTGCAAGGGGAAGCTCTTCGGAAGTAAGTATATGCCATGATGCTAAAGATTGATAGGTTCTCCATATGTATAGTGGCGCTAACATTGTCAACGAACCTATCACTATAGAAATATAAGATAAGGGATTGAAACGCTTACGAAGTGCATGGGCTAATTCAAGCGATCCCATAATAGCTACCACTAGAAAATAGATAATGCTAGCAAGAGGAAACCAGATAGACACTATTAAGAATACAGCCAAAATCAAGAAAAAAGCAGCTCCTGTAATAATTCTTTGTTTATCCATTTTGCACGCCTCCGAATCGTCTATCTCTGGTGTTGAATTGAACTATGGCTTCAATAAGATCTTTTTTCGTAAAATCTGGCCATAGGACATCACTTATATAATACTCACTATACGCAGCTTCCCATAAAAGAAAATTGGAAGTGCGTAGTTCTCCACTACTTCTAATAATTAAATCAGGTTCAGGAACATCAGGAAGATACAAGTGTTCATTAATATCTTGAATCGTAATTTCTTTAGAGTGTACGTTTTCTTGCGCTAGGAATTTATTCACAGCGTCAACGATTTCTTGCCTACCTCCATAATTGAAGGCAACATTTAATTGAATTGTTTTACCTGTTTGGGTATGTTCTTCAATTTTTTGAATCGTTTGCCAGACTTTTTCAGGAATTTTATCTTTTCTTCCCATGAAACGCACACGACAATCTATCTTCTTGAATTCATCATTATATTTTTCGAAAAACTCCAAAAATATATTCATAATATTATGAATCTCTTCTTCAGAACGTTTCCAGTTTTCTGTTGAGAAAGCATACACCGTGAGAAACTGAATTCCTAGGTCCGCTGCAGCGTACACAATTTTCCTAAGCGTCTCACCTCCAGCTTTATGACCCATACTCCGCGAGAGTAGTCTCTTCTTCGCCCATCTTCCATTCCCATCCATGATAATTGCTACATGTTTAGGGATCGAAAGGCCATCTAAATTTTCTACTTCAGAATGTTTATTAAAAAACTTAGCCATAATACTTGCATCCTCTACGTTTAAAAATAGCCGGAAGAGTACTTCCGGCCAGAAAGATTATAATCTTCAGTTTGTTCATCAGATTTCCATTAATTCTTGGGATTTCTCTTCTGTTCTCTGGTCTACTATACCAGTGTATTTATCTGTAACTTTTTGGATATCGGTTTCCGCTGTTCGATATTGATCTTCGGAAATTTCTGAAGATTTTTGTAACTTCTTAGCCATATCTAGGAAGTCTCTACGTATATTACGAATAGCAACCTTAGCATCTTCTCCTAGCTTATTTACTTGTTTTGCTAAATCTTTTCTTCTTTCTTCAGTAAGTTGAGGGAAGTTCAGACGGATCGCTTTACCATCATTTTGAGGATTAATTCCGATATCAGAAGATTGTATACTTCTCTCAATATCATTTAATACCGTTGCATCCCAAGGCGTAATGAGTAATTGACGTGCTTCAGGAACGGAAACTGCAGCTACTTGATTCAAGGGAGTAGGGACACCATAATACGGGACAGTTAGTTGATCCAAAACTCTAGGATTTGCCCGACCTGCTCGAATACTGTTCAAGTCATCTTGTAAAACATCAATACTCTTCTGCATTCTATCTTCGTAAGGTTTATAGGTATCTTGTGTAATCATTGTAGCCATAAATAGTACCTCCATATGTTCTATGCCTAATTATAGAGCATCCTAAAATTGAATTCAATGTAAGAATTAGTGAACTATAGTTGCTTTGTCCAAATTCCCATAGGCCATTTTCACAATATTATCAGGATCATTCAAGTTAAATACAGCAATATCAATCGCATTATCTCGGCATAGTGCTGCCGCTGTCGCATCCATTACGCGTAAATCTTTTTGCAATACTTCCTCATGTGTCACATGTTCTAATAATATTGCATCATCGAATTGGTTTGGATCCTTATCATAAATACCGTCTACATTGGTCGCTTTGAAAATAACGTCTGCATCAATTTCTGCTGCTCTTAATGCGGCTGTAGTGTCCGTTGAGAAGTATGGGTTACCAATACCACAAGCGAAGATTATGATACGTCCTTTTTCTAAATGTCTTAGGGCACGTTTACGAATATAGGTTTCAGCAATTTCTTGCATAGATATCGCACTCATCACGCGATTTTCATGATTTAATTGTTGAATCGCATCCGAAAGACACAGAGCATTCATGCAAGTAGCGAGCATTCCCATATGGTCTGCGGTTACTCGGTCCATTCCTTCAGAATTTCGACCTCTCCAGAAATTACCACCACCTACTACGACAGCCACTTCCACTCCTTTGTCGTGAAGATCACAAACAGACTTAGCGATTCTAAGAACTGTTTCATTGTCTATCCCAGTTTTCTTATTGCCGGCCAAAACTTCACCTGAGAGTTTAAGTAATATTCTTTTATATTTTGCGTCTGTCATGTTATTCTCCTTTAATTCAAACATTCTACTCTCTATTATAAATAAGTTTCTTAAATCTATCTTGAGAAAAATAGCTCATGTCAAAAAAAAGCCCCTCGTTGTTGAATGTATGCTTCAACTTCAAGGGGAAATATTCAACTTTAATCCTATATACTTAGTTGTTGGAATAAATAATTATCCGAGCGCTTTTTGCACTTCAGAAGCGAAGTCATCTTCCTTCTTCTCAATACCTTCACCCATTTCATAGCGGGTGAAACGACGTACAGAAATGTTTTCGCCAATTTCAACGATCATCTCCTGAACAACTGTATTCACTGTTTTATCTTCGTCTTTAATAAAGCTTTGTTCTAATAAACATGCTTGAGAATAGAATTTTTTAACTCTACCTTCTACGATATTATCAACGATTTTTTCGGGTTTTCCTTCATTAAGTGCTTCATTGCGAATGATTTCCTTCTCATGTTCTAGAACATCGGCTGGAACATCTTCTTTAGAAACATATTGAGGGTTCATTGCAGCGACTTGCATTGCTAAGTCTTTAACAAATGCACGGAAATTCTCATTTGCAGCAGCGAAGTCTGTTTCGATGTTTACTTCAATTAGTACACCTACTCGGCCACCCGCATGGATGTAAGAATCAACAATACCTTCGGATGCGATACGAGAACTCTTTTTAGCGGCCTTGGCGAAACCTTGCTCACGAAGCCAGTCTATAGCCTTATCCATATCACCGTTTGTCTCTTGTAGTGCTTTTTTACAATCCATCATTCCAGAACCTGTGCGTTCACGAAGTTCTTTTACCATACTTGCTGTAATGTTTGCCATTTCTACCTCCAATTAAATTTCAATTTAAAGAAAATAAACAAAGTTTATTCTTCAATTATTTCTTCGATTTCTTCATCTGTAATGTATTCTTCTACTTCCACAGAGTCATCGCCTTCGGTTTCTGCCATCTGTTCTTCTCTTCTGGTTTCGGCAATATCTTGAACACCTTGCTTACCTTCTAGAACAGCATTAGCAATAACACTTGCCATGAGTTTGACAGCACGGATTGCATCATCGTTACCTGGAATTACATAGTCAACTAAGTCAGGGTCACAATTGGTATCTACAATAGCAACAATTGGTATACCTAGGCTTTTTGCCTCTTTTACAGCAATGTCTTCCTTATTAGGATCAACAATAAATAGTACATCAGGGAGTCTACCCATATCCTTGATACCGCCCAAGTTTTTATCAAGCTTTTCGTACTCAAGGTTTAGTGCAGAAACTTCTTTTTTCGTTAGAAGATCATGGTGACCAGATGCTTCTAAATCTTCCAATTGATGAAGTCTAGCAATTCTCTTCTTAATTGTAACGAAGTTTGTAAGTGTACCACCTAACCAACGGTTATTGATGAAATACTCACCACAGCGTTCGGCTTCTTCGCGAATGGATTCTTGTGCTTGTTTCTTCGTTCCAACAAATAGAACTTTACCATTATTCATTACAACATCTCTTACGAAGTCATAGGCTTCTTCGATGAGACGAATGGTTTTCTCTAAGTCAACAATGTGAATACCATTACGTTCTGTGTAGATGTATTCTGCCATCTTAGGGTTCCATCTACGGGTTTGATGTCCGAAGTGGACACCTGCTTCTAATAACTGTTTCATTAATACTACGGCCATAATTACCTCCTGTTTTTACCTCCATAAGCCTCTTCCAACGAATCTTCGCAACAGGTATAGGCTTATGTGTGTTTTAGCCTCAGGTAGTATAGCACTGTTTAAGCTTAAAATTCAAGTGTTTTGGACTTAAGCTTTAGTTTTATAATTTTAAGTGTAAATTATCTATAGAAGTCATACTTGTTCTTTTTTATGCCTCCATAAACCAACGATTCTCTTCTAAATAGAGCTCTAATTCTTTCCCCTCTACCCTACATAAATAACGCATACCAGCACCACCTAGTTTGCGACTTGCTCCTGGCCTTATGTCCAGGATGCGATCAATTTTGAAATATTCATCGCCAATTCGTATGGCAAGAGGTTTAATCCTGCCATCACTGGTGTAATAAGCCCAGACGGGTATATATACTTTTCCATTGTGCTCATGATCTCTAGGTATAAGTTCTAACATATTTTCTCTCCTCCTTTGATAAATGAAATAGGTGCAATAACATGAGAACCTTTGGCATCCAAACGACCTAAGTTATCTCTAAGTAGATAGGCGCGTCTTACAGACACATAGCCGAAGCGATTTCTTAAATGATCTATGGTGTGGTCGATACGAGCATATTGTTCTTTTCTTTGCTTATCAGGCATGAAATCCAGTTGCTTCGGTTCTTTAGCTTTTAGTTTTTCTGCTCGTAGTCCCATGGAACGCAGAGGTCTGTCCTTATACTTGAAACAATCTTTATATAAGTCTAGAGCTTTGTTAACGATTTCCAAAGTTAAATCCGTTTCTTCAGAGAAGCTTCTTTGCCAAGAAAAGGAGAACAGCTCCGTATCCCTAAGACTGATAGAAACACAAGATGTGGTAAAACCCTGTTCTCTCAGTCTAGCTGCTACAGATTCTCCTAGAGCATAAAAAATCAACTTAACATCCTCTTCACCAACAATATCTCTAGGTGTTGTCACACTGTTACCTATGGATTTAATAACTTCGGATTCTTGTATTCCGCTAACCTGAGAAGCATCTTCTCCTCTAGCAAAATGCCAGAGCATAACGCCTACTTTACCTAGACGATAATCTAGCCAGTCTATGCTGCAGTTAGCCAAATCTCCTATTGTGTATATACCCGCATGATTAAGTTTTCGTTTGGTAGCCCGACCAATATAAAGCAACTCTTCTACTGGCAATGGCCAGATTCTTTGCTGGTAATTATCAGGAGTGATGACACAAGTTCCATCAGGCTTATTCAAGTCACTTCCTAGTTTAGCAAAAATTTTATTCCAAGATACTCCAATGGAGATTGTCACCCCTAATTCATCAATAATACGTTGATGCAATTCCTCTGCTATATAGCTAGCCTTTTGGAAATCTATATCTTTACCACTGATATCTAACCAGCATTCATCTAGACCGAAAGATTCTACACGAGGGGTATAGGATAAATAGATTTTTTTCGCTAAACGTGAATAACGTAAATAGAGAGGGAAATCGGGCGGAACGAAGACTAATTGTGGGCATTTCTGCTTTGCTTGCCAGAGCGCTTCACCCGTTTTCACTTGGAAGCGTTTGGCATATTCATTCTTGGCCAAAACAATTCCATGTCTACGTTCTACATCACCTCCTACTGCTAGAGGAAGATGTCTTACATCGGGCCTGTGCATACATTCTACTGCTGCGTAAAAACTATTCATATCGACATGTAAAATCACACGAGGCATAATATTCTCCTTCCTAAAATCGAACGTTTGTTCTTATTAATAATAAAATTTAGGAGAATATAAGTCAATAGAATAATAAAAAGACTATTTGAAGTCCTTTTATTGACCCTTATTTGTAAGTTGTGTTTTGAAATTTAATTAGGAAGGATAACTCTACCTTCTTTTATTTCTACTAAGTAATCACAAACGCTTTCTAAATCTTCTAGAATATGGCTAGCCATAACGATCGTACATCCGCGTTTTTGTTCTTCACGAATAATCTCATAGAATCCTACCCGAGCTTCATCATCTAAAGAATTGGTAGGTTCATTCTTAGCACTAAATTTTATAAAAATCACTAGGCTTTATTTGCTTTACCCCTTTTCTCTAGATTTCATAGATTTCCCCCTGCTTCATTGGACATTTTTTCATGATTTTCTAAACCTAAGTGAAAACCGCTCTAGTTTTGACTCGCATCCTTTGCACTTACTTTGTCACTTAAGCAAATGACGTAAAATAAGCTATATTAGCAGTATGTTACCTGTTTTTGAATAGCTAAAATTTCAAGATAAAATATTGAAACTAAAACAATGTAGTGAATGTAATAACAATAGATAATTGCTCACGACCAACCACTTGACCTACTCTGAGATTTCAAGCGATTTTCAATTTGTCTATCCTGTTCTCTTTTCTTTTTGTCTTCTCTTTTGTCATAGAGTTTCTTACCACGGCAAAGCCCGAGTTCCATTTTCACTTTACTATCTTTGAAATAAATTTTTAAGGGTATCAAACTAAGCCCATCTTGTTGAACAGATCCCGCTAAACGTTGAATTTCTTTTTTGTGCATAAGTAATTTACGACGACGAAGAGAATCAACATTTTGTCTATTACCTTGCTCATAAGGTGCAATATGCCAAGACAAAACATAAAGCTCACCGTGCATAACAATCGCATAACTTTCGGCCAAAGAAGTATTCCCCTGCCTAAGAGACTTAACTTCCGTGCCCGTCAGAGCGATACCTGCTTCAAAACGCTCTAAAACATGGTAATCATGTCTTGCTCTACGATTATCACTAATTATTTTTATTCCTTGTCCCTTTACCACAAAATACCTCCCTGTTTAAATTATAAAATGCATTATACTACAAGGCCAAAAGAATCAATGGGATAAGTTGCCCTCGCATCTAAATCTAAGTCAGCTTTTTTCATCCCAGCTTCATGCATATAGTACGCTAGAGATGCAATCATCATAGCATTATCCGTACATAAAACGGGGTCTGGTGCGTAGAAATTTATATTAGCTTTTTTGCATGCAAGTTTAAATCCTTCTTTAAGTCGAGTGTTGGCTGCTACACCACCAGCAATAGTAATATTTTGTATGGAGAATTCTTGGGCTGCCGCTAGGGTATGGTCGATTAATACAGAAATAATGGCCTCTTGATAGGAAGCTGCGAAGTCATTTCTGGAGAAAATTTCCCATGGATCCTTATTTTGTTTATGGGCTTCTTGTTGTAACTGATTGATAAAATTAAGGGCGGAAGTCTTGACTCCGCTAAAAGAAAAATCCAAAACATTCCCTCGTAATTTACTCCGCGGGAATTCTATTGCATGTGGATTTCCAGTTCTTGCTTCTTTATCAATTTTAGGACCACCCGGATAGCCAAGACCTATTTGTCGAGCAATTTTATCAAAGGCTTCTCCCGCTGCATCATCTCTTGTCCTAGCAATTATTTTATAGCGGACATAATCTTCAACTAATATGATATGACTATGTCCACCTGAAGCTACAAGAGTAATAAAAGGTGGTTCTAATTTGGGAAACTGTAAGAGATTGGATGTTACGTGACCTGCGATATGGTGCACAGGATACAAGGGCAAGTCCAGTGCATAGGCATAGGCTTTGGCCCAAGATAATCCTACCAATAAGGCGCCAATTAAACCAGGCCCTTCGGTGCAGGCTATTGCATCTAAATCCGTGGCTTTTAAATGCGCTTCTTCTAGAGCTTGTGCTACAACAGCCGTAATAGCCTTACTATGCTCTCTAGAAGCAATTTCTGGTACGACTCCTCCGAAGTGACTATGGAGATCGGCTTGGGAGGCAATCACTGATGCATGCACAATACGTCCATTCTCTACAATTGCACATGCGGTCTCATCACATGAACTCTCGATGCCTAAAATGATCATAATTTAATCCCACTTGAGCCGAATCCGCCACCGCGATTGGCAACAGATTCCTCAGTGAACTCCTTTACTTCAAGAACTTTACCTTGCACCACTTGAGCTAGCACCATTTGAGCAATGCGATCCCCTATTTGAATATGGTAGGTTCCAGGTGGATTATCGCTAACACTCAAATCATAGATAGCGTCTTCTCTATATCCATCAGGACTGGCATTATGAATTAATATCTTTAATTCGTCTTTATAGCCACTATCAATTGTGCCAGGGCTATTAGGTAAGCGTAGCCTCGTCTTCAATGACAACCCACTTCTAGGGCGGATTTGCAATTCATATCCTTCAGGTAGATTTACAATTAGGCCGGTAGAAACTGCTAGAGTTTGACCAGGTTTTATAAACACTTCTTCGGCTGAACAGATATCCATTCCCGCATCCCCCCGATTGGCATAGAAGGGTAATTGGGCATTTTCATTAATTTTTTTAATTTCCAGTGTTTGCATATCTTCCTACTTTCATGTGATTAATTATACCATCACCATGTTTAATAGACTTTCGATCGATTTCTCGTCTTCCTCTGTAAAGGTAAAAGCTGGTATCACTTCAGAAGTTTTGAGCTTCTGTGTATAAAATGTACAGTGATGCAAGGCTTCGCTCTGCCAAACTTGGAAGGAGCAATCTAAGGTACGTTGAGGTTTAAGAGGGAAAACCCGTTCTCTATTATCAACGAAATGGTAACGATGATGCGCACACAGTCTGCAACCCTTGTTTCCTTGACTAAATCCGACTGGACAAAATCTCGTAAACATAGATTCAGTACGTCCATAGACCCAGTACGCCAGTTTCTTTCCTGGATTCAAGTGTTTGATAACATCAAGACTATGTTCTTCCTCTAATTCTGGAGAGAGCAAGACAGAAGTATAGCCTTCTTCTAATAAAGCCTGATAACTCCTAGTATTCCAGAATTGATTGCCTTGCCAGGAGATAGGCATAATTTTCCCACTTAAACCTAATGTGTCAATATACTTTACAAGGCCAGATGGACCAGCTGCAAATGCCTTTACATACTGCGTATTTAATGCGCGAAGCTTCTCCTCATTTCGATCGTCCAATAATTTCAGTGGTGGAAAAAGAAGACCTATTGCACTATTAAGACTTAAGCTTGCATGAATTTTTTCTAAGTTTTCATAACTAATACTTAAATATTCTTCTACAGGGATTAAGAATAATAGCGTCTTATTTCTATAAACTGAAGAAAAAGGTTCACCTCGCCAAAAAGGTAATGCGATAATCCCTTGATACTGCAATACTTCTTCTGATATGTTTTTCTGATAATCTGCTCTTGGATTCGAGGCGTGCTGAATAGACATGAGTTTTTCCATACCAAGTCGTCTTAATTGGTTTAAATCACCCACTCTCCAGGGTACATCGATGCATATTTCAATGTGATCTGCATAGTAAGGTGTGTTCCCTAATTTTTCCAACTGAGACTTCACGCGCTCCCTAGGTAGTGGATGTTCCAATATTGCGGGTGAAGATTCTAAGTCCTTAGCAGATACTGTGACGGAATGCTTATCGCTGTCTAAACGTAATGCAATATCTTCATCATAAGAGAATAGAGTCATCTTTATAGGTTTTTTTCTTGGTGAATAATGCACTTGATCTGCATTGTTGTTTTGTTTAGTCACGAATACTTCAAGAGGAAGATCGAGTTGGCGGAGGACCTCGGGGTGAAATCCTTTGGCCATAAATTCAAAACGATTTTTGTTCATGATTACGCCACAAGGTGCAGATGCCTGAGTATTCCCAGATTGATCTCGTAAAGTTAAATGCGAGCCTTTTTCAGGTAAATAGCCAAAGCTTAATTTAGGGTTACGCTTAATATATATCTCTCCATTTTTAGCATCTTTATATACGAGTGTACCCACGTGTAAACCGATATGAGACGTTTCTTTCTCACTTAAGAACGTTTGGGATCTATCTAGTGTTAAGAGAGCATGTTGAAAATCTTCGCCACGATTAAATGCAATTTTCAAATCTTCATTTCTTTCCTTAAGTGATCTCGCATGTGGTCTATCTTCATTAACTTCGTCGATTGCATTTCTGTAGATGGCCAAAGTCTGCCCAACATACCCATGACTACGAAGTCTCCCCTCAATTTTAAGAGAGGATACACCAGTCTTTAATATATCTTCGAGGATAGGCAAAGTGGATAGGTCCTTGGGGGATAACCAGGCTTGTTGTTCGCGGTATTCCTTACCATCTTGAAGTAAAGTATAGGTTTTTCGACAGGCTTGTGCGCAATCCCCTCGATTAGCAGAACGCCCTCCCATAAATGTGGACATGTGACACTGACCGGATACACTGAAACAGAGGGCGCCATGTATAAATAATTCCGTTTCCATTTGGAGAGATTTAGCATAGGCACTGAGTTCCGTAATCTCTTCTAAGCTTAACTCTCTAGGGAAAACCACGCGTGAACAACCAAGATTCTTATACGCAAGAATTGCTTCCTTGGTACCCGCTGTGCATTGCGTGCTTGCATGGATATCTATCCCTTGAACGCGTTCGCGTAATTTCAGCATTAACCCGCGATCTTGTACAATAACAGCATGAAACCCACAGTCTCTAGCATACGTTGCAAGGTCCAAAGCTTCCTCTAACTCACGATCATAGAATAGAATATTTAAGGTGAGATATAATTTGCATGCATATTTTCGGGCTTGAGAAACTAAGTATGGAAAATCGTCTTGTGTCAGTTGTGCACGGTCTCCTCTCGCATTAAATCGGCCAACACCTAAATAAATGGCATCCGCACCATATTGAAGAGCTTCTTCAAAAGCTTCTATACTCCCCGCTGGAGCCAAAAGTTCTATTTTTCCCATGTAATCACCTGTTTATCTTCTAATATTTTCCCGCGATTGAAACTCAATATGGGCTGTAGATCTTTCACAAGTCTTGGATTATCTAGTGCATCCATGTTGCGTAAATCGAGTACATTAAGATTAGCGTCTTGTCCTAACGCTATCTTCCCTGATGTATTTTCTCTGTAAAAGAACCACTGATTGGTTTCGCTATGGAGTTTCAACGCTTCATTAAACTGGAACGATTCTTCGGCTAGAGGATGAGACATAGCAGCTGCAATCGTATGATACGGATTGTTACTTTCTACTGGACTATCGGAACTAAAACCTTCATGAATGCCCATCTTCCATGCCGTTTTAAATAGATAGGAATTTTCTAATCGTTCTCCAAGTCTAGATTCTGCCATATCCCAATCGCTAACGGCAAACATAGGCTGTGTAAGTATACCTAATCCAGACGCATGTAATTTATGGAGCAAGTGTCTGTCATGAATTTGTGCATGAATAATGCTATGACGATTCGGATTATGAGGTGCTTTATCTCCCATGATTTCGACATATGCATGCACTATATCTTCCAAAGCCCGATCACCAATGGCATGTAGAACAAGCGTAACTTGATAATTTTCCGCTGCTTGAAACCAGTGTAGCAATTCCTCATAAGGAATCAGATCTGCACCAAAAGTTTCCATATCTTTATAAGGTTCTCGTAATAGAGCTGTTCTTCCTCCCAAACTACCATCTTTAAATAGTTTTACTTGTGAAATCGTAATTTTTTCGTGGTCTTGATACTTCGCTTGTAATGCTAAGAATACAGGAATTTCCTCCCAAGAGGATAAGCAAATCTGTGCAAAATAGTTCGGTAAATGGGGATTTTCATCATATACCGACTCAAGAACAGTCCAGAATTCCTCATCTGAACCTAAATACACATCATTTGATGCGAAGTCTTGTATCCCGAGTTTGGCTAAATGTTTAAGTGCGAAAAGAATCTTTCTCTTCTTTTCTTCAAAAGTATCGTCTTCCACTAGTCCAAGCACATGGTTATAAAAATCTTCCGTTATTATTCCATTAGGTTTACCCTCTGAATCGACACCTACGAAGCTCTTGTCTTTTTCTCTCCATACTTTCCAGTTTATTTGGTCTAGTAGCGCTTGGTTTGCCAGACCTACATGGCCACATATTCTAGAACAAAGCAAAGGTATACCATGACTAACTTGGTTTAACTCTATGAGGCTAGGTCTTCTCTTCTCTTCAAATTGCTCTTCATTCCATGCACTTAAATAGACAAACGAAGTACTTGGTTCTAGATTTAACATATATTGGTCGACTACGCTTAGAAAATCTGCAATAGTTTTCGTTTTTCTTATCGGAGGCATCAGTTCACGTACAGACCAATTATATAAGTGTAAATGGCTATCCATTAACCCAGGAAGAACTAGTCGCTTATCGAGGTCAATCTTTCTAGCCATGCTAAAATCCATTGCATGTTCAGAAACAAATTTTCCATTCTTAATATATAAATCTTTAAATTCAAATCCTGTCGGGGTGTAGGCCAAAGTATTTTTCAAATGAAATTGCATATTTTACTCCACATTCTCCTATTTACATGTACACTATTTATATTCACTGACATTCTATAATAGATTGACAGAAAACATGGGAGGAATCGTAGGTAATGATACAGTATAATTTCGATAAAATTATTGATAGAACGCACACAAATGCTGCAAAGCATTCCAATTTCGAACGAAAGGATAGAAAGGCTCAATATATTCCATTGTCTGTGGCCGATATGGATTTGGCTGTGGCACCCGTCATTGAGGAAGCCATGGTAGAAGTAAGTCGCAGGGGGATTTATGGCTATACTTCGCTTGATGCAGACTCGCGTTATAGAGATAGTTTTGTTTCATGGTTATCGAGAAGATTTGATTTGGCTATAGAGAATGAGACGATTGTATTTACCGATGGTACTCTAGAACTTGTAAAATCTGCTATCTATGCGTTTACTAATCCAGGAGACGGGATCATTATCCAGAGACCTGTATATGGATCCTTTACAAAAATTATTGAGAATCAATGCAATCGTCACGTTGTAGATGCACGCTTGATTTCTGATGAAAACAATTACTATTCAATAGATTTCCTTGCGTTGGAAGAAGCATGTAAACAAGCCAGAAATAAAATTTTTCTTCTCTGTTCACCTCATAATCCTGTAGGAAGAGTGTGGTCTGTAGAAGAATTACAACAAATCTTAGAAATCTGTAGAGCAAATGATGTCTTATTAATTTCAGATGAAGTACACGCGGACCTCATAAGACAGGAGAAAAAACATACACCGATTCTTTCACTTGCTCAAGAATCCGATAAGATTATTCAAATCATGGCTATAAGTAAAGCATTTAATTGTGCGGGACTTAGCTGTGCCAATGGTATAATTCCGAACCGTAGACTTAGACAACAAGTTCAGGCCGTCCACGGTCAACGTATGGCAAGCCCCTTTGCTCTCGAAGCACAAGTTGCTGCCTACAGTGAGGAAGGTGAGAAATGGTTGAACGCTTTAAACCACTATTTAGATGGTACGATTGATTTAGTAATAAGATATTTCCAGGAAGAACTCCCCTCTTTGCGTATTAATAAGCCTGAAGGCACCTATATACTTTGGATGGATTTTAAGGATCTGGGCTTAAGTCCAGAAGAAATTCATGAAGCAATTTATGAAGATGCAAAAGTTATACTCCAAGATGGAACGGTTCACGATCCCGATGAAGGAGCTTACTTCCAGAGAATGTGTATTCCAACTCCAAGACCTCTTGTAAAAGAAGCTTGCCAACGGATTGTCACAGCGATTAAGAAAAAAATATAGCATAATCAATATATTCTATATTAAGCTATAGCCCCGATAGTTTTGAGAAAATCAAAGGTCGGGGCTGTTCTACTTTTGTAATGCTGACAAAATTAATAAACTAGGATAAACTTTTTTCTTGTTGTTCTAGTGCATGATAAATTTCTTCCGGTATATTTTTAAACTGTTCGAGGAAACTTCTAATAGCCTTTGTTTCTTGTTGCCATTCTTCTTTATCTACGGTTAATAAAGCATTTCGCATAGTCGCTTCCGTTACAGGGATACCTTCGAGGTTTATAGCACTTGTATCTGGGATGTAACCAATTGGAGTATCAACGACTTGGGCATCGTTTTCTAAACGTTTAAGTATCCATTCCATAACACGAAAATTCTCACGATAACCAGGCCAGATATAAGAACCTTCATTATCTTGTCGGAACCAGTTTACACGAAACATTTTGGGTTTTTCTTTTAACTGTCCACCAATATTTAGCCAGTTTTGTAAATAACGCGATAAACTGGAGCCTAAGAAATCCATCATGCCAAATGGATTTCGATCGACTCGGTCTTCGCGATCTGCAAATAAAGAAACGCCATAGAACAAGCCTTCCTCATAAGTTCTAGCTTCACGCACTAAGGGATCTAATTGTTTGGATCTACCTCCGAAAATGATGGCAGATATTGGTATACCCGTGGTCTCGTTCCAATGGGAGGACATAGAAGGGAATTTATCTGCATCAACACAAAATCTTCCATTATTGTTAAATGGGCTCTCTGGGTTAGTATTCTTATTCCAAGGCAATCCCTGCCAATCGGTTAGGGTTTCAGGAATCTCTTCTTCTTTACCTTGCCACCATGGGTGGCCATCAGAATCCACGGCTACATTGGAGAAAATTACCTCTTCATAAATTGCTTTCTCTGCGTAAGGAGACGTTCTCTTATTTGTACCACTTAAAACAGAATAGAAACCTGCGTCAGGATTAATAGCCCACAATCTTCCGTCAGGCCCCACATGAAGCCAAGCCGAATCATCACTTACTGTGAAACAGCGGTAACCCTTGGCATAGAGTGGAGGACTTAGAAAAGCTAAGTTACTCTTACCACAATATCCTGGAAAAGCCCCTGCAATATAATGTATTTCACCGGATGGATTTTCTATACCCAGAATCATCATGTGTTCGGCTAACCAGGATTCTTGAACGGCTTGAGCAGAACCCATCACCATTGCAAAGGACCCTTTACATTGATAAGCATAACCACCGTAGTCGGTATTGAGTGTGTAACAAGCGTTCAATTCAGGGAAATGGACCACCATGCGTTGATCCAGCGCTAAGTTTCCTGTGACATGCACGCCGCGTAGAAAATCATTATGTTCACCTATAGCTTTCCATGCAACATCACCCATGCGACTGAGCTTTCTTACATGAAGCACAACTTGAAGAGAATCGGTAAGTTGTATACCTGATTTAGCAAAAGGAGATCTCGGTGGCCCCATCAGATAAGGAATGACATACATAACCTTACCTTCTAACTGACCAGTAATTAGTGTCTCAACTTCTTGCAGCATATCGGTGCTGTTTCGCCATGCCAAAGCATCCGAAGCATCCTCTTCACTTTCTGTGCAAAAATAATTTGTAATTACATGAAGATTGGTATCGTTGGGATAATTATGAAAGGCATAAGAATTGGGATAATGCGTGGGGTTCAAAGGGGTTAATATACCTTCTGCAACAGCGACTTGAGTTAAGCGCTTCTCCTCCTCTTCGGAGCCATCACACCAGTAAATAGAGTCAGGTCTACATATTTGGGCAATCTTCTCCACCCAAGTTCTTACATAATCATTTGTAATAAGCATAATTTCTACCGTGCTTACAAAAATAAGAAGCGGGTGAGGGACATGAAGTCTTCGGACTCAAGTTCCTCGGCTCTTATTGATGCTGACATATCTTCCTGTTCTAGCCATCTGGCAACACTCGATTTAAGTCCAGCTTGTTCGAAGGAATTCACTAGGGTTTTCCTACGTTGGGAGAAAGCAAGTTTAATGGTATGTAATAATAAGTGGCCATGGCGTTCAAGAAATAAAACCTGTTTACGTTTCATACTCTTCTCAACTAATATAAATTGAGAGTCAACGTGAGGGCTAGGATAAAACTTATCTCTAGATACCTTGTGCATTGCTCTAATATCTCCATAGCAAGTAATAAACTTATTAAGCCAACCCTGGTTCTTGCTCTTGCTTTTGCCATCTCCTTCTCGCCCACAAATCCTAGGCACTGCATCTTCTTGTACCAAGAACAGTAACGACTGGGCTTGTGGTAATTCTACTATACATTGACTAATCAAGTCAGACGTTATGTAATAAGGTAGATTAGCAACTATATGTAGATCATCCTTTTCTTCTTCAGTAAACAAAAAGGAAAGGTCTAGTGTTGTGGCATCGGTTACGATTCCTTGGACATTGGGAAATTTTCTCGATAAATCGGCAATAATTTCTTGTAGACTATTATCGATTTCTATTGTGACTAAACTCTTCGCCCTCTTTGCAAGCACCCGGCTTAAACTCGCAGCGCCTGTTCCTATTTCCAATACATGATGGAACCCATCGGGATAGATTTCATCCATTATCCGAGACAAATAAGTCTCGTTATACAAGAAATTTTGACCTAAATCATATTTAGGTACAACATTAAACTGATTTAAATATGCAAGGAAATCTTGCTTAGTTTCAATTATTTTATTCTTCATACCACTTTATCTCCTGTATATCTTGGCCTCTTGTGATGGGCTGGACAAGGTACCTATCTTCTTTTTTCTTTTTAATCCACAACTCTTTACGAACAATATCTATATCCAAGTAGTCTTCGAATGTACTATATTTTTCCAACGCCTGAAGAAATAAATCTGCCCGAAGATTCTTCTTGCTCCCTGCATAGACACGTAAGAAATAGCAATCATTTCCTTGGGCTTTGGCCTCATAAACTAATGGTTTAATATCGACATCCTTATAGCGTTTCTTGCTGAATTTCTGAACGATGATGTTCTCTTGATTCATTAAATTTTCCATAACTGGGCTTATATTTGGATAAGAGAACACATAGTCGGCGAGACGAACTAAACCCATAATAGTTTCTGTTTTGGTTTCCTCTATCTCCTCAAGAGATAACAATTCTAAACCTTCAACGCATTGGCTCTGGATTGTTCTCGCTATTTCCTCAAGGCTTACTACTTCTTCAAAATGGATATCGACGTATTCAGATTCAGAGCGTATACCTACAGGAGTCGGCAATGCAAATACAAACTGAGGTCTTGGATTATAGCCTTGTGAGTATAGTAAGGGGAGCTTTGCACGCAGAAGTATCCGTTGTAAAGCTCTCATGCGATCGAGATGCGCAACCCACATCAAGGGACCCTCCCAACGAAAACATAACCTTACTTTATAGATTTCCTTTGCCTTAGTCATGGCTTATCGCTCCTTGTCCTAGGCGATTCGCTAAGCCTTTTTGACAAATTTCCGCACCCCAGGGCAGGACTCCACAGAGCATACAGCCCTCTCCACAAGGCGTACTTAGCTCGGCACGTATTGCTTTTTCATATTCATGCCAGAGAAATTCCTTTCGTACACCAATCTGAATATGATCCCAAGGTAAAACTTCTTCACGGTTTCTTACTCTATGAACATAGAAATCTATATCGAGTCCTTGGTCTGTCATTAATTTTTGCCAAAGTTCAAAGTCAAAAAATTCTTCCCAAGAATCCAAGTAAACGCCTTCTTCAGCCCCAGCTTCAAGGACTTTACCTAAACGTCTATCACCACGAGCAAGAACGGCTTCCCAGAGAGAAACCGATGTAGCATGCCAATTCAGTTTGACATAGCGTGAACGTAAACTTTGGGTAAGGATATCCAGTTTTCGTTTCATCTCTTCTTTTCTTTCTTGTGCTACCCATTGGAATGGCGTAAAAGGTTTAGGAATAAACAAGGCAACGCTTACCGTAATTTCAGCTTTCCTTAAATTCAATCCTTCTTTTTTGAGACGAAAATAGACGTCTAGAATTTTCTGAACTAGTTGACCAATGCCTTCAATGTCTTCATCGGTCTCCGTGGGTAAACCTAACATAAAATAGAGTTTTGCTCCAGAGTATCCGCCACGAAATGCTAATTCCATGCCTCGTAGGATTTCTTCTTCGTCAATTCCTTTGTTTATAACATCGCGCAATCTCTGGGTACCAGCTTCGGGTGCAAACGTAAGACCACTTTTACGATTCTTAGATATTTTATCCATAAGACTAAGAGAGAAATCGTCAATTCTTAATGAGGGCACAGATAGATTAACTCTCTCCTCTCCAATTTCTGCAAACAGTTGATTGGTCAATTCTTTTAATTGGGAGTAATCCGATGTGGACAATGAGAGTAAACCGACTTCGTGATAACCAGAACTATCGAGTTGTCTACGCATTTGTTTGGCAAGAAGTTTAGGGCTTTTCTCTCTGACCGGTCTGTATATTTGTCCTGCTTGACAGAAACGACAGCCCCTTGGGCAAGCTCTAAATACTTCCAAAGCTACACGATCATGAACGGTTTCTATGTTAGGTACCAAAGCTTTCTGAGGAAAATGTGCACCATTCATGTCCTGTATAATGCGTTTCTCAATAAGAGCAGGTGCCCCATCTAAAGCCACTATCTCTTCCACTTGACCATCGGCTAAATAGTGCACTTCATAAAGTGAAGGGACATATGCACCTTTAATCTTCGATGCTTCTAGTAGAAATTCTTTTCGACTTGCACCGCCTATTACACGCATAGTGCGCATAAGTGAAAGAAGTTCTATTAAGCTCTCTTCTCCTTCACCCATAAGAACAATGTCTAGGAAGTCTGCCATGGGTTCGATATTGTATGTTACAGGGCCACCTGCAATAATAATTGGATCCTCTTCTTGTCGATCAAGACTTCGCAAAGGAATACCTGCTAGTTTTAGCAGAGCTAAAGTAGGACTAAATGCCAGTTCATAGGATAGAGAAAATCCGATGCAATCGAAATTGGCTACAGGCATATGGTTCTCTAGACTGAATAAAGGAATATTTTGCTCTTCCATAATTTTCTTCATATCGACCCATGGAGCAAACACTCTTTCACAAAGCAATGTCTCTTCCTGGTTAACTAAGTCATAAAGAATTTTCAATGCGAGATTAGACATTCCCAGTTGATAAGTATCGGGGAAACAAAAAGCAAAACGCAAGAGACGATATGTATCGTCTGCTGCGTCCTGCCAAGATTTTTTAATTTGATTAAATTCTCCACCCAAGTATTGACCGGGTAATTTTACACTCCTTAATATGGAGTTTTTCAGTTTAACTTGCCTCATGCAATATCTTTCTAATTAGGAAAGTCTCTTCTCTAATTCAGCCTTTTCTTCTTCGAAACCTGGTTTACCTAAAAGCGCAAACATATTTACTTTATAGGCTTCTACTCCTGGTTGGTCGAAAGGATTTATGGAGTTAAGATAACCACTAATTGCACATGCGCGCTCGAAGAAATAGACTAATTCACCGAAACTTCTCGCTGTTAGAGCATCCACTTCAATTAATAAGTTTGGTACACCACCATCAACATGGGCTAATACGGTTCCCTGCATAGCTTTATAATTCACATCATGCATATCACGGCCAGCTAAATAATTCAGCCCATCTAGATTCTGATCATCCTCTGGAATTGTAAAAGCCTGTTGGGATTTTTTAAACCATACGACGGTTTCGAAGAGGTTCCGGCTACCTTCTTGAATAAATTGACCCATGGAATGTAAATCTGTGGTATTGGCCACACCAGCGGGGAATAAGCCTTTTTGATCTTTGCCCTCACTCTCACCATAGAGCTGCTTCCACCACTCAGTTAGTGTTGCACATCCAGGTTCATAATTAACTAGAACTTCTATAGCATAGCCTTTGCGATGAAGATTCATACGACTAGCAGCATAAAGATACGCAGGATTGTCTTCCAATTCTCGTACTCTGTAAGCCTTCTCACCCGCCTTTAATCCTTCCATCATTTCTTCAATATCAATTCCAGCAACCGCTATAGGAAGTAAACCAACTGCTGTCAAAACAGAATAGCGACCACCGATATTATCCGGTACGACAAAAGATTCATAGCCTTCTTGTTCACATAATGTACGTAAGGCACCCTTGTTTTTATCCGTGGTGACATAAATTCTGTTTCGGGCTTCTTCTTTGCCATAGCGATCTTCAATATATTGTTTTAAGACGCGGAAAGCAATGGCCGTTTCTGTAGTCGTACCTGATTTCGAAATCACATTGACACAAACTTCTTTACCTTCTAACGCAGCCATTAAATTAGCCAAATAATTTGGAGAAATTTGATTACCACAGAAAATCACTTCAGGACTCGTGCTGTCCTTGAGATAAGCAAAAGGATCCGTTAGTGCATCGATTGCTGCCTGAGCGCCCAAATAAGACCCACCAATACCTGCACAAATAAACACATCGCATGATTTGCGAATCTTCTCGGAAGCTGCTAAGACCCTCTTAAATTCTTCCTGGTCATAATGTTCCGATAAGTTCACCCATCCTAGATAATCGCTTCCAGGACCCGTGCCATTCTCTAGCGTGTCGTGGGCCAATGCGACTTGTTCTCGCATCATCGCCACTTCTTCTGTGCGCATGAATTCTAAAGCATTCTTATAAGAAAAATTAATCATCTATAGACTCCTTCATAATTAAATGGGATAATTTCTCTTCAATTTTACCCGAAAACACAAGCTTTTGCACCACTTTCTCTAAACCGAGGGAACCTGGTTTTCTATTCTCCATAAATTCGGTCAAGAATGGACCCATAATGCTTCCTAACATCTCTGGATCTTCTTTATAAATATAATCGATAAATACAAAATACTGCTCATCTTTGCCGAGAAAACGTAGAGATGGTCCTCTCCATCGGTCATAAACTTGGGCCAAAGCTCCGAGAAATCTAAAAGCACTTAGCTTCTTCTTCTCAACATAATATCTAAATGTATTCTTGAGAATTCCCTGGTCCATGTAGCGTTCGGTCATTTCTGCGACTTGATTAGCTAGAATAAAATCAGCAGGCATCATGCCATCCGATTGATAAACTTCGTAAGGCGGATTAGGATTATAAATATAGCCACGAGCCAAGGCATCTTCTAATAGTGGTGTACCTCGTAGCAATTTCAGGTGTCCTAATTGAAGCATATCGGGCTTTAACTGCCATAAGAAGTTATAAGATTCTTCTAACATCTTTAGTGACTCTTCAGGTAGACCCGCTATGAGATCTAAATGAATATTCTGTTTTCCGGCAACCAAGAGTTTTTGAATGGAATGTATCTGGCTTATGGTTAGTGGCTTACGATTTACAAGTTGTAAGGTTTTCTGATGTATGCTTTGAATTCCAATTTCAAATTGAAACAAATCTTTGGGAGCATGGGTAAGAAGTTCAACGGACTCATCATCAAGAAGAGAAGATTCCAGTTCGAAGTGAAATCTAGGCATTTTTTCGATTCCTAGAGTTTCAGCAGCTTGTATTAAATACTGCCAAATTAAAATTGCTCTGGAAGATGGAAAGTTGAAACTTCGGTCTAGAAATTTAACAATTTCATATTCTTTTTCAATAAAATAATCAAGTTCACGAAATACTTGTTCTATCGGTTTGAACTGAGGGTTCCCTTCGACGCTCGAAACACAATAAGAACAACGATAAGGACAACCTCTAGAACTCTCATAATGTACGATTTTATTTGCTAATCTATCTTCAATTTTGGGATAGTAGAATGGAAGAAATTCTGGTGGAAGTCGTAACGGTGCTTGTACACCTACAGTAGTTAAATTCTCTTTACCCTTCTTAGCAAGCACATGGTCTACATCTCTATTAAATAAATTCAAAAACTCTAGTTCACCATCTCCTTGCATGACATAATCCCATGCGGTTTGTCTCTTGTATTCATTGGCTACATCGTATTGAACTTCTGGGCCACCAGCAATATATTTGGCATTTGGTCTTGTTTTCTTAAGATAATCTAGGAGCTTATCAATAAACTCTAAATTCCAGATGTATACGGAAAAAGCATAGATATCGGCATCTTCCTCGAATAGAATACTTCTACACTCTATAGGATTCTGATTAATATTAAACTCTAATAGCTTCCATTCATGTGTCGCGAAACGTTCTGGTTTAAGATTTTCCTCTAAGAAATAATAAATCGAGTATAAAGCAGGATTCATGTGACTAAATTGACTATTACATGCAACAAAACAAATTTTCATAAGTCTCCTAAATAATGGGGGATTTCATGTATGAAAGTGTATAGCTTTTGAACTCCGAGTGCAAATCACTAGGTAGGACTATTCTCATGAATAAAACCGTTCCAAGTCAAGCAGTATGGTAAAATAATGCAAGATTTTACTACAGAAGGATTTGATATTAACATGGCCATCTTACAAGCCCAAGGGATATCCAAGAGTTATTTCGCCAGAGATGTCCTCTCGGGAGTTGATTTAACGTTAAATGAAGGTGAGCGTTTTGCTCTGATTGGAGATAATGGTACAGGGAAATCTACCTTTCTAAAAATTATAGCGGGTGTGGAGGAAGCCGATGTCGGCAGAATATCTATTGCTTCTACTATTACAGTCTCCTATTTATCTCAACAGATGGAAGAGTTTGAAAATCTTGAAGCTACCGTTCTAAACACCGATTTTTTAGATGCTTTACAATCGCAATTAGAAGTTATCAGCAAGAAAATTCAAGAGGCAAGTCCTGAAGATGAGAAACGTCTTCTCCAAGAGTATCAGAGTATTCAAGATAAGTTTGAACAACGTGGTGGTTATGCATACCGCTCAAATCTTGCCCAAGCATTGGCGGCTCTGGGTATTCATGGTGAGAAATTACATCGCCCTATTCGTACACTCTCAGGTGGTGAACGTATGCGAGTACTCATGGCAAGAAGAATACTAGAGAATGCCGATCTCTTGTTACTAGACGAACCAACTAATCATCTAGATATAGAAGGTTTAGAGTGGTTAGAACATTACCTTAGAAACTACAAAGGTAGCATTCTACTCATATCCCATGATCGCTATTTTATAGATAAGGTTTGTAACCGTACGGGTGAATTGGCGGGTGGAAAACTGTTTGTTTACAAGGGGAATTACTCCGACTATCAAGAACAAAAGAAAAACCGAACGGAACTTCTCACAAAAAGTATTGAAAGTCTAGAAGAAGATTTAGAACGGCAAAAAGAAATTACGCAAACGCTTCTCTCCCACAGGAAAATGACCTCCTATCATGCGAGAGAAAAAGTCGTAGCTAAACTTGAGGATGAAATTGAAGAGGTTAGGGCTTTACTTCCCCAAACCTCTCGACGCATGAATTTCCATTTCATTTCTAATGATAAGAAAATGGATAATGAACGCCTATTGGTGCGGCTGGAAAATGCCAATATGTCCTGGGATGAAGAGAATTATTTATTCAAGAATTTGAATTTGGAAATTTTAGCGAATAGTAAAAAAGTAATTCTTGGACCTAATGGCTCAGGTAAATCTACATTGCTCCAAATATTAATGGGTAAAATACAGAGTTTTTCTGGAGACTTGTTTGCCGTGCCAGAACTAAGTGTTGGTCACCTCGGACAGTATACGGAATTTGAAGATGAGTCTCTAAGCATTCTAGAAGAATTCGTATCGCGAACGCATGCTTTAGAAACCGATGCTAGGAATACCCTTGCTAAGTTTGCATTTACAGGAATAGAAGTCTATAAAACTATCTCAGTATTATCAGGCGGAGAACGGGCCAGACTTTATCTATGTTGTTTATTAGAAGAAAAACCCGATCTTCTCTATCTCGATGAACCGACTAATCATTTAGATATTCATTCTAGAGAAGTTTTGGAAGATGCTATTATAGATTTTGATGGAGCGGTAATTGCTGTAAGTCATGACCGTTATTTTATTGAGAAGTGTGGATTTGAAATCCTAGGTTTTGTAAACCATCAGGTGAAAGAATATGTAAATTATAATTCATATAGACATTTTGCGGCTTTGGCCACAGCTCTACCAGAAAATACCGTGTCGGATGTGAAGAAGACAACGAAAAAAAGATTCAATATAGGCAAATTAACGAAAGAATTAAAAGCGTTAAATCGCCAGGTACGTGTCCTAGAACAGCGCATTCATGAAACAGAAGTAGAAATCGAAATGTTTGAAGATAAGCTTCATAATGCGGAAGATGCAGAGTATGCTGCATACGCAAATAAAACATCAGAACTTGAGGCTATGTATCAAGAATTTTTTACTTTAAGCGAAAAAGTAGAAGAGCTAAATGCTCAAATAGATGCAAACAAATAGCTCTTCTATATAGACTATTTAGGTTGAACAAATGCTACGGTTTCCATAACAGGCGTATAAGGTTTTTCAAGATAATCTTTCTCAATTTGTAAAACCTGCTCGAGACCAAACACAACTTGTCCGAAACCAGCATATTGATTATCTAAATGCCCTGCGGTTTCATCCTGTAAGCAGATGAAAAACTGAGATCCTGCACTGTCAAAGGGTTGAGCTCTTGCCATAGACAATGTCCCTTGCTTGTGCTTAATATTGTTCTGTATACCATTGGCCGCAAACTCTCCAACTATGTAGTGTCCAGGTCCTCCACGGCCAGTGCCTTCTGGATCTCCACCTTGAATTACAAAATCCTTTTCGATTCTGTGGAATGTTAAGCCATTGTAGAATCCTTTTCCGACTAAATCCTGGAAATTTTTCACTGTTATAGGTGCTTCTTCAGGATTAAGTTCAACAACGAAAACCTTATCATCTTCCATAGTAAATTGAACGAAATTGGTCACATCATTACTGGATATATAGGGGTTTTCTGAGCTTGTTGTCTTCTCTTGACAGGAAGCCAAAATCGGCATAAGTAATACAAAAATCAAAACAAAAATACGCTTATTCATAAATCCTCCAAATGTAAATACCGTAATACTTTACTATACTCCAAACCAATCGTCTATTCGTCTTTTGTATTATCTTTCCAGAAACGTCTAATGTTTGAGACAATTTCTTGAATTTCCTTGAAATCTATATAAGGATGTAAAGGTATGTTGACCCAGCGATTGATAAGATTAGCCGAGACGGGAGCGTTAGAAAGGAGAATAAGGTTCTCTAGGTTCATATTTCGGAAAATATTTTCATAGTTATACCATTCCGGTATATTGACTGAGTAGCCTGCAAGATGCATTTCATGCATGAAACGTCCGCGTATTGTTTGATTAGGACATAGAACAACATAACTTTGCCATCCTGAACGAAATCCACCGGGTACGAAAGGTATCTCCATTTCGTCATACAAATTATTCTCGTAGAAACTCGCATACTCTTGTAGTTTTTCGTTCTCAAAAGCAAGGTAGCTCTCTAGAGCCACGCGTAAGAAATGACTCTCCAAAGGATGAATTTTTCTATTTAATGCAGGCGTGTCGATACTCTGCGTATCTCTGTTATACCCCGTACCATTCCAGCGTTTGACTTGCTTCTCTAAAAAAGGATGATTAGTACAAATACAAGCTCCTTCGAATAAGGCTTTGACGGTGCTTTTTTGAGAGAAATTAAGGATCGATAAATCACCGAAACTTCCTACTTTCTCTTGTCTAATCTCTCCACCTAGGCCATGGCTTGCAATTTCCACTAGGTTTAAATGGTAACGTTCCGCTATTTGATTAAGCGCAGGATAATCGGCTGGAAGTGCGAAACTATCCATAGCCATAACGATTTTCTTAGGGAAGCGTTCTAAATCTCCAAGTGTCTTAAGCTTCTTTTGCAAATCAAGAACATCAATCGTATATGTTTTAGGGTGCAAATCAATCAGTACGATAGAAGCTTGTGTCTCAATAACGCCTTCTAATAGGTCAAGCGGTCCTAGAGCCGGCAGAAGTATTAAATCCTTTGCATCAACTTCCATAGCTTTAAGCGCAACTGTAAGTGCGCTTTGTAAATTACGTACGAGTTCTACATGCTTACATTGCACATGTTCTTGTATCATTTCTGCAAATTTTCCATTGCTGAAATCCTCTATTTTATTCTCACTATCTAGAATCGTCGGCCAAAGCTTCTCCCAATCTTTTCTGACTTTACGATGATATTTCTCTATTGCCCGCACAAATTAGCTCCTAAGTATTCTAAAATATTTTCAACCACATATTCCGAACTGCGATTCGCCCAGAGTATATTATAGCCACCACAATCGCCAAAACAGTCAAGAATTTCTCCTGAGAAAAATACGCCTTCTTCCCTAGCACTCTGAAGGCTGTCTACCTTAAGATTCGTAAAATGTACTCCTCCTGTGCTGGCTTGACATTGTCCAAATCCAGAACTGCTTAATATCGGATACGCCCAAGATTTCAACTGCTTGGCCAAACGCTTTTCATGGATTTGGTGCTTCTCAATATAATACTCTAAATCTCTAGCCAAAGCTTCTGGGAAAAGGCTTAGGAGAATTAGCTTTCGATCTTCTCGAAAGCTTTGGGCTTTGGCCTGTAAGAAAGTCTCAAACTCTTGCAATGTAAAATCAGGGAAAAAATCCAGGACCAGATTATATGGCCTACGTGTCTCTAGAGAAGGAGAAATTATCTCTTGGAAATACGCTTCCGCTTCTCTACCTCGTAGAGTCTCTTCTGCTACACGATTAGGATAATAGTTGAACTTACAGGTTTCATAAGATTCCAAATCCTTGGCGTGATGAGCATTGTAAAGCGCACTTAATTGCATAATTGGAATTCCTGATATGCCTGATTTATTGTAGTTCACTTCTCCTATATCTTGTCCGATTTTACGTTTAGTATTAGTTTCATAAATAGATATACCGGCACGTATTTTTACTCCTGCTAAACGTTTGGTATTGTAATCTAAGATAAAACTATCCAGTGCAGGATACTGTGGACAGAGCACATAACCTTTTGTCTCCAAGAGTTTATATACATCAGAATTTCCCCCAAGTGCCGGATAAGCTTGACCACCTGTACTTATTAGGAGCGCTTGTGTTGTGAGATTGCCATGGTCGGTGTGTACTTGGATTTTTTCTGACATTATCTTGTAGTTCTCAAGTTTAGAGTTAAGTAAAACGTCAATGGACAAAGTATCTATATGCCATGCGATGAGATTCAGGATAGATTCAGCTTTGAGACTTCTGGGGTAGATACCATCTGCAAGATAAGTGACTTCCAGACCTAGTGATTTCCAAGCTCTTAGGGCAGACTGCACAGGGTCTTCGTCTAATATTTCATTAACGCGTGTAAGATCATGACTATGGAAATTAGAAAGAAGACAGGATTTGGGTGAAATATTAGCTCTACCATTTCCACTCGCCTTTAGTTTTTTGCCAATTTTATCGGATTTTTCAACAATACAAATGGACAGATTGGGCTGTTGTTTTTTTAAGAATATTGCTGATAATAAGCCTGAGGTTCCAGCTCCAATAACAACCACGTCATAGTGTTTATTCATGAGACATAGACCTTAATCGCTGTAAACGCGTATATTTATTTTCACTTGGACTAATGAGTCGAAAATGGCTTTGAATAGTATGGGCGAAATTCGTAAAATGTTGTTTAGATCCTAATTTATACTCTATTTCTAATTCATAACATTTCTCTTGTATAGAATCCACTTGTAAATAGCCTTCATCCATACTTAGTACAAAATGATTATTTGTATCAAGAATATCTACTTCATGACGAATCACATCCGAAATCATGTCGGCAATAAGTTCACCTTGTATCTCATGTAAGGTTCGGATAAGTATATGATTTTCGTCTAATCCATAATGAAGAAATGCATGGATACACTCATCTTTACTGGGAATATTTTTAGGCCAAATAACAGCATATTCTTCGCGTTCAGAATAGGTTCCTTCCATTTCTGTTTTAAGTTTTGCCGTGAGAATCTTCTGGCTTCCTTCTTGTCTTAGACGGAGTGCAATGCCTCTTGTATGTAAGAGATTATCCTGATCTCTAAAATAATGGGCAATTTGTCTTTCTTCTTTCCATGATTTCAGAGGAAAGAGCTGCCAAAACACATCATCTTTTATCTCTTGTATTTTAAGTGATTCAGGAATATAAAACTTAAATTCAATCTCCATAATACATCCTCATACATGTAGAATTTGTACACGATCTTCTGTCACAAGTAAAAGCATATTTCTATTAATAAATTTCATGCGTATGATGGTACTAGGGCTAGCAAAATAATTTCTATCGCTCATATTACTTTCATTCAATAAGTAAATACCCTGTCCATCTGAAATTGCAATTTTTCCAAAAGCCGCTTCTACATCTAGAGGCGCATTCCCTACTTCTATTCCATGACTAAGTACGCCAATGGAGTGCGTTTGGAAATCACTGTAAGGTATATAGTAAAGCTTAGTCGTAGCGTTTAACTGACCTTTGCCTAATACTGCAAAACCTTCTTCGGCAAGGGAAACATCGTGAATTTGTTCCAAGTGAAACCATGGCTTTACTTGTAAATCTTCTATTCTCATGACCTGACTTGGTCCTACTAATATTGTACTTTCTTGTGTGCTAGGCAAAATAACAGGGTAAACTAAATCTCCAGGTAACGTAATAAGTTTAGAAAGTTTAGCCTCTTTTAAATCTAAACGATAGTAAATAGGTTTCACTTGAGAACCATCGGTATTAATTAAGCTCACATCCATATAGCGATTATCTGGAGTAAAAGCCATATTTATAATATAACCAGATTCTAAACGGTCTCTAACACGCCAATCCAGTATGTGTCGACCCTCTTCATCCAAAACACGTAAAACACCTTTGGAATTAACTTCTTCCATAAGGAACGCAGACTTACCACTATCCGATACAGCAATTTTTACAATGTTCTGATCGGTAGTTCCATGATATAAGAGGCCTTTTGTATTAAATAAATAAAAGTTGAATGCTCCTTGATCCGCTACAAGGAAGAATTTTTCATTCCGAGCAATTATGCTTCTTTGTAATTGTACAGTCTGGTTTTTTTCATGGTCCCCGTTTAACGTTATGTAAGTAACTAAATCATTACTTACACGCATGAGATACTCATTTGAGAATGGATACACCTGCTGGCTCTCACCTTCTTTTAGAGCAAAAAGCTGATCCGTGTTGATTGCCATAAGCTGCTTATCTAATGATTCGGAAAATAACGAGCGGTTAGGTAAGGTAACGAGCAAGAAGAGTAAGCCGAAGATAAGAACAAAAGTGAGTATAACCAAGAGGAATAACTCTCTTTTCCTTTTCTTCTGCATTCCCTGTGTTTCCATTCTTCTTGCTCCATCCCATTAACTTTAGTTAATAATTTCTAATAATTCGTTCAAAGCTTGTCTTATACTTGGAGAATTTAAATCGTTCGTATCTTCAAAATTCGATTTATATACATAAAATCCGGTATATTCCCCATTTTTGAATAAGTATAGAGAATCGGCACTCCGCTCTACATACTCGACAATTATATCTTCCTTCTCATTTCTCATCGTATATGAAATGCGATATTCAGGATTCTCTAGACTGGGTTCTGCTTCCAAATCAAATCCAGCAATAGTGACACCGATAACGGCTTGATAGTAACGGCTAAATGCATTTTTATTGTTCTCATTCTCCACATTTGCATCCTTACCATCAAGTGTATATGTAGGGGTCAAAGAATTGTCTTCTTCTTTTTCTGCATTGGTTGGATGGAAGATTTCCGAAGTATATTTATCCTCTCCTAATTCAACAGTAAGTGTACCTACGTCTTGAACATTAACTAGGGCTGCAAATGAATCGAAAAACTCTACCGCAGGCATCCCTAATCGGCTTATAGAAGAACGATTTACTGTGAAGATATACTCCGTTTCTGCATCCATAGCATAGATATATTCATCAGAGAGATTCTGTCCGAACAAGATTTTTTTCGTGCCTGCTTCACTATTAAGTTCCAATATATACTGGGGGTTATCTAATCCATACGTGCTTAGGTTTTCGCCTTGTGCCACAAACGTATGGGCTGAAAGGCTTCCCACCTCTGATAAGAAATTTACGAGATTATTGAGGTTTGCCGACCAGGTAACTGGCTCATGCATTTGCCAGTTTACTGGACTTTGCTCGGTAATTTCCTCTCTACTTAATGGAGTTAAGTTTTCAGCTTGAATTACAAAATCATCCATGATACGTTCTAGAGAAAACGTTGTAATCTCATTATGCAAGAGATTTACAATGCTGTTATCGAGTAATTCCAAAGGACTAGAAAGGATCCTTGTTGCTACACTTGTTACAACAGCAACTTCTTCTGTACTTGGATTGTAGGCGTAATAACGACCTTGTGAAGTAGAGCTTAATTCTTTACCTAAGAGAATAGTGTGTTCTGTACCATCTTCCATGTAGTACTGTATCTGTGGATTGTCATGGGCAATTCCATATTCCTCAGCTTCATCTCGTGTTTTCTTGCCAATATTTTCTATACTGGTAATGGTCATAAGACTATTGGCGAAACTATTCACCTTTTGTTGGTCTAATTGGACTAAACTTGGACTGCTTAGTGTCCACTCCTGAATGGCTGGTCTTTCTGGTGCCCCCGTCACAGGATTGGCACCTTCGGGTATTGGAGTAGGGGTAGGAACAAAAGAATTTCCATCAATCTCCATGCGATGTTCAGAATTAGATACAATTAATTTATCAACCTCTTCTGCATTTAGCGAAAGAAGGGGGGTAGCCGCCTGCACACTTGATTGCGAAGTTTCTTCTTCACTCCCCGTACCAAAATTGACCAAACGCGATAGTGCGAAGGCACCGATTAGAACAACCAGTACCACCACCATAATTACCAAAGTCCTCGTTTTTTTCATATGATTACCTCTTAGAGCTTCTTACGGCGACGATAGGTTATAAGTGCAACGACTAATAGTGCAATAGGAACTAAACCTAAGAATACGAATCCTAATACTTGGTATAAGGATTGACTACGAGCGGGAAGATAATAACTCACAACAGGAGTAGGTTGGATAAGTAAATCACCACCATCTTGAACTTCACCACTTAACATCGTAATTGCTGAGTTGGCGATTAAATAATTCCCTGGATAATTCATCATATTAGAGTCATTGAATAACCAAGCAGAGCCAAATACGGCAACTTGAGCAGGTTCAGTAATTGTTGAACCATCCATGTAGCCAGAGTTTTTGGCCAACATAGCAATAGAATGAACCGCTGTGTTTTCTGTTGTCTGATTTGAATCGCCATCCATGTCTAATACACCTTGATCTGATGTTTGTAGTATCGTTTGTGTTTCAATCCATTCTTGACTATTATCTGCCGTGCGGATTTGTGCTGCTTCAATGGCTAGAGCAGATCCTGCTTGATTTGCAAAATCCGAACCGGAAGGTATCTCTGCTAAGAAAGCATTATCATACCCCGGGAAAATTCGGTCTGTATTAGTTTCTCTCACACGATTATTCGTTAGGAATAAGTTATATTCACGTAAAACTCGGTTTAGATTAGGGAGTTCACTCGTGCTGTAATTGGCAATTACGATTAAGCTGTTTCCCTTTTCGAGATAATCTAAATACATTTGAACTTCATTCTCTGCGATATCATTACTTGGAGCGAGCATAAGCAAGAGTTCTGTATCCTCAGGAATATTGGTAGCGGTTCTTGTATCGAGCTCATCTATATAATATCTATTTTGTTCCAATAAAAACTTTAACATTGTGAAGTTTTGTTCCAAGGCTAATTCCCCGTGTCCAGATGTTAAATAGGCTACAGGTGTCACTTCGGAGCTAACTAGACGTACAGCATTCGTTATTGATTCTTCGGCCGTATAGCCTGTTAAGTATAATTGTTGCTGTGAAGACTCTAGGGCCACTAAATCTTGTGTATTTAGAGCTTTTAACTTGCTGTGATCATGATTGGAGACGACAATTTGATTTCTAGTTAAATTGCTCGTGCCATTAGGATCTAGCGTGTCAATGATTGCAGGGTTTTGTACAGGATCAACATATTGAACCGTTATATTATCATTAGAGTATTGCTCATATTCTTCGAGAAGTCTAGGAACGAAGCTAAGATCCCCGGAAGTTCTTTGGCCTGGGTAATTTTCTCTCGTGCTAAGGACTGTTATGTGTACAGGGTTTTCCAAATCGCCTAAAATATTCTTCGATACATCACTTAGAGTTTGTGCCTTGTTAGGTGTCCAGTCAAATTGCAATTTATTTCCAACAACAGCATTTAATAGAGCATTTCCTACAATTACAATCGCAATCAACACAATTACAGATAGTATTGCGGTTCGTTTCAATGTTTTATTTCTACTATCGATTTTTCTCTTGTTCTTTTTGTTTTCATTTTTAATTTGTTTACTCATAGTATGCCTCTCTATTCCGCCCAACGACGACTCTCAAGAATCTGGTAGGTAATGTATAGGAAAATGACAATGACACTGATAAAGTAAATTATCGTCATTAAATCAAAAGTGCCTTGATAAAAACCTGCTAAGCGGTTGGCAGGGTTAATCCAATCTAGAGCTTGTTTCACGCCTTGCCCTGCTTGTTGATCAAAGCTTGCAGGAATTATATTGAAGAAATCTAAACGGTTAAAGAATGAGGTTGTTAAAGTCGCTAAGATTCCACTTAAGTTTGAAAGTATTTCGAAACTTACAAAAATGACAAATGAAATAATCGCTGCAATAATCTGATTCTCAGTAAGAGCAGAAGCAAAAACACCAATTGCAATATACGCTAATGCGGTTAATAGATACGCAATCAATGTCCCTAAATAACGAATATCAATAGTTCCACCGAGAGCCAAGGTCACCAATACATAAACCAGATTAATCGAAGATATCACTAGGAACATCAGCACGACACCGAAGTACTTACCTATCACAATTTGACCTGAAGTGGCAGGTGACGTAGCAAGTAGAACCTGTGTACCGTTCTTCTTATCTTCCGAAATAGTACGCATCGTCATAATGGGTATAAGAATCATGAATAAGCTTTTCATGAATTGCAAGGTAGCTGAATTATCCATATAACTACTCAAAAGCATAGATGATACATATAATCCTGACACGAAGGCATAGATGGCAAACAGCACCCAGCCCATGGGAGACTTGAAATAGCTATGGAATTCTCTTTTGGTTATGGCTAGAATTTGACTCATTATTTTTCCTCTTTCTCAGGATGATAGTTCTGGCTAGTGACTTTTAAGAATACGTCTTCAAGCGTGGGGTTCAAGGTTTTCATACCAATTAATGGTAGATTTTCTTTTGCCAAAGCATGGAAAACATCTTCTCGTACATCAAACCCCTCATGGGTTTGGTATTCATACACAACAACATCTTCCATTCTACGCAAAAAGAGTACATCCGTGATACCAGGTATAGACTTAAGAACAGACATTGCACGATCGCTGTCTGCTTTTATCATAAGCTCAACACGATTGATTCCATCTACCGCATCACCAAGACTATCCGATGACCCAGAAGCAACGATTTTACCATTATTAATAATCACGACTCGGTCACACGTCGCAGCGACTTCTGACAGAATATGAGACGACAAGATGACCGTATGATTCTTCCCCAATGATTTAATAGTCGAACGAATTTCTTTAATTTGTTTAGGATCTAAGCCGACAGTAGGTTCATCTAATACAATAATTTCAGGGTCTCCTACAAGTGCTTGGGCTATTCCGACTCGCTGGCGATAACCTTTGGATAAATTTCGAATGAGTCTCTTACGAACATCTGTGATTTTTACTAGAGCCATAATGCGAGCAATATGTTCATTTTGTTCTTTTTTGGGAACACTGTTCAAATCGCAGACAAATCTGAGATATTCTAATACGGTCATATCTAGATACAGGGGGGGTTGTTCAGGTAAATATCCGATACTTGCACGTGCTTTTTCTGGGTCCTCCAAAACGTCATAGCCGTTTACTTTGACTTGACCTGAAGTAGCAGAAATAAACCCTGTTAAAATATTCATGGTTGTACTCTTGCCGGCTCCGTTAGGCCCTAGAAAACCTAGAACCTCGCCTGCTTCCACTCTGAAACTAACGTCATCTACGGCTTTATTATTACCGTAGTATTTGACTAAGTTGTTGATTTCTATCATATTTTCCTCCGAAAACTCTATGCTCTAGTAAGGGTATATTGTGTTTTTGACGGATTATGGCGTTTTAAATCCTTCAAGATTCGATCATCAGGTTCGAAAAGAACTAAGACTCTTTCTTTATTTACATCTGCTACAAAAAACCATACATTTTCTTTGCTCGTATTCGTAGTTAAGTCCATAGTCTTTATCTTGCTTCTCGTATGGTGGTTATAATCTGGGGAACTCAGAGGCGCTAGGATTTCCATAGATTGTGCACGAACGGAAACTTTTCTCTTTCTCTTCTTCTTATTAATAATGGCATCAATATCAAGTGTGCCATTTGTACAAATATATTCGTACTCTATTCTTCTCTGACTTATCAAATAATAGAGTCCGTAAATCGCAGCCGCAATAATAAGTGGAACAAAGGCTACAATATAAGGTAAGAATATAAAAACTAAGATTAATACAAATACAAATAAAAGAATATACAATCCAATCAGTGCATAGTCTACTGAGCCGAGTTGTCTCTTAACAATCTTCTCAATAAAAACATCTTCTGTTCCAAACATAAATCCTCCATAGTGGATTAAACCACAAAATCCTTAATATCATAATACAGTTTAGTGCTTTTTTCACGGAGGAATGTTAAGTATTCTTAACATTCCAAACGTTCAGTCAATTATCTATTTTACCCTTAATTGACTATTTTTTAAATCATATTTTTAGGATCTAATAATTGATCTAATTTTTCTTCTGAAATATCAAGTTGCTCAAGAGCAACCTCTCGTAAATTTCGCTCTTCTTCGAAGGCAAGCTTGGCAATCTGGGCAGCTTTTTTATACCCAATTTCAGGACTTAAGGCAGTAACCAACATGAGTGAGTTTTCCAAGTGCTCATTAATTTTTTTGGTATTCACATCAATTCCTAGAGCACAGTAGTTGGCAAAGGAACGCATGGAATCCGTAAGAAGTTGAATGCTCTGCAAGAAAGAATATATTATTAATGGTGTGTAGACATTTAATTGAAACTGACCCTGACTAGCAGCAAAGGCTATACTCGTCTGATTTCCCATTACGCGTGCTGAAACCATAGTCATTTGTTCTGCTTGCGTAGGGTTTACCTTACCAGGCATTATAGAACTACCAGGTTCGTTGGCAGGTATGCTCAATTCTCCTATACCTGCCCGTGGACCCATGCTTAACATTCTTATATCATTTGCAATTTTATGAAGATTCATTGCGAGTGCTTCGACTGCTCCATGGACTAAAACGAAACTATCTCGAGAGGTTAACTGATAAAACTTGTTTTCATCAGAATTATAAGTAGTAGTATCCGTACTTAAGACTTCCGCCACACATTTGCCGAAATCTTTGCTGGTATTGACACCTGTTCCTACTGCAGTTCCACCTATAGCAAGTAAGGTGAAAACTTCTGAATTATTAGATATGTATTCTATTGAACGCGTTAACATGGTTTCCCAAGCTGAAATCTCTTGTCCAACGGTTAGGGGCGTTGCATCCTGGAGATGGGTTCTACCTATCTTAACTACTTCCTGAAATGCTTGAGCTTTCTCATGAAATATATTTCTCAAATATTCGATTGCCGGAAGAAGTTTATGGTGAATTTCTTCATATGCTGCAAGGTGTGTAGCCGATGGGAATACGTCGTTGGAGCTTTGGCCCATATTAACATGATCATTGGGATGAATTACCTCTTCACCTGCTCTTTTATTTGCTATGTGCGCAATAACTTCATTTACATTCATGTTCGTCTGCGTCCCGCTTCCTGTTTGCCATACGGACAGGGGGAAGTGTTCCTTGTAATCATGGGTAAGTAAGTCTTGGCAGGTTTCAGTTATAAGCATGTGTTCCTTTTCGTTAAGTTTTCCTAATTCATAATTTACTTGACATGCTGCGTGTTTGATACGAATCAGAGCGCGTATTAATTCTGTTGGCATCTTTTCGTTGCCAATAGCAAAATTGTGGAGACTTCTCTCGGTTTGGGCTCCCCAGAAACGACTTTCATCCACTTGTACTTCCCCGATACTATCATATTCTATTCTATATCCCATTTATTATCTCCTTAAGATTATTAGTATCAGTATAGCAAGTAACGCTACAGAATTGAAATCGATCTACTAAGATATAAAAGCCTTCCCTGTAACAGGGAAGGCTAACGATAGAAATATCTGATTTGATTTTTAGAATTAATACATACCTGCGCCAGGATTCATTGGAGCAGCAGGCTCTGGTTCTGGTATATCAACTACTAGAGCTTCCGTAGTTAAGAGCGTTGAAGAAATAGAAGCGGCATTTTGTAAGGCGGAACGGGTAACCTTTGTTGGATCAACAATACCTGCTTTTACCATATCTACATATTCACCTGTAACGGCATTGAAGCCTACTCCAGATTCTGCTTGTTTTTTCACACCTTCGCAAACTACAGATCCGTCGAAACCTGCGTTGATTGCTATCTGACGAACAGGCTCTTCTAATGCACGTAGAACAATGCTAATACCGGTTCTCTCGTCTCCTTCATAACTATCTAGGAGCTTCTCTAGTGCAGGTAAAACATTGATATAAGATGTACCACCACCAGGAACGATACCTTCTTCTACACCAGCTCTTGTAGCGGCTAGAGCATCTTCAATTCTTAATTTCTTCTCTTTAATTTCTACTTCTGTGGCGGCACCAACCTTAATAACTGCAACACCACCAGACAATTTAGCTAAACGCTCTTGAAGTTTTTCACGATCAAATTCAGAATCTGTGTTTTCAATCTGTGCTTTGATCTGCTTAATTCTAGCTTGGAGTTTCTCATCCTCTCCACCGCCATCAACAATAATGGTATTGTCTTTACCAACTTTTACCTGACGAGCATTACCTAATTGATCGAGAGTAGTTTCTTTCAGATCTAGACTTAGTTCTTCTGTAATGACTTGAGCGCCAGTTAAAACGGCGATATCTTGTAGCATTTCTTTGCGTCGGTCACCGAAACCTGGAGCCTTAACTGCAACAACATCAAGTGTACCACGAAGTTTATTTAGAATAATTGTAGAGAGTGCTTCCCCCTCTAAGTCCTCTGAAATGATTAGGAGTTTCTTGCCTGCTTGAACGACCTTTTCTAATAGAGGAAGTAGTTCTTGAATACTAGAAATCTTCTTATCTGTTACGAGAATAAGTGGCTCTTCCAATGTAGCTTCCATTTTTTCAGTGTCTGTTGCCATGTAAGCTGAAATATATCCACGATCGAACTGCATACCTTCTACTACTTCGAGATCGGTTTCCATAGTATTGGATTCTTCTACAGTAATAACGCCATCAGCAGAGACCTTGTCCATTGCTTGTGCAACTAATTCTCCTACCTTCTCATCGTTAGCAGAGACAGCAGCAACTCTTGCGATATCTTGATTATTTGCAACAGGAACCGAATGCTTAGCAATCTCTTCTACTGCAAGATTTACCGCTTCTTGTATACCTTTACGTAAGTAAATGGGATTGGCACCAGCCGCAATATTTTTCAGACCTTCACGGACAATTGCCTGTGCTAGTAAAGTAGCGGTTGTTGTACCATCACCGGCTACATCATTAGTCTTGGTAGCGACTTCTTTTAGTAATTGAGCGCCCATATTCTCGGCATCATCTTCTAGTTCAATTTCCTTTGCAATGGTCACCCCATCGTTTGTCACAATAGGAGCACCGTAACTTTTATCTAGAACAACGTTTCTTCCTTTAGGACCTAGAGTAATCTTAACGGTATCCGCAAGTTTATTTACACCTCTCTCTAGTGCCTGACGCGCTTCAATTCCATGTACTAATTTTTTTGCCATAATTATATTTCCTCATTTCTTTTCTTGGTTTGTAATTGTATTTAGCTATTATTCTACGATTGCCAAAACATCACTTTGCTTCAAAATGGTATATTCTACATCGTCGAAGTTAACTTGTGTACCTGCGTATTTGCTGATAAGAACACGATCACCAATCTTTAATTCCATGTGCACTTCTTTTCCATCAACAACACCGCCAGGTCCTACAGCAACAACTTCTGCTACTTGAGGTTTCTCCTTGGCACTATCTGGTAACACAATACCACCGAAGGTTTTCTCTTCTTCTTCTACCATTTTGATTACAACACGATCTGCTAAGGGTTTAATATTCATAAAATAGCCTCCTATATAATAATAAATTAGCACTCTAATATATTGAGTGCTAACAGAGTAAATCTTAAGTTATTAGTCAAATAAAGTCAATTGTTATTTCATCTTGTTTGTAAAACAACTCTTAATAGAATGTAAATGAAAATATCTAGGCTTAACCTTCTTCAGTACTACTAGTGATTTCGGAATTTTCAGATCCTGTACCTGTAACATCAGATTCACTTGAACTTGAGGTCGAGGTTGGTCTCCTGTCTACCCAATTCCCTACTATCTCTATGGATTGCGTTTGTATTGGTGAACTCGTAGGTTGGATAATAACACCAGAATTATCGGTGTTCTCATAAGTCTCGTTTGAGTCATTATTAGAATTGGTCATGTCCAATTGCTCAGACGAATAAGAACTTCCAGGATTTTGACCCTCTTGTAAAGATTCACGCAAAGCAATTTGTTCTGTAATTGCCCAAACTAATATACCGATTACACCTATAAGAACAAGTGTTACTAGGGTGCGCATCACGAGCACCCTAGGATTCTTTTTGCGTTTATAGAAAAATTCATCGTGTTCCGATTGGTGTTGTGCTTGAGAAGCACGTTCATATAGAGCTTCAGAAGATTTCTGCCCGCGTCTCTGAGAAGGAGCCGTATCGGGATGTTTTTGATCCAATTGCTCATAGGCTGCATTAGGTCTTTGCCATAAATAATCGGAGTCTGGTTCATTTCCATCCGGTAAATATGATTTGACTTGTTTCTCTTCTTCTAAATCATTAGGAATATCCCTTGGATCTACATTATCTTGCCAATTTCCTTGATGTTTTCTCTTCATACTTCAACACAACCTATTATGATTTCTAAAGGGTTTACTTCTTATCCTCTTCATAACCGTATGGGTTATTACTTTGCCAACGCCAGCTATCTTCACACATTCTATCTACATCATATTTAGCTTCCCAACCAAGTTTCGATTTAGCGCGCGAGGCATCAGCGTATACGGTAGCAATATCGCCAGGTCGACGTGGACTAATTTCATAAGGAATTTCTTTTCCGCATGCTTTTTCAAAAGCGTTTTTCAAATCTAAAACACTCGTACCTTTACCTGTACCTAAATTTATGGGATAACTACCCTTATGCTCTTTACTATAAGCTATAGCATCAACATGACCTTGAGCCAAATCCATAACATGAATATAGTCTCTTACACCTGTTCCATCGGGTGTGTCATAATCGTCACCGAATACGAAAAGCTTATCTCTTCTTCCAACGGCAACTTGAGTAATATATGGCATAAGATTATTAGGAATACCTTTTGGATTCTCTCCTATGGTTCCAGATTCATGGGCACCAATAGGATTGAAATAGCGCAACAGCACGGCAGTATAGTCAAGATTTGCTGAGCAGAAGTCTGAAATTATTTGTTCATTCATGAATTTCGTCCAACCGTATGGATTCGTACAGCCCAATTCCATATCTTCTTCTAGAGGTGATGCATTATCGGAACGATATACCGTAGCCGAAGAACTAAAGACGATACGTTTTACATTGAACTCCTTCATAATTTCAAGCAAAGCTAAAGTGGAGTCAATGTTATTGGAGTAATATTCTAAGGGTATACCTACAGACTCTCCGACTGCTTTAAGTCCTGCGAAATGAATCACTGCATCAATAGTATGTTCAGTAAATATTTTACGTAAAGCTTCTCTATCTCTTACATCCGCTTCATAAAATGGAATGGATTCATCGACTATTGCTTCTGTTCTCTTAATTGCTTCTGCACTTGAATTTACGAGATTATCAATGACAACTGCTCGATAGCCCGCTTCATATAGAGAAATCAATGTGTGAGAACCTATATAACCTGCACCACCAGTAACCAAAATTGTTTCCATACTACCCTCCAAAATATTTCTTTCTTTATGTTATTTAGTATAGCACTTTTCAATATAGCGTACTAAAGTATCTGTAACGTTCTCTGCCATTTCCATACTATCCGCTTCGGTCATAACCCTAATTACAGGCTCTGTACCAGATGGCCTTAAGAACACTCGCCCTTTACCACCCAATTCAGTTTCCATTTGTAAAATTAGATTCTGAAGACCCATATCCTCCTGAATTAGTGGTTTTACTTTATTAGATACATGAACATTTTTCATCACTTGAGGGTAAATACGAATAATGTCATCCACCTCACTTAGGTCCATATCAAGTTCATCTAAAGCATATATAAGTGCTAAAGCCGATAACATACCATCACCTGTTGCTTGATAATCTCTTAATATTATGTGGCCCGATTGCTCTCCTCCTAAATTTAGATCCTCTTCTAACATTTTCGCTAGTACATAGCGATCCCCTACATTTGTCAACTCCAAGTTAATACCATTTTTTTCAGTAAATTCTATTAAACCTAAATTACTCATCATAGTAGCAACCAAAGTATTATTTTTTAGCTTTCCTAGTTTTTTACTGGCCAAAGCCAAAACTGCCAATATCTGATCTCCATCTATTACCTTACCCTTGCGGTCTACAGCTATAATACGATCACCATCACCATCAAATGCAATGCCTAGGTCGCAATGGGAGGCTTCTACACTTCTCGCCAAAAATTCAGGATGTGTAGATCCACAAGAATCATTAATATTCATGCCATTTGAGAAAATGCCTTTTACAACGGTAATCTCAAACCCTAGTGCTGTGAACAAATCAACAGCTAACTCCTGGGTTGCACCATTGGCACAGTCGATTCCCAGTTTACGACCTCTACCTTCGATAGGAAATTGTTGTAGGAGAAATTGCAAATACTCTTGAGGAACATAATTATGAAATTGGATTCGGCCTAAGTCTTTACCTTTTTTATAATCTAAATCAGCGATTGTACCCATAACTAAGGCTTCAATTTCATCTTCAAGAGCGTCCGATAATTTCTCGCCATTATGATTGAAAAATTTAATTCCATTGTATTCAAATGTATTATGGGATGCAGAAACCATAACACCTAGGGCATAATCTCCATTTTTAACGACATGGGCTAAACCCGGAGTGGGTAGTAAACCTGCTAGATAGACATCCATACCCTCAGAGCAAAAACCTGCTGCCAAAGCCGATACTAACATATCTGCTGATATTCTACCGTCATGAGAAATCATCACGTTCCCATCTTTGCCAAAATGTTCACGCAGTACTCTTGCCCCATATTTACCAAGCTTAAATGCTAAGACTCCATCTAGCTCTTGGTTGGCGATGCCTCGAACACCATCGGTTCCAAATAATCTTGCCATATAATCTCCAAACTAAATAATTTTAATAATTTCCGTGCTGTTTTTCACTATAGAATTGGCATCCACTACTGATCGTAAGGAAGTAAGTGGGTAAACTTGTACACGCTTACCCAATATGGTGCCAGGATTCAAAACCGAATTACAGCCAATTTCACAACCATCACCGATAATAGCTCCGAATTTACGAAGTTGAGTTTGTAAAATCTCTCCATCAGGAAAGCGAATTTTCACCGCTTGGTGGTCCTGACGAAAATTCGAAGTAATTACACCCGCTCCGAAATGCACGTAATTGCCTAAAATAGAATCACCGACATAAGAGAAATGAGGGATATCAACATGGTTCATAAGAATTACATTTTTAAATTCACAGCTGTTTCCAATTACACAATTTTTTCCAATAAACACATTCCCTCGTATGTATGCACCAGGTCGTACTTCTGAACCTTCACCTATAATACAGGGACCATTTAGAACGGCTGTAGGTGATAGCTTAACGGTTCGATGCACCCATACATTCTCATCCATTTGTAGATAAGAATCCTCGTCTTGTAGCGTTTGAATGTAATCCATTACAAATTGATTAATATGTGATAAAGCCTCCCAGGGATAATTGTGTGTTGCAAGAAACTTTTTAATTTTCATATCCTCTATAGAGAATAGATTCTCTAGATTATAGTTTTCTAGTTGTATCATTGTTCACCATAGGCCTCCATCGCTCTACGCAAGAAATCTTTATAATTATCAATTTCCGAAGTAGGTTCTAATATTTTTGCGTCTCCACCAAATGCTGCAACCCAAGCGAAGAACCGGTCACTCACTTTAATTACTTGTTTCGTACGAAACCATTTTTCATCTTGATGTTCAATAATTATGTCTTGACCAAATCGATCCAGAATGGATGTTAGTAAATTCTCTTTAAATCCAATGGTAATAACCTTGTCATTTCCACTATACATATCAAATACTCTTCTGGAATATTTTGCCGGCTCAAAATGTGTTGCTAACCTACGGCTATCTTCATTGCCTTCTTTACCTATTTCAATGGATTCCATCCGGTCTAAACGATAATGTTTTTGCATATGTACACTTAAGTCTTCGGCTACTAGATAATAATGTTCATCATCCCAGAGTAAAGCAATAGGAAAAACATGGACACGATTTCCATCATTTCTTCGTATTTCTTTATAGGAAACTTTACCATTATGCTCATCGATCACCCAACGCTTATAAAAGAAAGAAATATTCTTGGACTCTTGGATGGCTCTTTGGATTTTGTCAATATTATAATAGATTTGTTCATTTTCAGATTTCAATTTGATACGACTCATTACATGCACGTTACGTTCTAATTGAGAGCTCTGAGCCTTGGAAACAAACTTAGATAGCTTCTTACAAATTTCATCTGTTTTGCGTGGCGTTAAAAATCTAGAAGTACAAACAGCATCTACGAGGATTTTTGCTTCTACGAGTTGCAAATCCCTTGAAGCAAGATAGTAGGAAGCATTTTGGCCACCATTCTTGTAAATATCAATGCCAAAGTTTTCTAAAGCTTCTAAATCCTTATAGATACTTTTGCGTTCTGCAGAAATACCGACTTCTGCGAGATAAGCAATAAGCTCTTTCGTTGTAACAGGATGCTCTTCATCTGTGTTCTCCCATAAGTATTTAAGAATATAGAGAATTTTCATTTTCTGTGCAGGTTTTTTCAAGATAAATACCCCTTACCTAATTAATATATCCTATTATACCTATAAATGGACTTAAGAGAAATAAAAAAACGACCTTACTTCTTGTAAGGTCGTCCTATATGTTTATATTTTTTAAGTATTAATCTTGGTTTGAACGTGGTTTTCTAGGTTCTCTTGGTTTCGCGAAATCCCCACCGAAATCTGAGCGATTCTCTCTATCCCGATCTCTCGGTCTAGAATCCCTCTCTCTATTACCACGGTTAGAATCTCTACCCCCACCATAATTATCACGATCTCTTGAGTTTCTATTCCTATTATTAGGACGATCGCTTCGTTCTTGACGAGGTCTCTCTTCATAGCCTTCAGGTTTATCTAACAAATCACGAATAGATAAGTTGATTCTACCTTGGTCATCGATTTCTAAGACTTTTATCTTAACAATATCATCGACGGCCAATACATCTTCTACATTCTCTACACGATCCCAAGACAATTTTGAAATATGTACGAGACCTTCTTTGCCAGGTAAGTATTCTACAAAAGCGCCGAAATTCATTAAACGCGTAACTCGGCCTTCGTACACTTGACCTGCTTCCGGTTCAGTGACAATACCTTCTACAATTGCAATTGCATGGCGACAGGCTTCAATATCACTAGAAGAGACATATACAGTACCGTCATCTTCGATATCGACTTTAGCACCCGTATCTTCGATAATTTGATTGATTACTTTACCGCCCTTGCCTATAACTTCTCCAATTTTATCGACAGGAATCGTAGTTTGAAGAATCTTAGGAGCAGTTTCCTTGAGATCAGATCTTGCCTCGGAAATAGCTGGATTCATAACTTCTTCAATGATCTGGAGTCTACCCTTTTTCGTTAAAGCAAAAGCATCACGTATAATATCCATAGATAAACCGTTTACTTTAATATCAACCTGAATGCCCGTAATGCCCTCTGTTGTACCTGCAACCTTGAAGTCCATATCACCATAGAAGTCTTCTAAGCCCTGAATATCCATGAAGACTAAATAGTCACCTTCATCTTCAGGATTTACAATTAATCCTGCGGATATACCAGCAACGGGTCTCTTAATTGGAACACCAGCATCCATTAATGCCATACTAGATGCACAAACGGAACCTTGTGATGTAGATCCGTTAGACATGAGCACTTCAGAAACAGAACGAATGGCATAGGGGAAATCTTCTTCAGAAGGCAATACACCTACTAGAGAGCGTTCAGCCAGGGCACCATGTCCAATTTCTCTTCTTCCTGGAGAACGGTTAGGCTTAGCCTCTCCTACGGAATAGCCAGGGAAATTATAATGATGTAGATAGCGTTTATACTCTTGATTATCTAAACCATCTAATACTTGAGCTTTTGCCATCGGTGCAAGCGTGACAATATTTAAAACTTGAGTTTGTCCACGCGAAAATAAAGCGGAACCATGAACAAGAGGAATCGTATCGACTTCCGCATGAAGCGTACGTATAGCATTTAGTCCTCTTCCATCAACTCTTAAATGTTCTTTAAATAACTTATGGCGAACAACTTTTTTCTGTAGTGCATCAAATGCTGAACCAATGAATGGCTGAACTTCTTCATTTTCTGCAAAATGGTCTTGAATTTCACTTAAAACACGATCCATTTGTTCATCACGGAGCGCTTTATCATCGTGCATAATGTTTGCACTTACTTTGGCTTCAGCAAATGCTTCAATCGCTTCTTGAACTTCTGCCGGTACTGCCGAGGATATATAAGAGAACTTCTCTACTCCAACTTCTGCAACAATTTCATCGATGAATGCACATAAGTCTTTTATTACAGCATAACCTGCTTCTATGGCTTCCATCATTTTATCATCTGGAACTTCGTGCGCTCCCGCTTCAATCATGCAAACCTTATCTCTTGTACCTGCTAGCGTTAAATCCAAAATAGATTTACTCTTCTGTTCCACATTAGGATTAATAACAATCTCATCTTCTACTATACCTACATGTATAGAAGCCGTTGGACCGTTAAAAGGAATATCTGACATGGTAACTGCTAGAGAGGCGCCAAACATAGCACAAAATTCCGGTGAGTTGTCTTCTTCTACAGATAAAACTAGATTATTGATATGCACATCATTTCTCAAATCATCTGGAAAAAGGGGACGCATAGGTCTATCAATCGCACGTGCGGTCAAGATAGCGTTTTCTGTTGGTCTACCTTCTCTTTTAAGGAAGCCACCTGGAAAACTTCCGATTGAATACATTTTCTCTTCATAGTCCACACTTAATGGAAAAAAGTCAATGCCTGGACGAATACTCTTAGATGCGGTTGCTGTGCTAAGGACTGTCGTTTTACCATACTTAATGAGGGCCGCTCCGTTGGCTAATTGGGCTAATTCTCCCACCTCAACTTGTAGCGTTCTGCCTGCTACTTCTCTTGAATATGTCTTTTTCATAAAACCTCCGAATATTTACTTGAGCTGTAGGCTGTAGAACCAAAACACCTTCAGGAGATGGTCTCGTTCTACGTACTACTACTCAACAAATTTATTATACAAAAAAAGCAGGGTCTTTGCCCTGCTTTTTTATTCTTAGTTCCTATTTACGTAAGCCTAAACGTTCAATTAAAGTTCTATAGCGCTCAATATCTAGTTTCATCAAATAATCTAGCATGCCGCGACGATTACCAACTAATTGAAGTAGTCCACGTCTTGAGTGATGATCGTGTGGATGTGTCTTAAGATGTTCAGTTAAATGCTTAATGCGTGCCGTTAATAATGCAACTTGAACTTCTGGAGATCCTGTATCTCCTTCGTGGGTTGCATATTCTTGAATAATTGCTTGTTTGTCGATAGTCATTTTCTATCCTCCTATAATAATTAGCCTCTATCTGCGTAATGGGTGGATAACTCCTCTAACCCAGACAGGGTACAACTTGAACATTATATAAGATACGTCATCATAATGCAAATGAAATCTGAGATAACCTATAAGCCGGGTTCTGTCTAGGACAATCATTTATCTAGGCCTAATATCTCTACTAGGCTCCAGCCACCTCCTCGGAACGCATGAACCTTCTGCATATGTTCCTCCACGGTGTTGCTCCGGACGGGGTTTACAGGGACGCAATCTGTTACCAGATCACCGGTGAGCTCTTACCTCACCTTTCCACCCTTACCGATAAATCGGCGGTATATTTCTGTTGCACTTTCCTTGAAGTCGCCTTCACCGGGAACTACCCGGCGCCCTTGGTTCTAGGGAGCCCGGACTTTCCTCACGCATAGTCTTTCGACTCATGCCCGCGATTGTCCAGCTATCTCAGAAATCCTATGTATTATACACTGAATTGCTATATTATACAGACTCTAAATCATAATAATTTTGACCAGAGTAAACATGAACATGATGAGTTTCTTCTTTTTCTTGCGCCAAAATATTAGAAATATAATGTCCTAAATCTTCCAATACGAAATATTCGCTCAAATAATGACCGAGACAAATAACCGCAATGCCTCTTTCTCTAAAGTATAAGCTATCATGGTATTTCATTTCACCCGTGATGATAAGATGAATATCCTGCTCTACTGTAGCGAGATTCCATGTGCCATCCCACGATCCACCGCTTAGAGCAATTTTTTGGACTATTTTATCTTCCGAGAAATTGCATTGTATGTGTCCTTGTGCCAAAGCTTTCGCAAAAGTATACCAATGTTCAAGTTGACTCTCTTGTCTAATAAGCTGTACGAGTCCCACTTGCCTCCCCACATACTGTTCTCGATTGGGAATCCATGTAGGCAATAGCGCTTCTTTAATCGTCAATCCATGTGGAGTGAGAACATAAGGCGTTATTTTATTATCGAGCTCAAATGCTTTGGCCAGAGAATAATTAACGCCCCATGGTGCAGCATCTAAGTTCGTATGCATAGAATACACATGAATTTCAGATTGAACTAAATCCATAATGTTCTTTTGTTCATGAACAGCATGGTTTAAGGATTTTATTCCGGCAAAGAACATAGGATGGTGTGTAATAATAAGGTCCGCATTTTTATCTCTAGCAAAATTTACTGTTTTAGAATCTATATCTAGAGCCAAGACAATAGTTTTTATATTCTTCTCTAAGTTCCCCAATTGTAAACCCGAATTATCCCATTCCTCTTGCCATGCTAGAGGAGCGAGCGTCTCTAAGTGGTGGGTTAAGTTTTTTAATAGCATTAGTCTAAATAATCCTTTAATTTCTTGCTACGGGATGGATGTCTTAACTTACGCAAGGCTTTTGCTTCAATCTGACGAATTCTTTCTCTTGTAACACCGAACTCCTTGCCAACCTCTTCTAGCGTTCTAGGTCTACCGTCATCGAGTCCGAAACGCAAGCGAAGCACCTTTTCTTCACGTTGGGTGAGACTTCCTAATATTTCATTGAGCTGTTCTTTTAACAATGTAAAAGCTGCTTGTTGTTCTGGCGAAGGCACATCTTCATCGGGAATAAAATCTCCCAAATGAGAATCTTCTTCCTCACCTATCGGCTTCTCGAGAGATACGGGCTCTTGAGAAATTTTCATAATATTCCTAACTTTATCCGGAGTCATATCCAGTTCAGCGGCTAGTTCATCAACTTCAGGTTCTCTCCCTAATTCTTGGACTAATTGTCTCTGTGTTCTAACCAATTTGTTTATAGTTTCCACCATATGTACCGGGATACGTATGGTTCTAGCTTGGTCTGCAATAGCTCTGGTTATGGACTGACGGATCCACCAAGTCGCATAAGTGGAGAATTTAAATCCTTTGGTATAGTCAAATTTCTCTACAGCTTTTAATAGACCTAAGTTACCTTCTTGAATGAGATCTAAGAAAGACAAACCGCGTCCTGTATAGCGTTTAGCTATGGATACAACTAGTCTTAAGTTGGCTTCGGCTAAATGATCGCGGGCGACGGTATCGCCTGCTTCCATGGCCTGTGCTAACTCTTTTTCTTCATCCGCTGTAAGGAGATCCACCTTACCGATTTCCTTAAGATACATACGAACGGGGTCATCTACACTAACCTGTTCAACTTTTTTCTTCTTACCCGCATCGTCATCCTTGGTAATATCATCTAAATCATCTTCTGGAATATCTGCATTAATCTTAATGCCTTCTGCTTCCAACTGGACAAGAATATTTTCTATCTCATCGAAATCAATATCATTTTTCTCCAATGCATCGATAACTTCTTGATAAGCAATCTGATTATTACTTGCTTTACCTCTTTTAATTAAATCTTTAATTATTGATTTGGCCATTTAAAACTCCTTCTATTCCTCACTTTTATGTATACTATTTTCTAAACTTTGCAATACTTGCATTATTGTTTTTCTTTCCTGACTCACCCACAAAAACTTCTTCCGAATCTCACTATTATCTTGACCTTCTTGTGGATGATCCAAGAGGTAAGTATAGTATTTACTTAGCCTTGCAAAATAATCTTGCTTAATCAATAACGCTTGCGTTTGCATCAGCAGATAATTTTCTTCATCATTGCGACTGGTATCTTCTTCATAGAGAAATCGACTCATGATCGGAAGCAAAATCTCTCTTATGTCTTCGTCTTCTTGATTAAGTAATTGTAAGAAGATATCCTCATTTAAGCGATTCTCTTCTGCCAAAGTTAAAACTTTTCCTACAAAAGACCTTACCTGCTTCTCCTTGAACCAAGAGGCATGTAGCTCCAAATTTCGTTCTCGATACAAATCATTTCGTTTTACGATTCTTGCCAGAACACTCGCTTCTGTATAGGTTAAATGAACTCGAGATTCTTTATTGGATGGACTCTCTGAACTCAAATTTGATTGGAGAGTATCGTTTTTTAGAGGTTCACTTTTCAGAGGAGAGTAGCTTTTACTTGCATGCTTTTGTTCTTCTTCGCGCATACGTAAGAGTAAATGCACGGAATCCTCTGGAACTTCAAGCGTCCTAGCAACTTCAGGAACATGCAGTTGTCTTAGAACAGGATTATTTATACTTAATAATAAACTTGCAGCTAAATCTTGATATTTATGTTTATCTAAGTTAGCGTTATATGTTGCTTCCTCTCTAATATGAAGGAACTTATAATCTAAACCTTTCATGACATGATTGAGTTGATAGCGGAAGTCAGCTGGTGTATTGGTTCTCAAGAAATCGTCTGGATCTTTGGCACCATCTAGGATTAAAACATAGGATTCTACATTTTTTTCTTCTAATACATCAATATTACGTATGCTGGCCATCCTGCCTGCTCTATCCATATCATAGGAGAGTATGATTTCTTCACGATATTTACGCAGTAATTTTGCTTGATCACTTGTTAGAGCCGTTCCTAGTGACGCAACAACCTCATCAAATCCTGCTTGATGTAATGTAATACAATCCATATAGCCTTCTACTACAATCAATCGTTCCGCTTTGGTTCGCTTAGCTATATTAAGGCCATATAAGTGTTTGCCCTTAGTATATATTAGCGTCTCTGGGCTATTTAGGTACTTAGGCATACTGTCATCTAGCACTCTAGCACCAAATGCCACAATATTACCTATCACATCAATAATAGGAAATATGAGTCTATTTCTGAACAGGTCATACCAATTTCCATTCTTGTTCTTCTTAAATAAGCCAGATTCTTCGATTTCTTCTTCTGTAAAACCTTTATTTCGCAAATGATTAAGTAGACCTTGCCATTGATTAGGAGCAAAACCTAAACCGAAACTAGCGGCAGTCTGTTTACTAATTCTTCGTTCTTGCATATAGACTAGTGCATCTCTCCCCAAGGGTGAGTATAGAGCTTTATAGAAATAACGAGCCGCTTCTTTATTCAAAGCATATAAACGTTCGCGTTTATCCTTTTGTTCTTGATATCTGGCATCATCTCCATGGTCGTCAGGAATATCGATTCCCACACGGTCCGCTAAGAATCTCACGGCTTCAGGGTAAGACATATGCTCAATCGCCATAATAAAACTAATCGCATCGCCACCCTTATTGCAGCCAAAACAATAAAACATTTGTTTACTAGGCGATACACTAAAAGACGGTGTTTTCTCATCATGAAATGGACAGAGTCCAAAGAGATTCTGTCTTGACTTACTCTCTAAGCTGACATAGGAAGAAACAAGTTCTACTATGTCATTCTTATTTTTTACTTCTTCGATGATTTTCTCGGGTATTCTCGCCATGTGTTTTTCCTCTATCTATTAGATACGTGTCTACTTGTCGAAATCCCTTGTTTATTTTGAAATTTTACATTTTATTCATAAGATGCTTATCATTCAGATGAAAAAACATGGACCAAATGGTCCATGCTTAATTGCTTCACTGAAAACCTATATCAAGAAAATTAAACTTCTTCTTCACCTTTAGGTCTATCAACTTTATCTATAGCTTCTTTGCGGAACGTCATCATTGTATTGGCTACAGAAGTAGAAATTGTAACTTCATTATCCTTCATATTAACCACTCTACCAACAATTCCTCCGATAGTGACAATCTTATCACCAACCTTCATTTTGTTAATATCTAATTTTCTTTGCTTCTGTTCTTTCCGTTGTGGTCTAATCAAGAAGAACCACATAGCACCGAAAAGAATGATAGGTAAACCAAGAGATGCAAGTAGAGATGTGAACATTTCACCTGGTGTCATCTGTGGCGCAGCTGCTTCTAGCTGTCTAGTCAAAATTAAGATTGAATTCATTAATATTCCTCCATTGGATCGTTCGAAAATATGCTTAAGATATTACCACGTTTATAAGTCCCTTACAAGTTTATAAGTCCCTTACAAGTTTGACGAAATCAAATCGCACTTTATATTTCTTAAGTAGCTCAAAACGCTATTTGATTTTTAATACCTGCCTTCTCATCTGTATACTTACCATCTCCCCATCTCGCCATAAATTCTTCCTTAAAGGATAGGAAACGATTCTCAGTAATGGCGTTTTGTACTTCACCCATTAAATGAATTAAAAAATGCAGGTTATGATAACTACACAAGCGTAGACCAAGCATTTCATCTGCTTTAATCAAATGACGTAAATAAGCTCTGGTGAAATTCTTACAGGTGTAACAAGTGCAATCTTCCTCTATAGGGATATGTTGTTTAGAATACTTCCGATCTCTTACAATCAATCTCCCATGCTTGGTCCATACGGATCCATTTCGGCCAATTCTAGTAGGCATAACACAATCGAACATATCAACTCCATTGGCAATGGCTTCTAACATATAATCAGGAGTTCCTACTCCCATCAAATATCTAGGCTTATTCTCTGGCATGTATGGTACGGTTTCTTCTAGCATCTGATAATATAAATCTGCAGGCTCTCCAACGCTTAAGCCTCCAATACCATAACCGAGCAGATCAAATTGTGTGATTTCGTCTATGCTTTTTCTACGAAGTTTAGGATACATGCCACCTTGAACAATGCCGAACAGAGCTTGTTGATCCGTATTTTGGAATGCTTTAATACAACGTTCTAACCATCTTGTCGTACGATCCGAAGACCTCGCTGCATAGGACTCTTCAGCAGGATAAGGAATACATTCATCGAAAGCCATAATAATATCGGCTCCCAGGTCTTCTTGGATTTTCATCGATAATTCAGGCGTCAAAAATTGTTTCGAGCCATCAATATGGGATTTAAAGTGCACACCCTCTTCTACAATATCCTTGGGCGAAGATAAACTGAAAACTTGAAACCCTCCGGAATCTGTTAAGAGACCTTTGGGCCATTGCATAAATTTATGTAAGCCACCTGCTTCTCTAACCAGTTCAGAACCAGGTCTCATCCAGAGATGATAGGTATTGGATAAAATAACGCCAGCCCCCATTTCCTCTAATTCTCGTGGAGACATGCCCTTCACGGTTGCTTGCGTGCCTACTGGCATGAACATAGGTGTTTTGAAGCTCCCATGAGGTGTATGCAAGATTCCGAAACGGGCACCACTTTGTTTATCTTCATGTAATATTTCATGCCAAACTACTGGTTTATTCGTCTCAATCATTTAAATCTCCTTATTATTTGGTCTTTCTCCAAGAAATTCATGTTTTCCTTCAATAAACATCGCATCACCGAAACTGAAAAAACGATATTTCTCCTGAACCGCTTCCTTATAGGCATCCATTATAGTTTCTTTTCCAGCCAAAGCCGAAACTAACATTAATAGAGTTGACTCGGGTAAATGGAAATTCGTTAAGAGGCAATCCACAATTTTAAAAGTATAGGATGGGTAAATAAATATTTTCGTTTCTCCCTGACTGGGAAGAATTTCCAAATCCTTTACTTCCAAACTTTCTAAAACCCTACAACTTGTTGTTCCTACAGCGATAATACGTCCACCACGTTGTCGGGTTTGATTTAGAATCTGACAGGAAGATTCTGATATTTCATAATATTCACTGTGCATAGTATGGTCTAAGATATTGTCTTCCTTAACTGGGCGAAAAGTTCCTAGGCCCACATGAAGGGTTACAAAAACTAAGTTTACACCCATTGCCTTTATTTCTGCCAAAAGTTCCTCAGTAAAATGTAAACCAGCAGTAGGTGCTGCTGCGGAACCGTCATGAACCGAATATACGGTTTGATAGCGTTCAGGATCATCAAGTTTTTCTGTAATATATGGAGGCAAGGGGATCTCTCCTGCCCTGTCTAAAACATCCTCAAATACACCAGAATATATGAAACGCACGAGCCTCTTACCATCTTCAAGAATTTCAAGTATATCGGCAGACAGTTCTCCTGGAATAAATTCCACATGGGCTCCAGGTTTTAGTCTTCTTCCTGGTCTAACAATAACTTCCCAGTCCGTAAGGGTTCTTCTTTTTAATAGAAGAAACTCAACAGGATGTTCTAAACCTTCCCTGGTACCTAATAGTCGAGCAGGAATAACTCGACTGTCGTTTAAAACTAAACAGTCTCCAGGATGAAGCAGAGACTTCACATCAAGAAACTGTTTATGTTCCAACTGTTTACTATTGGCATTTATATACAACAGTCTGGAAGTATCACGCTTTTCTAGAGGTGTCTGAGCGATTAAATCTTCCGGTAAATCATAGTAAAAATCTTTCTTATTCATAGCTAAGAATTATACCACGCTTAAAGGATATACAAGTAATCAATCTTAAAAGATGCTAGAATATATAAAAAAGTAAGGAGAAGTCTATGTTAGAAAAAGGCCTGTTCAAAGGTGCAGCAACTGCCCTTGTTACTCCTTTCCACGAGGATTTCACTGTAAATTATAATAAACTAGAAGAATTAGTAGATTGGCAAATTAATCAAGGTATTGATGCTTTGGTAATTAGTGGGACCACTGGAGAAGCATCCACTTTACCGGACCCAGAACATATAGAAGTTGTTCGAGTCGCCGTAAAAACCGCTTCTGGTCGCGTTCCTATCATTGCGGGAGCAGGTTCAAATGATACAGAACATGCGAAGGCTTTGGCCAAATCTTTAACTTCAGCAGGCGCTGATGCGCTTCTTTGTGTTAGCCCTTATTATAATAAAACGAATCAAGATGGTTTAATTAAACATTTTGAAGCTTCTGCTTATGCCTCTGATTTACCTATTATTCTTTATAATGTTCCGTCAAGAACTAGTATGAATATTAATCCGGAAACCTATTATGCACTAGCAAAAGTTGAAAATATTCTGGCTATCAAGGAATGTAATATCCAACAAGTTCCACTAACACGCGCTATGTGTGGAGAATCTTATGTCCATTACTCGGGAGAAGATGGCATGGTACTGCCTGTTCTCTCTCTAGGGGGTCAAGGGGTCATTTCGGTCACTTCGAATATTTTGCCCAAAGACTTCACACAATTATGCCACCTATGGTTTGATGAAAAAGTAAATGAGGCACAAGACATACAAATTCAACTCAGTAGACTAATACATGTTCTTTTCTCCGATGTCTCTCCTATTCCCATTAAAGTCGCTATGAATGAATTGGGTTTCGCTGTAGGTCCTTGCAGGAGACCATTGGGAGAAATAAGTGAAGCTTTGGCCGAAGATATACGTGAAGTGTTACGTACCATGCATATTTCAGCATACCAAGGAGAATAAGGAATGAAGGTTTTATTAGTTGGCGCTACAGGGCGCATGGGACAGGAAATTTCTTCCATGGTTACAAATCTTAACGACGTTCAGATTGTTGCCGGAATAGGTCATGGAATAAGTAAGTTCGATTTTCCTATTTATACTGAGCTTCCAGATGTTCTAGAGTCTTATGAATGTATTATAGATTTTTCTAGTGAAGAGGTCTTCCCTAGTTTATATGAATTTTTATTAGAAAATCCTTGTCCTGCTGTATTGTGTAGTACTAATTACAGTGAAGAGCAAGAAGCCTTAGTAGAAAACTTAGCGACTATTATACCCATTTTTCGCTCAGCCAATATGTCTATTGGTGTCTACGTACTAGGAGAGGCGATAAGGCTAGCTAGCCAAGCGTTAGGTAGTCGCTTCGATGTTTCAATTATAGAAAAACATCATCGCTATAAAAAAGATAATCCATCGGGTACGGCTCTTAGTCTCGAGAAGATAATCTCCAGTCAAGCACCTGTTTCTATCCACGGTATTCGTGGAGGTGGTATCGCTGGAGATCATGAAGTTTTATTTATGTCGGATGAAGAGGTGTTAAGCTTTTCCCATCATGCCGAAAATCGTAGTGTTTTTGCAAAAGGTGCGATAGAAGCAGCTAAATTTTTGCTTAAACAAAAACCAGGTTACTATACTATGAAACATCTAGTGAAGTAGATCTTCTTCTACGTCTTCAACGTCTTCACGATAAGGGTATAAGCCTTCGTCTTTTTCTTCAGGAGGCATCATATACTTCTGAATCTGTCGATTCGCTTGGAAGTTACTCAGATACAGATTAAAACCAAATAATATGAAAAAATACAACAAGAAAATAACAAAACTCGCAAGACCATTAGGTATTAGCCATATAGTAATAATGGGCAGTATCGTAAGTAAAATAACTTGAATGGCTAATACTAGTAAGTTTGAAGGTAGCTTCATAAAACTAAGTAAAAAAGCATTTCTATAAATATGTTTCAAGGGCAAATCAAAGGTAATCATAATCTGATATATATACATTTGCATCATCATAAAAAACACGGTCAAGACAAGGATAACACCTTGTAAAATGGACTTCATAATGGATGGGATCATGACTCGAGTATAATATAAGATTGCAATACCAATAATAATTGCTACTAAAGCAGTAAGTAAAGAATGTAGTAGACTCTGTTTCAAATTTTGCTTCGCATTTTCTTTGAAATCTAACCAAGTAAAAGCAGGCTCTCTTCTGGAAATATTTCTAAATAGATAGGTAACGCCAGCATGGACTGGTCCAACAGTAAAGACTTGTAAACCTACGAAACTTGCAGTAAGTACTAACATCGTTGAAACAAATAAATGAGAAGCAAAAGCTTCCGCAGTAATACCTTCAACTAGAGATTCACTTAACGATTTTACAACGGCTAAGATTGATGGGTAAGAAAAAGCAGGAAGTATATTAGGGAATAACCAGTTCACTACTAGAAAAGAAACAATCAAAGCCGGTATACTAAGAATGAACACAAGCATATTAATCTGTATAATTCTCCAGAACTTCGTTCCTAGAATCGAAAAAAACTCACCTATCGCACTCTTCTGCGGCTCATCAGGATCTACTCCAGGTCCTTCTTTTGTATAATCAAATAAACCAAATATTCCAGCCATAATCTCTCCCTATACTCTATATATACTATTTCTCAAATGTGCTTATTATTATATAACACTCAAAGGGTTTTCTTCTAAGAATTTCTCAAGTGCTTGTATTGACCGATTACGATAATACGTACCGCGTTCTTGTTTCTTGCGAATCTTCTTCTCTGTACGTGGTAATAAGCCGAAGTTTGCATTCATAGGTTGAAAATCTTGGCTAGTCTCATTACTAACGTACCGTTGTAATTGTCCATTTATTGTATATTCAGGTAAAACAAAACTGGCTTCTTTTCCTTGATTATATAAATAGGCATTAATTGCTGCTAAGTATCCGGACCCAATCGCACAAACATAGCCTTCTAAGCCTGTAATTTGACCTGCAAAAAAATATTTAGGATTCGATTTTAACTGAAAACCACTTGTGAGCTCCTGATCGGAAGCAATGAAGCTATTTCTATGCATGACACCATATCGTAGAAACTCTGCATTCTCTAAACCTGGTATCAAAGAGAAAACTCTTCTTTGTTCAGGGAATTTCAACCGTGTCTGAAATCCAACGAGATTAAACATTTTGCCATCTTCGTCTTCTTGTCGTAATTGCACGACGGCATAAGGTTGTTCATTAGAATGAGGGTTTTCAAGACCTACAGGTTTCATAGGTCCGAATCGTAAGGTATCTTGTCCTCGTTTTGCCATGATTTCTATGGGCATACAACCTTCAAAAATATTATCGTTATCGAAATCCTTGATCTCAGCAAGTTCAGCCGTTATAAGAGCGTTATAGAATGCAGTATACTGCTCTTCATTCATCGGACAATTGATGTAATCAGCCGATCCTTTATCATAACGGGACTTTCGATAGGCAATATCCATATTTAGGCTCTCAGCCGATACAATAGGTGCTGCGGCGTCGAAGAAATATAAACTCTCTGAAGAAAGAATATTTTCTATTGCATGGTATAACCCTCCATGGGTAAGCGGCCCTGAAGCAATAATTGTAACGCAATCATCATCAGGCAATGCTTCAAGTTCTTCCGATCGAAACTCTATATGAGGATGCGCTAGGATTTTTTCCGTTACTTTACGACTAAATGCATCTCTATCTACAGCAAGGGCATTACCTGCAGGAACCTGTGTGTCTTCTGCAATTTCTAATAATGCTGAACCTAATTTCTTAAGTTCTAATTTTTGTAAACCTGTCGCAGAGTGCTCCTGAAGACTTTTAAACGAATTACTACAGACCAATTCAGCAAAATTATTATTACTATGGGCTGGTGTGAAGCTATGAGGTTTCATATCAATTAAAACGACTTCTTGCCCTAGATTGGCCAAAGTCAAAGCAGCTTCAGAGCCTGCTAAACCTGCACCAATAATTCTTATCTTCTTCAATTTACTTCTCCTATCCTCTTACTCATTGGATTTTTTACGTGTCTTAGGGCCTTTTGTTTGCGCTGTACGTTTATTCGTAGCACACTCCGGATTAGAACATGCCTTATAGGATTTCCCTCTAGCTACTTTCATCACCATATAGGCGCCACAAACATTGCAGTTTTCACCATCTATAGGTAAGTTCCAAGAAATAAAATCACATTCAGGATCACTACCCAATTTATCACATGTGAAGAAGTAGCGATTGCGTTTAGATTTACGTTTGACGACATTAGATGAACATTTAGGGCAGTGGGCATCTGTAGGTTCAGCGTAAGATTCTGTATAATCACAATCTGGGAAACGATTACATGCAATAAACTTCCCAAATCGTCCCTGTTTCAAAAATAGTTTTCCTTCTTGGCACTTGGGACAAGCACGATTCAAATCTTGTTCTGGTAGTTCTACTTTATCAATAGCATCATCGGCTTTTTCAACGGCTTCATGGAATTCTGGGTAAAAGCCTTCTAGAACTTCAACCCAATTTTTTGTGCCATCTTCTACTTTATCCAATTCATCTTCCATTTCTGCTGTAAATTTTTTATTTACAATACTATCAAAATTATGCTCTAACATTTCCGTCACTAAGGTCCCTAACTCCGTAGGTTTTAGAGACTTATTATCTTTTTCAGCATAGTTTCTATCGAGTATCGTGGAGATTGTTGGAGCATAAGTAGACGGACGACCGATTCCTTCTTCTTCTAAAGCTTTAATTAAAGACGCTTCTGTATAGCGTGCTGGTGGCAATGTAAATTTTTGCTCCTTTTCAAGTTTTTGAAAAAACAGCTTCTGTCCTTCTTCTAATTCTGGTAATAATTCTTTATTCGCATTACTCACCATATCATCATACAATTTTAAATAACCAGGGAATTGGATAGTCTCTCCATTTATACGGAAAATATGGGCATTATTTACTACATCTAACGTTACGGTATCTATATCTGCAGGAGCCATCTGAGAGGCTAAGAATCGCTTCCAGATTAAATCATATAATTTAAACTGTTCATCACTTAGTGTATGCCTAACCTCCTCTGGAGATAAATTAAAATGGGCAGGTCTAATTGCCTCATGAGCGTCTTGAGAGGCATTCTTATTCTTAAATGTTCTCGGTTGACTAGGTAAGTAGTTTTTACCAAAGCTCTTTGTAATGAGATTTCTTGCCTCTTCTATAGCATCGTCTGAAATACGCACTGAATCCGTTCGGATATAGGTAACTAGAGCAACTTGACCTTGACCTTGTATACTCACTCCTTCATATAGTTGTTGAGCTACGCGCATGGTTCTGCGAGAAGTAAACCCCAATCTTCTCGATGCATCTTGTTGTAAGGTACTGGTAGTATAGGGTGCTTGCGGGTTTTTCTTCCTCTTACCCTTTTTAACACGATCAACGCTATAATTTTCTTCATCAAGATCTTTATCTAACGCATCGGCTTCTTCCTTGCTTTTAATCTCAACTTTTTTTACCTTATCTCCGTTCTTCTCACCTTGATAACGTACACGGAAATTCTCAGCCTCTACATGATCTTTTAGAAAAGCATAGATATTCCAGTACTCTTCTGGAATAAACGCATTGATTTCTCGTTCTCTTTCTACAAGCATCCTCGTTGCAACTGATTGGACTCGCCCAGCTGAGAGACCTTTGCGGATTTTTTTCCAAAGCAAAGGACTTAGTTCATAACCTACCAAGCGATCAAGAATTCGGCGGGCTTGTTGTGAATTCACGAGGTCCATATCAATAGGTCTAGGAGACTCCATAGCTTTCTTAACTGCTTTGGGAGTAATTTCATTAAAGGTAACTCGACAATTACTCTCTGCATCAATTTTTAATAGGGTAGCCAAATGCCAAGCTATTGCTTCACCTTCTCGATCAGGGTCCGTTGCAAGATAAATATTTTCAGAATCTTGTGCTAGCGCCTTTAATTCTTTAATAACTTTATGTTTTCCCCGCATATTAATATAACGAGGTTTGAAATTATCCTTTACATCTACGCCAATCGTTGACGATGGGAGATCTCTGATGTGCCCAACAGAAGCTGTGATTTTATAGTCTTTACCTAAATATTGCCCTATAGTTTTTGCTTTTGCTGGAGACTCTACGATTACTAAATTCTTACTCATATGTTCTTGCCCCTTATTTTTGTCGCTTACAGTTTGCTATTATATACACAGTTATTAGAATCTTGTCAAAGTTATTAGACCTTTTTCCCTTTTAATCATGCCTTTTGCTTCATATGGAATTAATCTTATCCTCAAATCTTTTACAGTGATTCTCAAAATTTTAGACAATTCATTTTCAGAATAAGGTGCTTTATGAAGGGTGGAAATTATAGGATCAAGAGATGGATTCTTGGATAATCCCTTCCCTTCTATCCAATCAATTCCTAGTACATCTAGAATGTCATAAGCACCTAAAATTGGATAAGCCCCATCTCTGATGAGCCGATTACAACCGCTAGAGCTTTCTTCATAAATATTTCCAGGTAAAGCAAGGACATCTCGGCCTTGCTCTCCGGCTCGCTCGCTTGTTAATAAACTTCCACTGGCCGCCTTGGCTTCTACGACCAAAGTGGCTTGAGATAGACCACTTATTATTCTATTTCTACTAGGAAAGAATTGTTTCCTAGGTTCCACACCTAGAGGAAATTCACTCATCAGAAGGCCAGTCTCACGAATTCTATTTTTAATAGCATTATGTTCTCTAGGGTAGCATAAATCGATTCCATGTGCTAAACAAGCTATAGTATATCCATTATTATCAAGACAAGTTCTATGGGCTTCCGTATCACATCCTCTCGCCAAACCACTCACGATAACTACAGAGTAATCCATAAGCCTAGCAATTTCTAAGTTAATAAACTTTTTACCATAAAAAGTCATCTTACGCGAACCCACAACACTTAGGAAATACGTGTATTCTTGCAATGCTTTAATCTGTCCTTGCATATAGAGTAATAACGGCTTATCTGCAGTTTGATTTAGTAAAAAAGGGTATTCTTTATCCAGAAATGAATAAATTTTAATATTGTCCTTTTCCATCTTTTCATTAAGTCGTTGAGCCCATAGATATATCTTGGGAAGTTCGGAATTAAGAAATGTAATTTTATTTTTTGTATGTTTGTCTAAGTCAAGCCTATTAAGATAATCAAGTAATAACTCTGTACAGACCTCTATACTTGGATTTGAATATGCTAATTCTACGTTTTCGTCAATAATTTGATATAAGACTTTACGGCTCACCAAACCCTTATAGGACAGTAAGTTTAATAAAATTTTCCAAAGCATAAGTTCACCTTCTAATTCGTCCTTCGATAGGAGAAAGCTTCTAATATATGTTCTTCTTCAATATGTTTGACATATTCAAGATCTGCAATAGTTCTCGCAACTCTAAGTAATTTATGAAATTGACGAATTGATAAACGTAAAGATTCGGCTAACGCTTCAGCAAACATAAGTATATTTACTTTTATCTCAAAAGTTTCTCTCATAACATTACTAGGTATTCTTCCATTTAGTTTAGAAATGTCTACTTGGCTATTGGCTTGCCTTTCGTATTGAATCTTTCTACATTGTAAGACTTTTTCTCTTTCTTCTAAGATATTAAAAGTATTATCTATTATAGTTTTATGCAGCTCTCCGTCTTCCAAACGAAGCATATCGACAAATAAATCTATGCGATCAAAAAATGGATTTTGAAATTTCTCCATATAGCGTTTCAGCTCTCCATCAGAACACGAGCAATTTTGTGCTCTCTCAAATAAGTTTCCGCAGTAACAAGGATTTGCAGCAGAGAACAAAATGAAATTTGCTGGTAATACTTGAATCACGCCATCTCTTGTCCTACGAACTTCTGCATCTTGAATAATCGGGCGCAATATATTGAGATGTTGTGTGCTTAAGAAATTAATTTCATCAATAAATAATATGCCATGATCGGCCAAAGTCAGCTCTCCATAAGGATATTTCGTACTCCCCCCCAACAAGGAAGGAATACTAACTGTACTTTCTATTTCACGGAATGGTGCTTGTCTTGGATAGAAAGTGTTGGGGACTTTTGTTATAGCAAATTGTTTAGCTTTTTCTACAGCGATTTCATCTTCCAAGTCAGGAAGTAAAGTGGCGCTAGCCTTTGCTATACTGGTTTTACCACTTCCTGCAGACCCTAAAAAAAGTATATGATGATTTCCTGCAACCGAAATAGTGGCAGCTCGCCATGCACTCGCTTGTAAATGTAATGGCAGCAAGTGTTCCTCTTCTAGAAGAACACGGTGTTCGGATTTTATATTCAATCTAGGTGGATCATAAAATTTTTGTTCTGAATAATCCTTAAGTATTTCTACAACCTCTTTTAAATTGCGCACATAGATACCCCCAGAATAAAAGGCTTCAATCTCTTGTCTAGATTCTTCAGGAAAGAAAAATATATCGGCAGGTGATTCTATAAGACTTGGAATCAAAGCAAAGGACTGAGAGCTAGACTTAATCTCTCCTGTTAAAGATAACTCTCCGAAACAGGCAATACGAATAGCACTTGAGAATATCTTCTGAGCCGCTAATAAACCGATTGCGATGGGCAAATCAAAATATGATCCTGATTTCTTTATCCAAGCGGGTCTTAAATTTATTGTTATTCGCTTATTAGGTTGTACTATTCCTAAACTTCTTATTGCGGATCGGACTCTTTGTCTAGATTCCTTAACCGCAGAGTCCGCTAATCCAACTAAATTAAAATAAGGCAAACCAGGGCTTAAATTTACTTCAACATCAATTAACTGACTCTCCTTGCCTGTAATACAGGCACTATAAATAACTACTGTGCTCATATATTTTACCTCCCACAGACTTAGTCTAAAATAAAACATATAAACTTAAACCATCAAAAAACCTACAAATACCTACAATTGTTTTCGTTCTGCCACAAACAAGATTATGATTTACTACCTTCTATATAACTCCTAGCACTCTTCACATATACCCTTAAATTATCGAAATCCATTACAGTTGAATCTTCTTGACAAAAGGTTTAAACTACTGAAGGTTAAAATTAAAAAATTTGTATTTCATTTTATTTAATAAGAAGTATCATCCTATTATTAATAAACAAAACATTTAAAAGCGAAAGCGATTATTCATAAGGAGTTTAACAATGAGATTAGGAATTGTCGGCTTGCCTAATGTAGGGAAATCCACATTATTCAATGCTATAACAAACGCAGGTGCGGAGAGTGCAAACTATCCCTTTTGCACCATAGAACCTAACGTGGGTATTGTCCATGTCCCAGATGAAAGATTACAGGTCTTAGCTGAAATCAGTAAAACGAAGAAAATCGTTCCAGCCATTATTGAATTCGTCGATATTGCGGGTTTAGTAGAAGGTGCTAGTAAAGGCGAAGGTTTAGGTAATCAATTTTTAGCTAATATTCGTGAAACTGAAGCTATAATTGAGGTCGTTCGCTGTTTTATCGATGAGGATATCACCCATGTCTCAGGATCAACAGATGCTAAGAGAGATATGGAAATCATTGATACAGAACTCATTCTAGCGGATTTAGAATGGTTAGATAGAAGAATTGATAAAACAAAAAAACAAGCTAAATCTGGAAACAAGGAAATTTTAGCTGAACTAAAATTTCTTGAAGCATTAAGTGAACACCTAAGTAACGGAGAATCTGCACGGACTTTTGACCTCGACGAAGAGGATAGAAAATTCACAAAGGACTTAAGCTTACTCTCAGCTAAACCTATTCTCTATGTAGCAAACGTAGAAGAAGACAAACTTATGGGTGCAGAAGAAAATCCAGAAGTACAAGCTGTTGCGGCCAAAGCCCATGCAGAAGGTTCAGAATTTGTCATTATTTCCGCGAAGATCGAAGAAGATATTGCTAGCTTGGATGAAGAAGACAAAGCTATGTTTCTAGAGGAACTAGGTCTAGAAGAATCTGGCCTCGACAAGATTATCAAGTCTTCTTATGATTTATTAGGTTTAATTTCCTATTTAACAACTGGAGAACAAGAAACTAGAGCATGGACAATTACCAATGGTACCAAAGCACCTCAAGCAGCCGGTAAAATTCATTCAGACTTTGAACGCGGCTTTATTCGTGCAGAAGTTGTCGCCTATGAAGATTTGGCACGAGAAGGCTCCATGGCCCATTGTAGAGAGAAAGGTCTGGTACGTTCAGAAGGGAAAGAATATATTTTCAAAGACGGTGATGTTGTCTTATTCCGTTTCAATGTTTAATGAAGTTTCCACTTCCCTGTCAGATTCTCCAATCTTAGGAGTAAGGTCTACAGGAATTCCACGAGAGATAAGTTCTCGTTCCATTAGCATAATCAGGCTCTGTTCAAGTTCTTGTACAGAGCCATTATTATAAATTTTCTCGTCAGCAATTTGCGTATATTCTTCTTCGGACATTTGTATAGACATCCTTCGTCTTGCTTCCGTTTCGTCCATACCGCGTTCTTGTAAGCGTTTTAGACGAATGGAATCTTCTGTCCAGATTACCCATACTTGATCCGATACATCCAGAAAGCCTTCGCGTACAGGGATAGGAACATCTAAGACAATAACTTTTTCTTTAGCTTTCTTAGCCTTTTCAATTCTTTTACCCATTTCATGAATAACATGTTTGTGAATAATAAAGCTTAGCTTATCCAATAATGTTTTGTCTTGAAACACCAAGTCACCCATTTTTTTTCTATTAAGTGATTTATCTTCACCAATGAAGTCCGGACCAAACACTTCGATAATTTCTGGAATTGCAGCTCCGCCTGCTTCTGTAACTTCATGGGATATAGCATCTGCGTCGCAGACTTTAAGTCCATGTAGTGCTAGAATTCCTGCTGCTGTAGACTTCCCGCAACCAATACCACCTGTAATACCTAATACAAACATTTATTTACTCTCATACCAATTCTTTGCTGTTTTCACTTCGACTTCTAGGGGAATGTCCAGATTGGCGGCATTCTCCATTTCCCGTTTCAAAATAGCTAAAACCTTCTCTCTAACATCTTCTTTTGCTTCTAGCAATAACTCGTCATGTACTTGTAAAAGAATATGAGCATCTAAGTCTTCATCTCTTAGTGCTTTTTCCGTATTAATCATTGCGATTTTCATAATATCAGCCGCGGTTCCCTGAATAGGTGCATTCATAGCCGCTCTTTCTCCGAAGCTTCTCACATTATAATTCTTAGCCGTTAATTCAGGAATATACCGTCTTCTGCCGAAATAGGTCTCCACATAACCATGTTCCCTGCCAAACTGCTTAAGACTTTCCATATAAGGTCCTACACTTTTATAGATAGCATAATAGCCTTCTATATATTCTTTTGCTTCTTGTCTACTAATATTTAAATCTTGAGATAGACCAAAATCTGAAATCCCATAGATAATACTAAAATTTACCGTTTTAGCAGCAGCCCTTTGATCTGGATTGACTTCTTCTTCTGGTATACCGAAGATACTTGAAGCTGTTCTTTTGTGTATATCTGCATTATGCTTAAAAGCATCTATTAAGCTTTCTTCATTGGCTAAAACTGCAAGTAAACGTAATTCTACTTGAGAATAATCAGCATCAATAAGTACATATCCTGGACTTGCCACAAACGCTTTACGTATTTGTCTACCATCATCTTCTCGTATTGGAATATTTTGCAAGTTAGGTTCCGAACTACTCAATCTCCCTGTTGTCGTTAACGTTTGATGAAAACTTGTATGTATCCTTCCATCGGTTTGAATTTCTTTGGCCAAACCTTGTATAAATGTCGAGTCCAATTTCGAGACCGTGCGATAGTCTAGAACCTTCTGTATGATGGGGTGAAATGGCGCCATACGTTCTAGCTCAGAAGCAGCAGTAGAATAATTACCAGTAGCTGTCTTCTTCCCTGTTTGGATACCCATTTCTTCATAGAGGACTTCACCTAATTGCATTGGAGAATTAATATTGAAGTCATGGCCTGCCTCAATAAAAATCTCCTCTTGTAGGCGTTTAGCTTTTGCACGAAAATTCTCACCTAGACCTTGAAGTATGTCCATATCGACTCGCACACCTCTAGCTTCCATCTTCCCTAGAACACTGGCCAAAGGATATTCAATTTCTTCGGCTAAGGTTTTGAGCTCTTTCTCAATTAAACGCGCTTCAACTTCTTCATAGAGCTTCAACATCATAAATATTTCATGTATGCCTTGCACTTCACTTGCGTCTAGGTTTCCTGAGAAGGCCTCTATAATTTGTTCTGTATGGAACACGTTTTCTCTTAGTACTAATGTATACACTTCGGCCAAAGTTTTACCTGCCACTTCAAATCCTACTAAATAAGAAGCAATATGTAGATCTACAATATGCCTAAGAGGATAATAAGAAATGGATTTAGACAACGTTTTCCAATCATAACAATGTAATGTATTATTCTTATTATGTAACTCTTGAAGAATTTCTCTGATATTTTCTATAGTCTTATTAGTCTCTATATAAAATTCCCATTCTTTATCTCCTTCATACCCAAGCATAAGTGTAAAGGTCTGTGAGTTTTCATGTAATTGAAACCATAAATAGAAATCCTGTCTAGAAATATCCTTTAATTGAGTAATTTCTGCACGATATAGTGTCCATTCTGGTAATTGTGTCGTGGTGATTTCTTCAAGAGTATTCTCTAGGCCAAATCGACTGATCAAGGATTTAAATCCTAATTCTGAGAAGAGCTTAAAAGTTTCTTCTTGATCAGGACTTTCGACAAGCATTTCATCTAGAGTAAACTCCAAATCCATATTTGTATCAATACGTGCTAAATCTTGAGATAAATAAGCCAAGTCTTTACCTTCTCTAAGATTTTTCCCAACAGCTCCTTTTACTTTGTCAGCATGAGCATATATCGTGTCTAAATCACCATATTCTATTAGTAGTTTCCTAGCCGTTTTATCTCCAATACCTTTGATGCCAGGAATATTATCTGAAGTGTCTCCCATAAGAGCTTTGAAATCAACTACTTGATCGGGACGAATGCCAAATTCTTCTTCTAATAGCTCAGGTGTATAGAGGATAGTTTTACCTCCTTTTTTGGGATAGATTTGTTTTACATTCTCACTTAATAATTGGAAATCATCCCTATCTCCACTTAAGATGAGCACCTCACACTCCGTACTACATTGCTTAACCAGCGATCCAATAATATCATCCGCTTCGTATCCAATTCTTTCTATTTGATAGATATTAAGTGCTTCGAGACAAGCTTTTAGCATAGGCATTTGCACCGCTAGATCTTCAGGCATACCTTCTCTTTGGGCTTTATATTCTTTAAATAATTTATGTCGAAATGTTGGTTCTTTGCGATCAAAGGCAACTGCAATATGTGTTGGTTTATATTCTTCGTAATAACGCATTAGCATGGTAATAAACGTATATACAGCGCCTGTTGGGGTACCATCTGGGGATGTGAGTTGTCCTTGACGACCTTGTCCGTAAAAAGCACGATTAATGATGGAATTTCCATCGACTATTAAAATGGTAGACATGATAAGTCCTTTCCTCGACATAAAATCTATTTTTATATTTGAATAAATTATAGCACAGGCCAGGCTACATCCTGGGTAAATAGCTCCCAAGGAGAGCCATTAGGAAGATCTGTAAAATACATTTCTTCTTGTGTGATAGGGTGAAAAATCTTAAGTCCATATGCCCATAAACCTAGAAAATAGCTTCTATGCTTTTCTAATTTTATTCCACCATATTTGCTGTCTCCTATTAATGGCAGGTCTCTTGAAGCCATTTGGACACGAATTTGATGACTTCTGCCTGTCTTTAAGTGAACTAAATATAAACTATAATGCTTGTCTTGGTATTTTACTTTATTTACTTCTTTTATTTGCAATACGGAGGCTTTGCCTTCTCCGTTAAGAAGAACTTCAGAGCGATTACTTATACTATCTTTTGATAGAGTATCTGACCATACAGTCCAGTCATCACCTAGATTTCCGCTAGGTGCTAGTGCTAAATAATATTTCTCCCATCGTTGCTTGCGAATTTGCTCTGACAAACGCGATGCCGCTTTGGAGGTTTTAGCAAGACAAATCACACCACCTGTATTTCGATCGAGCCGATGCACAAGACCCATGAACACATTCCCAGGTTTTTGATCTCTTGATTTAATAAAATCTTTGCTTAAATTGAGAATATCAGGCTTACCGGATTTATCCTCTTGTGATAGGATTCCTGGAGCTTTTCTAACAACTAAGAGATGGTTATCTTCATAAAGAATATCATGGGAACTTAATTTATACATTTCAAGAATCATCCCGCTTAAGCACTTCATTTTCAGCTTTTTCAAGTAGCGATAATAATTGTGCAAGTTCTTTATGCCCCATGATACGCCATTCTCCACTTTTTAGATTACCTAACGTAATATTCATCATGCGAATACGCTTAAGATTAAGGACTTCAAAGCCTAGAGCCTCACACATGCGTCTTATCTGACGGTTTAAGCCCTGAGTAATTGTCAATCGAAAACTTCTTTTATCTATAGGTTTCAAAGTTGCAGGTAATGTGGTTTGTCCCAAGATACGAACACCTGACTCCATAGAATTAATAAATTCAGCGGTTATATCTTTATTAACCCGTACAATATATTCTTTCTCGTGTCCAAATTTTGACTTGGCGATACGATTTACAATACTACCGTCATTAGTTAGAAGTATTAAACCTTCGGAATCTTTGTCTAACCGTCCTACTGGAAATACGCGCTCCTCTATGTCCATAAAAGAAATGACATCTAAACCTTGTCGATCTGTTGTCGATGAGATGATACCTTTAGGCTTATTTAAAACAATATACGTAGGATTTATTTTTTTCTTATAGATGTGTTTACCTTCAACATATACTTTATCTTTAGCCATTACTTGGTCGCCTAAACTTGCGACTTTTCCATTAATTTCTACTTTTCCTTCTTCAATAAGACGATCAGCTTGTCTTCTAGAGTATTCACCATAGTTTGCAATATATTTATTAAGACGCATACTATCTTGATCTTGGTGATTGTTTTTATTTCTTTTTTTATTCATTATCCCTATCTTCCTTATACTTTTTTACGGTTAAATAGAAGCAAGATCCCTTGCCTTCTGTTGAACGAACCCATACGTGTTCACCCATCTGAATACTGAGTTCTTTCGCTATTGATAAACCTAAACCTGTTCCCTCACTTCGGCCCCTCGATTTATTAACTTTATAGAAACGATCGAAGATATGCTCTTGATCTTCTTCTGCAATTCCCCGTCCATTGTCTTCTACTTGGAAAACATAACGATCGGGATACTGGGGAAGCTCTACAAGTTCCAAATGAATGAATCCATCAGCATCTGTAAACTTCATAGCATTATCAAGGAAAATAACAAGAATCTGTTCAATTCTATCCTCATTACTATAAATATCTTCTAAGTTTTCTACTCTTGCTTTTACTTCGAAATTAATCTCATGTTCAAGCATAGTACTCTCATATTTATATTCCAAAGCCATCAGTATATCCATGGGATCTAGTCGTTCTGGTTTCATTGCAACACTACCTGACTGCAGGCGGCTTAGAGCCATCATGTCATCAATGAGCCTGGATAGCCGCAGTGTCTCTTGAAGAATGATGCCATAGTAACGCATACGGTCTTCTTCTTTCTTTACGATACCATCCATAAGCGGTTCGACTAAGCCTCGCACAGCCGTAAGTGGCGTGCGTAATTCATGGGATACATTGGACACGTAATCTCTTCTGGTTTGCTCAAGTTGTTCTGCTTCTGTTGTATCTCGAAACAGCGCTACAACAGCATAGATTTCATTTTTTGAATCATATAAGCTATCTAATCGAATAGAAATGTTACGTCCACGATAAATCACATGGATTTCTCGAGTTTCACCACTAGCCATTACCTGATTTATAGGTTCTTCTAAATTACACAGATCCATAATTTTCCTGTATGCCTCATCCTCTTCTATTTCATAAAGATGAAATAGTCTAAGCAAGGATGGATTAATGTGCATAAGTGAACCATGATTGGTTACGGCCAGTATTCCTTCGCCTAATCCATTTAAAATTTGTTGTAACCTATTTCTCTCTGCTTTTAAATTTCGTAAAGTCTTGTCGAGATCGTCAGCAAGATTGTTAACGGCTTTGGCCAACTCTCCAATTTCATCATTGGAACCGATTTTGGCGCGTTTAGAGAAATCACCTCTAGACATAGCTAGGGCAACATTTTTCGTTTCCACTAATGGACGGATCAGTTTCTGGCTAACAAATACTAATGGAATTAAAACTAATAGAAATACTATAGATGAGGCGAGAATCAAGGCGAAATTCAAATTCGTATAACTCTCACGGATTTCCTCGAGGGAATTGAATAGATAAACTGCTCCAGTGGTTGTTTGACTCTGACTGTACTGTTCCATCACGATGATAGGATAACCTACGAACAGATAATCACGATTCTCTTCACCAAGTTGTTCCCTGAAGCTTACCGTACGTCGATTCATAATTTTATAATTATGCTGGTTAATGATATTTTTTGCTTCTTGAACATCTTCAACGGTTAATACCGACTCATTAGGTAAGTAACTTATATCAAAACTTTCACCCCGATACATAAACACAATAATATTAGTATCTAGCAAATCTGGACCAGCGTCCATGTAACTATTATATGCACTAACCGATAAATCGCCCAAATACCGATCAGCTGTTTTATCTGCAATAATTGCTGCTTTTTCAGTTAACTCTTGTGTTTTAATATTTGTAAACACAATATTCGAAGCAAAACTATAAATTAGAAGTGTTAAGACCGCAGATAACAAGAGTGCTCCCATCAATAACATGAGAATACGTCGAAAAAAGACCGATCCATTATCGAAGGGACGAAAGGTCATTAATCATGCACCTCAAAACGATAACCTATGCCATAGACCGTAATGAGTTGCCAATTTTCATCCTCATTACCTATTTTCTGACGTATGCGTTTGATATGCGTATCAATTGTTCTCGTATCACCATAATAATCATAGCCCCAAACTTGAGAGAGAATTTGTTCCCTTTCCATCACTTGTCCAGCATTAGATGCAAGAAGGTAAAGAATTTCCACTTCCTTCGGTGTGAATTGCACTTTTTCGCCATGAACCGTTACTTGGTAATTATCCAAATTAATTTCTAAGCCATCAAATTTTATAAGATGTGTATTAGAATCCGTAGTGTTCTTTAATCTTCTTAGAACTGCCTTAACTCGAGCGAGTACTTCCCGAGGACTAAAAGGTTTAACGATATAATCATCAGCTCCCAATTCAAGACCTAAGACCTTATCAATTTCTTCTCCTTTGGCCGTAAGCATAATAATGGGTACTGTCGAGTATTGACGCAATTCTTTACATACATCCATACCTGATTTACCTGGCATCATGAGATCTAAAATGATGAGATCTGGATTTTCTTTCTTTGCTAAGAGTAAACCCTCATCTCCATTATAAGCAGAAATATAGTCGTAATTATCCTCATTCATATAGAGACCTAGAGATTCATGAACAACTTGATCGTCATCGCAAATTAGTATCTTAAAATTCTTATTATTTTTCACTTTTTCGCTCCTTTATTTCTAAAGACGCTTCCGCATCTTCGCGTTTATAGCTGGCATACGACGCATGGTCTCCAATCCTATTTGGATAATCCTGCTTATATTTATTGAGTTTTTTCCTCCCTGGCGAGGTTTAAATCGAATATCAACATATCTAGAATGCATTTTACTATATGAAGCAAAAACTGACAGGATTGCATTGGTCAAATTAAAATTCTCAGGGATTAACGGTAGAAAAGTTTCGACTACTTCTCTATGCATTAAGCGAAATGGCGCATTAGGATCTTTACACCATTGACCAAAGAACAGCAGAAGAATTAGCTTGAGTACATAGGAAACAATTACTCTCGAGATTCCGTCTTCTCTAGGCTTGCGATTCCCTATTTGCATAGCATACTGCTCTCTAGCTTCCCAAAATGCCTGGAACGCACCTGGGTCTGTTTGCCCATCTGAATCTGTTTGGAAAATATAGTCCGCCCCTAAGTTTAGTGCTTCTTGATAGAGTTTACGAACCGTAGGACCATGTCCTTCATTAGGCTTAGTCATGATGATTACATTCTGATATTCATTTTCTAATTTCTTCAGAATCTCATAACTACTATCTAAGCTTCCGTCATTCATAAGAAGTAATTTAGAATTTACACCCAAAAATGTCAGTGGATGCCATTCCTTCACCGTGCGTTCAAGATTTACTTCTTCATTATATACAGGCATGACAATAATCAATTTATCCATGGTTTACTCACTAGCATTTTACTTTCATTATATTTTACCATAGACCTAGATAGCCTATATCTATGGTAATGACAGGAGTAGGTTTTAGAGCATATTAATTTTTCGAAGTATATAAATTAAAATAGCCATAAGTACTACAGTGATCCCTATTAGAATTGCGAAACCCAGAGGATGATCGCCTAGAGGTATTGGAACGTTCATACCATACAAGCCTGAAATTATGGTGGGAACCGCAATGACTACTGAAACAGAGGTTAGAATCTTCATGACATCGTTTTGGTTATTTGAAATTATTGAAGCGTAGGTATCCATAGTTGAAGCAATTATGTTGACGTATACATCACAAGTATCAAGCGCTTGTTTATTCTCAACAATAACATCTTCTAGGAGATCTTGGTCTTCTGGATAACGCTTAATTTGATCGAAGCGAAATAACCTTTCTAAAACCGCTTGATTGGATCGTAATGAGGTAGAGAAGTAAACCAAACTTTTTTCTAAACGAAGCATTTCTAGTAACTCTTCATTTTTTTGGGCTTTGGACAAACGTCTCTCAATTCTAGATGACATATTATCAATCACTCTTAAGCTTCTTAAATACTGTGTTGAGTTTCGAAATAAAACTTGCAGTAAAAATCGCGTTTTAAATTGCGTGTAAAACCCTTTTACTCTCCCACCTTTGAAGTCCTCTATAAACGTTTCGGCATTTGAACAGATAGTAATAATACAATCATTTAACTGAATAATTCCAATAGGAATAGTTGTATAGAGTTCTCTTTCTGAATCACTGATTACAACCGCATCTATAATCACCAAAACTTGATTATCTTCGCTATCAATATGCGGAGATTCATCCCGATCCAGTGCAGCTCTTAATAAATTGCTTTCTACTCCGGTCAATTCTTCAATACTAATTAGTTCCTCTAAACTCGGTTCGGTCAACGCTATCCAGCATCCTCTTGTCATTTCATCAATGGATTCTAATTGATTATTTCTACTAATAAAATATTGAATCATTACCTTACTCCTCTGAACACATAATCAACTGATATTATACGATAAACTATTCCTATAGTCTTAGGTATCGTACGTACTTGATAATTAAAACAAAAGCACCTATAATTACGAATGCTAAATAAATAAGGGGACGCACTGGTTTCGACAGGGTCGTTGCATCTTATCTAGCGGGTAGTGGATGTTCGTTGGCCACTTAAATAAACGAACAAAATTGTAATTGCAAACGACGATTACGTTTTAGCTGCTGCTTAATCAGTAGCTACATGGACCTAATAATCTGCAGTTAGGTATCCGTGCTAGTAGCAGACCTTACCTCAGGGAGGTTAAAGAGGGAAACCTAATCACCTAAGCTTTGTCGTGATTTTGTATTTATGAAGCTACCGGACCTTCAGCCTGTTAAGTGGCTATGAAGAGAGGGGAATACTCTATAGCTTGACTGCACCCGGAGAAGGATTTGAGAATACGGTTTTGGACAGGAGTTCGATTCTCCTCGTCTCCACCA
>CAYMOG010000003.1:0-84730 GCA_964392065.1 uncultured Oscillospiraceae bacterium
TGCCACAGTGGCTCAGGGGTAGAGCAATTCACTCGTAATGAATAGGTCGTGGGTTCAATTCCCATCTGTGGCTCCAATAGTAGCTTCATCTCAGGATGAAGCTTTTTATTTATGTAAAGCTTTATAAGCGTGTTTTGCTTCGCAGACAACTTTTTCTTCATCCAATAGTTGATGTTCGTAGTTCTTAATCACATATTTACCATTAATCATCATTGCCTCTACTGCCTGAGGACTTCCAGAATAAGCCAGTAAGGATGGTGCACTAGAATTTGGGCCAAAGGGGGCTTGTCCTAAGGTGTCTAGATTATATAAGACAAAATCTGCCTTCTCTCCTATTCGGAATTCAGCCATTTCGGGGAATCCTAAAGCTTCATATCCACTTGTCGTAGAATTGTATAACCATCTACTTTCATCTGCCGCCTGGGGATTTTTATGGAGAAGTTTTTGTAAGAATAATGCTAAACGTAAATCTGAGAACATGTTAAGACTGTCATTACTTCCTGCTCCGTCCGTTCCTAGTGCAAGGCGTATCCCTCTTGTTTCAATAGGTTCTGCATCTAATATGCCTGAAGCAAGTTTCCCATTACTAGCAGGATTATGAACTAAGGTGACATTTCTCCCCTTAAGTATATCCAAATCATGCCCCGTTAAATGCACGCAATGGGCATAAAGACTACCATCTCTTAACAAATTTGTATGTCGTAATAATTCCACTGGAGTCATTTGAAAACGTTCTTTAATTGTTTCTACTTCTACGGTTGTCTCTGCCAAGTGCATCTGAATAGGTAAATTCAGATATTCAGCAATTTCACCTAATTCTTGATAGAAAGCCTTATCGTACAAATATAAAGAATGTACATGTAAGGAATTCTTCACCCTATCTTCATTCTGCTTACACAAGACTATAAAATCTTCTGTAGCTTTAAGATTCTGAGTATAAATTCCATTACATTGATTTTTCTTATCTATTGATAGGTTTGCGCGCAAACCACTGTCAAGAACAGATTCTAAATTCGCTTCTTCATAGTAGTACATATCGGCTATTGCTCCACATCCTGAATGACTTAATTCTAGGAGTGACAATAAACTTCCCGCTCTAACGATTTCATAGCTCAACTTTTTCTCTTGAGGGAATATCCAATCTTCTAACCAGGACTCCAGAGATAAGGCCTTAGGAGCACTTCTGAACAAGGACATACCCAAGTGGCAATGACAATTTGCAAATGGAGGGAAAATTAATTTTCCATCAGCAGCTATTTCAATCCAATCCCATGAAGATGCGTTTTCTTCTAAATCAAGTACATACTCCAGTCTAAATTGCTCATATAGTGTGTCATTTTGTCCGATATATTTCAAGATACCATCCTCTAATACTAGGATACCATCATGCATTTCGTTCATATATTTTGATACACTATCAGGGATTAATATTAAAAGGTTTTTATAAACTTCGATTCTTTTCCGCATAATTTATCTTCCAATTTAATTGCTATCAAAATAAAAAACTTCCTACTTAAGTTAGGAAGTTTTTAAATTTAATTTTTTCCGTGACAGTTCTTAAATTTTTTGCCACTTCCACAATGACATGGGTCATTTCGACCAAGTTTTTTTCTATCTCGAGTTGCTGGCTCTACGGAACGATCTTGTTGGGCAGCTTCTTGAGCACTTTTACCTGCTCCTTGACTCTGTGCAAAGGCTTTGGCCTTATCTTGTACAACATCTTCACTTGTTTCTTGTTTTGCTTCGGTTTCTGTCGCTTGTTCCTTACGCTCAGGTGCTTTATTAGCAATAAATTGTGCTCTTAGAATGAGTTTGGCACACTCTTCAGCAATGCTTCTCGTCATCTCAGTAAACATCTCAAAACCTTCTTTACGATACTCAACAACTGGGTCATGTTGTGCTATAGAACGCATCCCAATAGTATTCTTCAATGTATCCATGGCATCAATATGATCCATCCACTTATTGTCTACCGTTCTTAGCATGACCACACGTTCTGCTTCTCGCATGAGTTCATCTCCGCCAAGCTCTTCACTTCTACTATGATATTTATCAATCGCCTGATCTTGTACTTCAAGAATTAATTCTTCCGCATTCAAGCCTGAGTCAATCATCTGTTCCAGTTCTTTATAAATGGGTAGTTCTCCTGTTAAGTCTAGAAGTCTAGCTTGGAGCCCCGCTGTATCCCACTCACTTGAATCCACCCAACCATGACTGAAGTCACGAATAATATTTTCAATAGAAAGTGCAATGTACTCTTCAAAAGTTTTAGAGAGATCCTTGCCTTCTAGTACTTCACGACGCTGTTTATAAATAACTTCTCTTTGTTGATTCATAACATCGTCATATTCTAAAACATTCTTACGAATACCGAAATTTCTACCTTCCACTTTTTTCTGAGCAGATTCAATCGCATTAGATAGCATTTTATGTTGTATTTCGGTATCCTCATCCACACCCATAGTTGAGAACAAGGTATTCATACGTTCACCACCGAATTGACGCATAAGATCATCTTCTAAAGATAAATAGAATTTACTTCGTCCAATATCGCCTTGGCGCCCAGCACGACCACGCAGCTGATTGTCTATACGTCTAGATTCATGACGTTCCGTACCAACAATATATAAACCACCAGCTTCAATAACTTTTTGCTTCTCTGCTTCTGTTTCTGTTTTATACTGTTCGTTATACATTCTGAATTTGTCTCTAGCCTCTAAAATAACAGGATCTTCTGTCTCATTAAAAGCAGTAGATTGTTCAATGAGCTCCTCATCGTATCCTTCTTGACGCATTTTCTGTCTGGCCATAAATTCAGAGTTACCACCGAGAATAATGTCCGTTCCACGACCAGCCATATTAGTCGCAATAGTAACAGATCCTAATCGGCCTGCTTGTGCAATAATCTCAGCTTCTCGAGCATGTTGCTTCGCATTTAAAACATTATGTTTAATCCCGCTTTTCTTGAACAATCCACTAAGAATTTCAGACTGTTCAACTGAGACTGTACCTACAAGTACTGGCTGACCCTTTTCATGTGCGTTTTTTACATTTTGTACAACAGATTTAAGTTTCCCTAATTCAGTTTTATAAACTGCATCTGCTTCATCTAATCGAACGAGTGGTTTATTTGTTGGAATAACAATGACATCCAACTTATAAATACTTCTAAATTCTTCTTCTTCAGTAAGCGCTGTACCTGTCATACCTGATAATTTTCGGTACATCCTGAAATAATTCTGGAAGGTTATAGTTGCCAAAGTTTTACTTTCGCTTTCAACTTTAACACCTTCTTTTGCCTCAATGGCTTGATGTAATCCATCAGAATATCTTCGCCCTATCATGAGACGCCCAGTAAAGTCATCGACGATTATTATCTCATCATCTTTAACAATATAAGCTTCATCCTTATGCATAGTGCCATGAGCCTTTAAAGCATTATTTATATAGTGCTGTAGTGAAAAATTATTTTCATCGGATAAATTTTCTACACGGAAATATCTTTCGGCTTTGTCAACTCCATTTCTGGTTAGTACCGCGGTCTTAGCCTTTTCGTCAACAATATAGTCCGCATCGCCAGCGATTTCATCCTTATCTTCTTTCGCATCTAATTCAGCTACAACGAATGGTGTTAAAGTTCTTACAAATGCATCCGCCCTACCATACATATCACTTGACTCATCGCCTTTACCCGAAATAATTAAAGGCGTTCTTGCTTCGTCTATTAGAATTGAATCCACTTCGTCTACAATAGCAAAATTCAGATCACGTTGGACCATCTGATCTTTATAGATAACCATATTATCTCTTAAATAATCGAAGCCGAATTCATTGTTTGTACCATAAGTTATATCAGCACCATAGGATTCGCGTCGCTCCGCTTTATTAAGACCTGGTACGATGAGTCCTACCGTTAATCCAAGGAAGCGGTATACTTTGCCCATCCACTCACTATCTCGGGAAGCCAAGTAATCATTAACTGTAACAACATGTACACCCTTACCAGCTAAAGCATTCAAATAAACGGGAAGAGTTGCCATAAGCGTCTTACCTTCACCCGTTTTCATTTCAGCGATTCTACCTTGATGAAGTACGATACCACCAATTACTTGAACAGGATAATGTTTCATGTCCAATACACGCCAAGCAGCTTCTCTAACTGTAGCAAATGCTTCTGGTAAAAGGTCATCTAAACTCTCACCTGAAGCATACCTATCCTTGAGAATAGAAGTCATTGCTTGTAATTCCTGATCTGATTTCAAAGAAAATTCTTCTTCTAAAGCAAGCACGGCTTCCAATAAAGGAGTTATACGCTTGATCTCACGATCTGAATAAGTACCAAAAATTTTATCAAATAAACCCATCATCGGTCTCCATAGTTAATTTCTCCTCTTGTCTCCAATTTCAATCTTAATTCTAAAGAGGAAATAGTTTGCATTCAATTACTAAACACAACTCAACATATTATAGCATCTTTATGCTTATAGCAAAGATAAATCTATCACTCATGCGTTTGATATTTACTGCTATATCCCCTTTCAATCCATTCTATTTCTACTCCCTGGACAAGCCATTTTAGTTTTTGCAATTCTAGAACTTGCTTTTGTACCTCACTGCTATTCTCAGGAATTACTAATCTTAAAGTGTTATTTTGTATCATTTCCTTATTAATGCTAATATTTTCTGATCCCCAATTAGTAGTGCCCTGAAAATTAAGTAGTCTCAAGGCGTATTCGTCGATTTGCTTATCTATATTCTCTATTTTTTGATAAGATGGTGCCGTTAAATCCATACTTTTAATGCTCGTAGCTTTACCATCTACATAAGATGATAATACAGGATAGTTATATGGTAAGTTCGCCCCCTCCATCTGTTGAAAATAAGCACCTCTATCTAAAGAAGGTAAATTCCAAACATTATCATGCATTTTCTTTTCTTCGTCATCTGCATTCTTCTTAAGCAATTCAAAACTATCCACGCTATAATCTCCCCAAAAAGGAATGGGGTAAGAATAGTACTTATAAGTATTTTCAACGTTATAGGGTAGTTTGTATGAAAAAGTATAAAACAAATTATTTTCTTTTCTATGAATCTTACCTTTTCTCTGCCCTATAAAAATTTCTAAATACGGAAAATACTGTGGACTTTGTTTAAACCAATATTCTTGCCTATTTAATAACAAAGTTGAATTTATTTGATCGATCGTAAATTTTACTCCTAATTTATTTAAGTCGATTAATTTCTCTTCTTTGGTATATTCATAATCTATGTATGCAGCGGTTGATAATTGAATTTCTTGAATGGCTGACCAAGCCGCTTCTTGCCATAAAATGTCCGCTCTAACACTTAAGCTCAGAGAATATAATAAAGCAATAAATATTAAATAAATTGGAAATACAATACTTGCCTCTATGCTCAGGCTTCCATCTTGTGAAGAGATACGTTTAGTATTTATGTTTTTTCTCATAATACTTACCATTCCTTAATAACAATTGGATGTTAATTTCTGTAAAAAACTCACCTTTGACGTTTTGAAATAAATATTTTTCTAAACTTGCTATTTTTCTTTCTTCGTTTGTAAACAAAGCAAAAAACCGCAGATGATCAATATAGTCGACTTCATATTTGGAAAGTGGCAAGCTTTTATCTGGATACAATGGAATTTTTTCACCTTTAACTAAACTTCTTATATCTTTTAAACTTCCAACAAAAGCTGGAATCAATGCTAGTAAATACGCTAAACTCTGTGGTTCAATAATTACCGTGCCTAAACTTAACGCTGCTATGACTGAAGATAAAATACTAGCTTTTGCTAAATGTCCCTTCATATGACTTTCATTTATAATTTGAGGTATGTAATGCATGATCAATCGTGTTCCAGTTAATAACTGAGATAGTCTTAGTAACGTTGCATACTCTCCATTTGTTCCGAGTAAAATTTTCTCTGCTTCAAACCTTTCACTGTGCGTATAGGATTTTAATGCCTTTCCACTGAAACTTATAAAATTCTTTCCAGCTTCAGTTTTGGCATCAGGACCTCGTGTTGCGGATACAAATTGATAAAGAATATATTCATTAATAAGCAAACTATTGATTCCAGATGAATCTTCCTGATTAAATATCTCTAGTGTATTTTCTAGTAAGAATACCAAACTTGAGATTAGATTTTCTTTATTAATAAACCCTATTTCAAATCCTTCAAAGAAATTCGAAGCGTCTAATTCTCCTAGACCATCTATTTCGAGAAAGAAATTTTTGAGTTCTTCTATATTTTCTATTTCATCTATTTCATTGCCAGCATTTCCTTCCGCAATATCATATTTAAGCTTGTCACTAGAACTTGGAAGCATTTTATCTGCTTTATCTGAAGGTATTTTAGGAAGTATTTCTTTTATTTTTTCTAAAGTGTTTGGGATATCATTTTCCGTAATAAGTTGCGATATAGCGTTAAAGTTATCATATAATTCCATCAACTCATCTATAAAAGAGAGATGAATCCTACCTCTTGTAAATTCAATAATTTTGCGTTCTAAAAGTTCTCCACGGAGAGGAGCTTCCAATAAAAATTTTTCTTCTTGTGTCTCAAGCTCTTGGTATGCTTGCATTAAGTCATTAAATGGTAAAGATGCATTTGTTAATCCCCACAAACCATAGCGTTCTAATAATTCACGGTTATATAGGGAAAGTATATGATCTAATTGAATGGAGGATAAGCGATCAATAGCTAATAATTTCCCTCTTTTATAACTACTATTATAAGTTGCCAATGCTAAACTTGAGGTCCAGAAAATACTTATGGCTAAAATGAAACTTAGCCCACCTCTTACTTCTAATTTCATAAATTTAAAGGCTTTTTTTCTCATACAAATTACCTCTCCTTAATCCTATGATGAATTGAAGTAATTTGATCATCTGCCCAAAGAATAAGTTCAATTAATTTCTGTGGATTAGTCTTCACCAGAGAAACATAAGCTGTTTCATAAGACTCATAAATAGCACTTTCTATTCTTCTAGTCTCTACGTGAGTTCTAGAAATTTTTGCGATCTTCCCATATTCTATAGGGAAATGCAAAATGCTCAAGGATATAAGAATTAAAGTTAATGGTACATGAATACTAGCTTCTAATACTGTTGACATAAAAATCACCTCCTATACATACTGTACAAGAGGTTAAAGGATAGTTTTATGACTAAAAACCTACAATTTTAACTAATTTATATTCTCATAACTTAACTGAACCCGGTCAGAAATTAAGTCTACAATTTTTTCCTTTTCCGCAAAGTTTTCTGCTTGATTCAAAAAAACTTTTAACTTACTTTGGTTGGGGTGTTTCGAAACGATTAACATATCAAAATTCCCAGGCGTAACTTGCGGATCCGTATAAACTTTTGCCTTATATAATTCGGGAAAGATGTTAAGTAAGTTATTTATTCTATCCCTAGTCATGGTTAGATTTTCTATTTTGCTTCTACCACCAAATCTATCTTTAAATTTAAACATCATTAAATGTGTTAACATATTTTTCTCCTTAGTACTTCAAAACTAAAATATCAGTATGGGTAAGACTTTATCCCAATAAAAATGATGATAACAGATTTTGAAAGAATTGAATATCTACAATATCAACAATCTTTTATTGCTCAATAGTCACGTTGCTTAGAGTCAATTATTATTGTAACTGGACCATCGTTTATTAAACTCACTTGCATATCTGCTCCAAACACTCCTGTTTTCACATGAATATCTTTGAGAATGAGACTATTTTTCACATATTCATATAAAGGAATAGCTTGCTCTGGTCTTGCAGCATGTGTAAATCCAGGTCTATTTCCCTTCTTAGTTTCAGCAAATAATGTAAATTGAGAAATTAAAAGAATTTGCCCATCTGTATCCTCGATAGACAAATTCATTTTACCTTGCAAGTCATTAAATATTCGTAATGCACTTATTTTTTTAACAATATAATCTGCATCTTCTGTTGTATCTTCATCCGATATTCCTAATAAAAGCAAATAACCCTGATCAATAGTTGAATGTATCGTTTCGTTAATGGAAACTTCAGCTTTAAGCACTCTCTGTATGACAACTCGCATTTAATGTACCAGTTCTCTCCAATCCAAGTCTCCTCTATCAATTGCTAAAATCAATAATTCTGCACTTGCTAAGTTACTTGCGTATGGAATATTATTTGCGTCACAGGCACGCATGAGTAGATTTTTTTGGTCATATTCTCCTTTGGCTGGATCATGAAGGTAAATAACGGCATCGATTTCGTTATATTCTGCTCTAGCTGCGATTTGATTCATTCCACCTACGACATCTGTAGCAATACCAGAAATGCGCAAAGCAGTAGCTTCCTCAAGAAGTCGAACATTCTGGTTTACTGAAAAAACTTCATGTCTACCAAGAATTTGCTTGTAAGCTATGCAGAAATTTACCAAAAGCTCATTCTTTCGACTATCTGATAATACAACTATCTTCATATATCCTCCATAAAAAGCACACCATAGTGCATAATGACATTATTATTACAATTATTTTACTAATTTTCAATGTGAGGTACAAGTCAATATCATGTGTTTCCAAGTAGTAACCTGATTATTAAGTGAAATACAAGTATACAAATAGTAAACGAATTCCTTATGATTCACCTCACATCTTATAACTTTAATACAAAAAGATAATAAATCAAGTAAAACTTACTAGACATAATGATTGGCATATTAAATAATTTTCGCTTATTTATTGATTATGTACTTGTGGATTGAAAAATATCACTATACAGTGCATCTGAAAACATACTAATATACTTACCTTTACCAATAATTATATGATCGTGCAGATGAATCCCTAGGAAATTTCCAGCTTCTTGAAAGCGCATAGTTGTAGAAATATCATCCCTTGATGGTGTTGGATCTCCACTAGGGTGATTATGCACAAGAACAAAAGCCGCTGCATTTGCCTTGATCGCCTCACGAAAGACATCTCTTGGATCAATTACGGTAGTAGATAAACCACCTTTGGATAGAAGTAGCTCTTTAATAAGGGCATTTTTCCTGTCCAAGAAAACAACATGTAATTCCTCTCTTGGAATATTATCAATACGTGGAGCAAAATAATTGGCAATTTTCTCTGGTGATGAGAGTTTAGTTTTTTTCTTAAGTTTAATATTATTAGCTCGTCTTCCTATTTCTAATGCAGCTTTTATCTTAATAGCTTTACTAACTCCTATTCCTGAGATTCCCATTAATTCTTCTATACTTGCATCATTAAGCTGTGGCAACCCCTCCTCGTTTGCCAAAATACTGATCACACTACTTGCAAGCGCCAGAGCATTTTTCCCCTTAGATCCAGAACCTATAATAATTGCTAATAACTCTTGATCACTCAATGAAAATGGACCCATTTCGTGAAAACGCTCATAAGGTCTCTGACTCTCTGGCATATCTGTTATTCTATTGAAATGCATATACTTTCCCTCCAAATAAAAAAGGTTATCTCTTAAGAGATAACCTTAAAATTCTCATTTCTGATATTCATTACTAAAAATGTGCTGAACCTGTCGTTCTTGGGAATGGTAAAACATCCCGAATATTAGATACTCCAGTCAAGTACATAATCAAGCGTTCGAAACCCAAACCATAACCTCCGTGCTTAGTGGTACCATACCGCCTTAAATCCATATACCAATCATAACCTTCAGGATTTAAACCTTTTTCTTCCATCATTTGTTCGAGAATATCAAGTCTTTCTTCACGTTGGCTTCCACCGATTATTTCACCTATCTCTGGAACTAAACAATCCACCGCCGCTACGGTCTTACCATCCTCATTTAATCGCATGTAGAAAGCTTTTGCTTCCTTGGGATAGTTGGTTACAAAAACAGGCCCCTTATAAACTTCTTCTGTCAGATAGCGTTCGTGTTCTGTTTGTAACTCAGCACCCCACTCTACAGGATATTGGAAATCTTTATTGGATTGTTTTAATATATCAATTGCATCAGTATAAGTAATGCGAACAAATTCCGAGTTTACGATATTCTCTAATCTATCAATAATATCTGAATCTAAGTTTTCTTTACAATACTGCATTTCCTCAGGACAGTTTACTAGTACATGATGAATAACAAACTTCAACATAGCTTCAGCCAACTCCATAACATCATCTAAGTCAGAAAAAGCAATTTCAGGTTCAATCATCCAAAACTCTGCAGCATGTCTTGCTGTATTAGAATGCTCGGCACGAAATGTAGGACCAAAAGTGTAAATTTTCCCAAATGATTGCGCAAATGCTTCTCCATTTAATTGGCCCGTTACAGCCAAGAATGTCGATTTACCGAAGAAATCTTTGGAGTAATCCACTTGGCCATCTGAATTTCTAGGAGGATTTTCAATATCTAGAGTGGTAACCCTAAACATCTCACCGGCACCTTCACCATCTGTGGAAGTAATAATAGGTGTATGAACATATAAAAAGTTATTCTGATGAAAAAATTGATGGATAGCAAAAGAGGCTTCCGAACGAATTTTAAATACAGCAGAAAATAAATTACTTCTAGGTCTAAAATGCGCAATGCTTCTTAGGTATTCAGGCGTATGATTCTTCGGTTGTAGTGGATAATCTGGAGCAGATTGTCCTTCAACTATAATAGTATCTGCATTAATTTCAAATGCTTGTCGCGCTCCAGGTGTAAGTAAAAATTTTCCTGTAACTTGGATAGCACTTCCTATACCCAAAGCTTGAACCGCATCGTAATTTTTTAATTTCTCACGTTCTGCAACAATTTGAACTGGAGTAAAGAAACTACCATCAGAAATTTTGAGGAAGCAAAATTTTTTCTGTCCTCTATTCTGTTTCACCCAACCGTTTATAGTAACGATTTTGTCTTGGTACTCCTCAGGATATTCCGATAAGCTTTTAATATCTATTACATGCAAAGACATAGCACTCTCCTAAATTATTTCCCACAGCATTTTTTGTATTTTTTTCCACTACCACAGGGGCATGGATCATTTCTACCTACTACTTTATCACTTACGGCAATATGTTCTGTTCTATATTCCTTGCCAATCTCCTCAACTTTTTCTTCACCGAGGACATTCGTCCAAGAATTGAGTTTAAATAGCCATGGTGCTTGCGCATCGTGCATATTATATAGGAGTTTTTCATAATCGATATCAAGCTTTATTTCAGTATCATCCTCTAAGTTTTCCAAATCAAGTTTTTCATGAAGACTTTCATTGATTCCATCTAAAAAGCCTACAAACAAAACCATATCATTTTCACTATACTCCAATCGCTGAGCCATGTCTTTTGCTGTACTCGTTAAGTTGAAATTAGGATAACCTTGCAAAATGAGATCATAAGCATGCTGCTCTGATTGATAATACTGTTCTACAAAAGCATTGAATTTAGCTTCATCTGAATTATCTTGAATTCTCTCGTTCCATTCTGAAAAATATGTCATATATAAACCTCTTTTTTGTAATTTTTATTAAAAACTTATGCCATTATAAAATACATGACAAAGTTTTGCACTAGCTATTCCCTTGCATTGCTGATAGTAACAACATTTCAAGACCAATTTTCTCTTCTACTTGACCACTCTTAATCTTATAATCCGTTTCAGCACAAGCACTATATAAATATTTAAACATTCCTACATCCAAAGAATTTTTCTGCCGCCAGAGTTTCCCCGCTACATAACTTCCTATTGAAAGCTTTTGCATTAATTCACTCTGGTTATTACAACTCGTAGCTACTAATAACTGTCTAAAATGTCTAGCGATCATGAAAAGCATATAAATTGGACTTTCGCCTTGAGCTAACAAATTATTGTAAATCCGAAGAGTATTCTCAACATCACGTTTTGCTAAGAAATCCGTTAAGTCGAATATACTCCCTCTGAAATCTGGAATAGATAACTGCTCTATCAGTGCAAAATCTATAATCTGACGATCTGTATCTTTTATTGCTAAATGAATTTTTTGCATTTCATTGCGTAATAAGAACATTTCTCGATTACAACGTTCAATTAAACTTTCTGCTGCATTACTTTCAATCTCTAGATTTTTCATTTTAAAGAAAGCTCTCACCCATTGTAAAAGCGCTCTCATGTCATTCTTAGAGAACTCTACAAACACACCACCTGCATTATGGACTTTATCAATAAGCTTCTTCTTGCGCTTTTCGAATTTTTCCTCTTGTATAATTAAAATAGCCTGATCATGAATGGCGTCTATTAAATCATTAAAATATTTTTCATAAGCAGTACCCATAGATGTAAACAACGCAGTATTTTTTAGAATTAATAATCTTTTTTCGGACATAAAAGAAGGAGTCTGTAGTTCAAAAATTAATTCTTGAAATGGAATTTTGGAACTTTTATTTTCAAAATTTGACGTGCGAGAATCAAGTTCACTAGTCGCTTTATTAAGGACTTTATCTTCTAGTGTTTGAAGCACATGCGTAATTAAATAAGGTTCATCTCCATGTAAAACATACATAGGACGAAATACACCTGCATGAATCTCTTTAATTACATCTTGATATTTCACTTGTCTGCCTCCCTATCGATTATTTTAGCATAATTTTTCGGAAGATATTTATTTGTATAGGTTAAGACTTGCCACGTCCTGTTATTGTATTTACGAATAAAAATGCTTCCCTCATGTTCAATTCTAACAAGTGGCCAACTGCCATTAATACGATTTAATACCTCTTCCGATGGATGCTTATATCGATTTAATAAACCTGCACTGTTAACTAGAAGTCTTGCATTCAACGCTTTTAACAATTCTAGTGAATTAGAATGCTTAGATCCATGATGACTTAATAAAGCGATATCTACATCTGTAATGTCTCCTTGTCTAACTAAATCAAGCTCGCTATCTATGCCAATATCACCAGGGAAAAAGTATTTGATTTCATCTGAAATTAAATAGAAAACCAAACTATTTTCGTTCCTATCTCTCTTGACTACTCTAGGATGCAAAACATTAAGGACTAGATTTCCAATATGGTATTCATTTCCTGAAATTAAATTTTGTAAGTTTATATTTCTTCCAACAAGACTATCTTGGAGAATTTGAAATGGTTCGGCCTCATGATACGGAGTCTCAGCAATAAGAATAGTATCTATTTTGAACTTATATTCATCAAGTAAAGTAGTAAGTCCCCCATAATGATCTAAATCCAAATGCGACAGTATTAATACATTTATCCTATCAATATTCAGGTAATTCATAAATGAAATGAGATTCTTACCTGCTTGAGGTGGACCGGTATCTATCAATACAAAAGATCTCCCATCCCATATTGCCGTTGCGTTACCTTGACCTACGTCTAAAAAATAAACGCCATATTTACTTTTTTCAACTGTAGGAAATATAAGGAAATGTAGAATAATGAAACATAGTAAACCTGTTCGATATAGTTTCATACGTTTCATTCTAGAATACTTATAGATCGCAAATAGCAATATTAATAATATTCCGTTGATATACCACTTAGTATTTATAGTGATAGCGCTATAAGGTGCTAGTTTTAGAAAGAATGAAAACATGAACATTAATAACGCATAAATGCCTTCTAAAGCAATAGCTAACCAATGAGAGACTAATGGAATTCTTAGCAAAACCATTAGAATAAATCCCCAAGAAATAAACAAATCGGTTATAGGAAGTATCAGCATGTTTGTCACTATACCTATAAGATAGAAACGATCCCCATTACTATAAATAAATGGGAATATAAATACTTGAATTAATAAGTAACTGACTAGCCTACTCTTAATCCGATGCTTCAATCTTGGATCAAAAGATTTTTTGTGATGATTATTATAAGTATTATAGATGTATACCGCTTGCGTGGCTGCACAAGACATTTGAAATCCTGTGTTTAGAAGGACATGAGGATTGATTAATCCAAGAATAATGACCGATCCGTATAAATAGTTATCGGCCAAAGCCTTATGCATTTTGCGACGATTTAATAATTCTAAAATTTTCATTACGGTTGCTCTAAGCAAAGCGGCTTCACCCAAACTCAGTAGTGAAAATATTAATAATAAAATGCTTTGTATAAGAAAAGAATTCTTACGTTTAATGGAGAATATTGAAAGGGCTGGTCCCATAAGTGTTAGAAGTAAACTTACGTTTGCACCTGAAGCAACTAGAACATGGCTTAACCCAAGAGTCCGGAAATCTTCAGACAATTCCTTGCTTAAGTAAGTCTGATCTCCATATAACATTACGGTAATTAGGGCTGTTAATTCAAAATTTCCTAATTTTATTAATGTATCTGAGATATATTTTCTAACCTTATGTAATAGACTCTTGATGGGATATCTCCACGAATTTTGCATTACTAACTGATAATCGGATTCGTGCCCAACATAAATTGAATAATAGTAGCCTGATTTTACCAGATACGTTCCAAAAGAAAATGTTCCAGGAACTTGATCCTTACTTAATACTGTTAAGTTTCCTTTCATCTGTAAAATTTGCCCTGGTAAGACTTCAAAGTTTGGTTTTACACCATAAACCATTACACGTAGTCTCTTGGCCGGCCCATTGATAATAGTGCTTCTAGCCTGTAAGCTGTTTTCCATTACATTTACGTCTACAGCATCTAGTCTCAATAAAAGATTAACTGTTTTATCATGGGGAGCTCGGTTCCATAAATTTACTTGTTGAATTTGGAAAACGAGAAAGAAAACACATAAATACAAGAAGAAAACTTTCATTAATCGCCCCAAAATTACGGTATAGAATTTACTCAAATAATCCAGAATTAAATATAAAAATAAAACTCCCAATAAGGAAATAAAACTAATTCTAAGCACAAGAAGTTGTGCTGTGCTGAAGAAAATCAACACAAGCGCAAGAAATGGTCTGGTTTCAAATACCTCTAAAAATATGTTCTTTAGATTGTTCATATACCCTCCACTCCCATCTTATGGAATTTAAACTAGGGTATTTAGCCGAAAAATCTACAAATAACTACAATTCACTATAATTTTAAGACAGTTCATTACGCTCTATAATAATTTGATTGATATATTCTTGAAGTGATTCAATCCCAATCTTTCTAGTTGAAGATAACGCAATATAAGGTATTCCTTCTTGTAATTTCCCTTCTTTTTGCCATTTAAACACACTATTATTAATTTGACTTTTACTTAATTTATCAGCCTTTGAAAAAACTAATAAATAAGGAATCTTGTTATGATTGAGCCATTCGAAAAGCGCTAAATCATCTTCTTGCGGCCCTCTTCTTATATCAATTAAAAATAGAATTAACTTGATATTTCGTCCTGAGTTCAAATAGTCATCCGCTAGCGTGTTGAATTTTTTGATTTCAGCTTGTGATGCTTTGGCATAACCATAACCTGGTAAATCTGTAAGATAGAAAGTGTTATCTACTTCAAAATATAAGATTAGACGCGTTTTACCTGGACTCTGGGATACTCTCGCGATTTTTTTCTTATTAGTTAACGCATTGATTAAGGTAGATTTACCTACATTAGAGCGTCCAGCCAAAACAACTTCAGGCTTTCCATCTTGAGGACATTGATTTATTTGTCCAGCTGTTGCGCGGTGTACAGTATTTTGAAAATTGATTTTATCCATAGTTTTCCTTCTCTAACAGCATAATTTCTTTGCACATTATAGTATTCACTTCTTATTCCGATAATTTACAAGTAAAAAGCTCATAGGTCATTGATTTCGTTTATAATAACATGGAAATGAATTTACTTGGTAAATAATGGAGGATGCAATGAGTAAAAATACTTCTAACAATGGTGATCACTACTATGCATATGATCAATATGGGGATAATAAGATGACTCCAATCGGTCCTATAGGTCTAGTATCCATGTTAGGTTCTGATCACTTCGTTGAAAAAGTTAATGCCCATCTAATTGAAAGACGTCATGCATACAATAGTCCAGGAGACGAAGCACTTCCTGGATTTAAACGTGACACTTACTTATTAGAAGCAGTCTGTGATCGCTTTGCCACAGGCGAAGGTAAAGCGATGTTTAACGACTCTGTTCGAGGACATGATTTGTTTATAATTTGTGACGTAATGAATTATTCCGTTACCTATGATTTCTATGGAATGAATAAACCGATGTCGCCAGATGAGCATTTTCAAGATCTTAAACGCATAATTTTAGCGGCTAGCGGAAAATCAAGAAGAATAAACGTTATAATGCCTTTCTTATACGAGAGTCGTCAACATAGACGTTCTTCTCGGGAATCTCTAGACAGTGCTTATATGCTGGAAGAATTAGATAACTTAGGTGTAGATACAGTAATTACTTTCGATGCCCATGACCCCAGAGTCGCCAATGCTACACCTATTTCCGGTTTCGAAAGCATACCGGTTTCTTATCAATTATTAAAAGCAATAAAGAACAAGGTTCATGATTTAGATCTTAAGTCTGGTAATCTTATTCTTATTTCACCAGATGAAGGTGCGATCAATCGTGTCATGTATTTCTCTTCTATATTACAAGCACCTCTAGGTACATTTTATAAGCTAAGAGATTATACACAAGTAGTAGAAGGAAGAAATCCAATCCTTGCCCATGAATTTCTAGGCGATGACGTAGAAGGTAAGGACGTACTCATAATTGATGATATGATTTCAAGTGGCGATTCTATGTTGGATATTGCAGTTGAAATGAAAAAACGCGGTGCGAGATCCGTTTATTGTGCGGCTTCATTTGCTCTCTTTACTTCTGGCCTTGAGAAATTTAATCAAGCGTATGAAGAAAGTTTAATTAGTGGCGTGCTCGGTTCCAACTTAATCTATATTCCCGAAGAACTTAAGAATGCCCCTTGGTTTATCGAAGTAGATTGCTCCAAGTTTGTTGCTCTTATTATTGATGCTATTAACCACGACTCTTCTTTGAATACTCTAGTGGATCAAACTCATAAAATTAAGAAATTACTGGATTTAAATTAAGGAGAGAATAGAAATTATGGAAAGAGATTTATTAACCGAAGTATATAGTGACAAATATTATTACTCTTATCGTTCAGATGGTGCAAATTTCATGGAAACAAATGGACCCGTTGGCTTAATTGCTCTACCTGGTACTGAAGATTTTGTCGCCAAAATAAATGCAGAGTTATATGCAATTCGTTATCGTACTTTGCAGCGTTTTGCTGGCCCTTACAAGAACGAACCAGGGTTCTTACGACATAACTATGTAATTGATACATCGATTACCCGCTTCTCATCGGGTGAAGCTAAAGCAACTTTACATTCAACCATTAGAGGTCATGATGTCTATATTTTCTGCGATGTTACGAACCACCTCGTCACGTTCAAAATGTTTGGTCAAGAAGTCCCCCACGGTCCAGATGATCATTTCCAAAATCTGAAACGTATGATTTTGGCCTCATCTGGTAAAGGTAGAAATATCAGCGTTGTCATGCCTTATCTCTATGAAGGCAGGCAGGACTATTCTTCATCAAGAGAATCTATGGACGCTGCTAATATGCTAAAAGAGCTTAATCGTATGGGAGTTAAAAATATCATTACGTTTGATCCCCATGATGCAAGAGTTGAAAACGCTATACCTCTATACGGAATCGAAAACATTCCCACTTCCTATGGTTTGCTAAAAGCGCTACTAACTGATTATCCTGAAGTAAATTTCAGTAATCCTGAAGAAGCAATGATTATTAGCCCTGATGAGAACGGACTGAAAAGAGCAACGTATTACGCTTCTATGTTAGGCTTACAATTAGGAACATTCTACAGGGAAAGAGATTATACCGATGGCAGTATTGCGGGCGGTATGACTACACGATATAAATTTCTAGGTGAAGATATTGAAGGAAAAACCGCAATAATTATTGATGACATGATTAACTCCGGAGACACTGTGATATCCACTGCAAAACGTCTCAAAGAAGTTCATGGTGCAAAACATATTGTCATGCTTGTAACCTATCCTCTCTTCACGAGTAGTCTCGATAGAATTCACCAAGCCAACGAAGCAGGGTTCATTAACAAGATTTACGGTACAAACCTCTGTGCACATACACCAGAGCTATTAGAAACACCATGGTATCGAGACGTTGATATGTCCGTTATGACAGCAGAACTAATCGACGCTCTGAATCATCAAGCCTCAATTTCTGGAATTCTAGATCAATCTGGACAAATTGCTGAAATGATTAAGCGAAACGAAGAGCGTCAGAGAGAGAACAGATAGACCTTTATTACTTTGAACTTAATTAAAAACCTCTCCCGTTAGATTTGAAACAGTAATCGAACAAGAGAGGTTTATTTTTATTATAAATTAATACTTCTAAAGGAAATTAATGAAAACCCACATAAATCCAAAACCTATGGCCACAAATAAGAGAAAGAAAAAGAGCCATGAGAAACAAGATTTCAGAGGATTGCGCTTTACAATTTTCACTTCGGAATGTGGTGCTTGTTTTTTTGTAGATGGTGGTGTGTCTTCGACATCCATGTATCTTCGCTCATAGAGTCTTTGCTTCTCAGTTCTTGTCATTTCCACTTGAGGAGGTGTTTGTGTACGTACTGGCTTTTCTCCAGTAGGTTTTTCATAGTGAGTTTTCGAAACCTCCTGATAAGTCCCTGAACGGGGTATTTGCATCTTTTCGCGATTTTTTTCTTCTTGTCTACGCAACGATTCTTTCCTCGCCTTCTCATAGTAACTTTGTTGTTTTGTTGAGAGAACTCCCTTTTTTCTATCCACGCGTTCCAATTTTCGAGGTTTAGAAAACTTAGCTTCTGAATTTGTTTCGTTTTCTCCATTGTTAACAGGGTAAAGTTGAATTTTATCTTCCTCATTCTCACTGGATCTAGGCTTTCTGGACACTTTGTATATGGATGTTTCTTCAGAGAAACGCATACGTTTCGTTTCTTCTAAATGCTCATATACATCTTGGTCTTCTTCTGTCAATGCTACAGCATCTCCTTCATATTCTATATGAAGTTGGTGATTTTCTTTACAAGATAGAATTTCAACAAGAATCAAGCTCACATTATCCTGATTGCCTTCTCTTAATGATTTCTCCACAAGAATATTGCTTTTATCTTTTAGGCTTCTATCGGATTTTAATATTTCTGAAATTTCATTTTCTGTAAGTACGCCACTAATTCCATCAGAACATAATAAGAAAATGTCACCTTTGGCCAAAGGTATATCCTTTACTAGGAAATACGCAAAATGCTCTTGATCATATTCTTTACCTAAGTAATTATTTAATTGATGTTTGAAGGGATGATCTGCCTCCTCTTCCTCTGTTAAATAACCTAGTGAACGTAAAATTGCAGCATGACTATCATTTCGAGAGATTTGCTTCAAACTGTTTCCACTTAATTGATAAACCGCAGAATCTCCGATATTAGCCAAATAGGCACGATCATTTCGAATAGCCAATAAACTAATTGTTGCACCCATATGATCAGCCAAGGATTCTTTCGCTTTATTGCGTTTCCAAAGATAATTTGCTTTCTCCCTTAAATATTGAGCGATGATATCTGCGCTGTCTTCTATCTTTGCGATATCTAGCGTATAGGACAAAGCTTCTAGGTCAGATACCGCAATCATGGATGCTAATTCACCTTGAGCCATACCTCCAATTCCATCTGAAATTGCATAGATTTGAACTTGTTCATCACTATTGGCAATATCTTGTAGAGTATAAGGAATTTCTCCTCTTCTTCTATAATGTCCTTGCCAGAACAAATTATCTTCATTAAGTTCTCTACTTGGTCCTACATCCGAATAGACAACGGTATGAATTTTTAACATTCTCTATTCTCCTTACTCTTCTTGATCCGTCCATATGAAATTATGGAGAGCTGGAATCTGTAATTCTGGATCATAAATCATATTCCAGTTATTCGTATTCGTCCAATACATTCCGTCTTGAGGTACATAATACTGATGTACTTCATCCAAACCACCTAGTGCGTTGAATCCTAAACGAAGCATATTACTCCTATTTAAATTACTCTCTAGTTCACTCAGAACTTCTATTCCAAACTTAGCTTGTTGGAAAATGTTTCGTTGATTAAAAGTACGGATAATCGTTTCCATTAATTCTCTTTGTCTCGATGTTCGTCCGAAGTCAGAATCAATCTTTCTTATCCGTGACCAAGAAATGGCTTGTATACCATTTAACTTTTGTCTTCCTGCCTGAGTTAAGTAATGTTGATCAGGACTCTCATCCATTAAACGAGCCATCCCTGAAATAACTTCATTGGTAGCCGTTAGTTCTTGCTCCTCTATCTCTATATTTACTCCGCCAAGAGCATCGACGAATTTCACAGAACTCCAGAAATCAAACATCACAAAACGTTGAATATCCAAATCTAAATTTGTGTTTAAAGTATTTATTAACATACCAACACCGCCGAAGGCATAAGATGCATTAACCTTATTAGTATCACCATTCATAGAATTCATATGCATTTGCGTATCTCTAAGAACGGAACTTAATTTAATTTCACCATGCCGTTTATCTATTGTTACTATAATAATTGAATCTGCACGAGAAACTTCTTCTCCTCTTGAATCGATGCCAAAAACCAAAATATTCTCAATATCCTTATCCTTTTGTTCCACCTCTTTGATAGGATATCTCGAATCAATATTAACGGTCAGGTGAGAAAACTTCTCATGATTCTCTTCTAGCTCTTCATAGTCTTCAATCCCAACTTGATTATTTCCTACGGCTCCAATATTTACATAGTCAATTAAGCCCAAAGCCCAGACAAAATAAAGGCCAGCACCTAGCAGCAGAGCGGCACCAGCCACACATACTCTAGATAAAAAATATAGGAACCCTTTGTTTTTTCTCATATTATATCATCTCAATTTCTTGTAAAATATTTAGGATATTTGTAATCCATTCCTTGAATTATAACAAGGCTAAGGTCGAACGTCATCTATTTTAAGACATAGAGCAAGCTTAGTGCTAAAATATGAACATAAATAGTATGAGGAAAGAATAAAGAGAAAATGAATATAGACAAAAATAAAATTCAATCGTTAGATGACTTAAATACCGCAGCACACATATATTTCGTAGGTATTGCAGGGATAAGTATGTGTGGCTTAGCTGAAATCTCTCATCATTTAGGTTATACCGTTTCGGGATCTGATCCTAGAAGATCTCTACAGACCCTTAAACTAGAAGAATTAGGAATACGTGTTTTCAACCAGCAAGTTGCAGAAAATATTACAAAAACGAAACCTGATCTTCTTGTTTATTCTTTGGCCATTCCTGAAGATAATGAAGAATTACTAGAAGCGAATAGCTTAGGTATTCCTCATATGAATCGTGCAGAGTATTTAGGGCTCATTACGAAATCCTATAAATCCGTTATTAATATTGCAGGTACCCATGGAAAAACCACAACAACAGCCATGTGTTCAATGATTTTAATTGCTTCTGGGGCAAACCCTACCGTACATTTAGGAGCTGATTTAGATGAATTCGACTCCGGTACAGTACACTTAGGTGATACGTCTAATCTCATGGTTTCTGAAGCTTGTGAATATAAGAACGCTTTATTAAGTTTTTATTCTACTACAGCAGCTATATTAAATATTGATGAAGACCATTTGGATTTTTTTGGCAATATGGATAATATTATTCAGACCTTCGTACAGTTTGCTGTAGATCTACCCGCAGAAGGAAACTTAGTCATTCCTCATGAAGGAGAGAATTTTCATACATTCTTAGAAAAACTCCGTAAAGCGAGAATTGATCTAGGACAACCCATGCCCGACATCCTAACATTCGGAGAGTTTCAAGAAAATGCCACTGTACAAGCAAATTTCTATTATAAAGATTTAGAATATCGCGATGGTCTCCCCCATTTTGCTGTCTATTATAATGATGCTTTATACCGTTACATCACTTTATCGGTACCAGGTAAACATAATATTATGAATGCCCTAGCTGCTATAGCGTGTGCGCATTTGAACGGAGGGACTCCGGAGGCAGCTGCCGAAGTCCTGAAGAATTTCAAAGGTGCTGGTGGAAGATTTACCCATGTAGGGACCTACCGTGGCGCTCAAGTTATTGCCGACTATGCCCATCATCCTACAGAGATTGCAGCAACACTAGAAGGCGCGTCGAAAATACCCCATAGGAAAATCTGGCCAATTTGCCAGATACTAAATTATACACGAGCAAAAGAACAATATGAGCATTTCATATCTGTATTCGAAGACTATGAAGATGTAATATTTTATAAAATTTACACAACAAGAGAAAGTGATAATTTAGGAATGAGTGCAGAGCGATTCGTAGACGATATCCTATCTAGAGGTCGTCATGCACGAGCAGCCAATACAGTGGATGAATTAATTGCCATCCTTGACGAGGTCATTCATGAAGAGGATTTAATCCTATTCTTAGGTCCTGAAGGGATTCGTGAAGTTTCTAATCAAGTATGTCAATCGGAGCATGGCAAGTTTTTGCACAACTGATAGATACTTAAATAATTGAATATAAACGAAATATAAAAAGCCCCCATAGTTTGATCCTAATATAAAGCAAACTAGTGGGGGTTATTCTATACACATAGCTCTATAAATCTACAGTTTAGTATATAAGTAGTCTTAATCTAAGTTCTTTTCCTCATTTGAAGAACTCTCTGTATGAGGCATTTCTTCTGAATCAGATGCGTTTGATTCTTCCTTTTCTTCTCTATCTTCAACTTTTTTCTCTAGTTCTGTAGGGATTTCAATGGCAGGCTCTTCAGAAGAAGATGTCATGGAATCACTACCTTCTGCCATAGGTTCCATCGACTGTTTATCTTCATTAGATTTCGCACGTTTAAATCCGTAAATTTCTCTTAAGCCTTCATTCTTCGCGTCATTTTTCCGTTGCTCTGGAGTTGTATTTTCAATATAAATCTTTTCAAATTCTTCTCCTTCAATTTTCTCTTTAACGAGAAGCGTTTCAACAAGAGCATCAAGTGCATGACGTTTTTCATTTAGAATCTGGAGAACATGTTCATAGGCATCACTAATAATTTTAGCAACTTCTTGATCTATTTGTTCAGAAATCTTATCTGAATAATTCTGAACCTGACCATAATCTCTACCTAAGAAAACTTCATGTTGATCTGAACCAAACACCAAGTTTGGTAAAGTATCACTCATCCCATAGGTCGTTACAATCTCTCGGGCCGTCTGATTCAGACTATTTAAATCACCAGAAGCTCCAGTGGAAACCTCGCCAAAAATAATTTGTTCAGCAGCTCTTCCACCAAGAGCGACTTTAATATCTGCAATTAACTGAGACTTGGTTTGGAAATACACATCTTCATGGGGTTTATGGGCCGTATAACCTCCCGCTCCACCAGCAGGAATAATCGAAACCCTCTCCACGCGATCCGTTTCAGATACCGTACGCAATACGAGCGCATGACCGGCTTCGTGATAGGCTGTGAGATAACGTTCTTTTTCACTTATAACACGGCTTTTCTTCTCTGGTCCAAGCATTACCTTAAATACAGATTCAGAAATATCCTCATAATTAATATTACTTTTTCCTTGTCTTGCCGCAAACAGTGCCGCTTCATTTAACAGGTTTGCTAAATCAGCTCCTGTAAATCCAGGTGTTACACGAGCAATTTCCTTCAAATCTACGTCATCAGCAAGGGGTTTCTTACGAGCATGAACTCTCAGAATTTCTTCACGTCCATTAATATCTGGCCGCTGTACTATAACGCGACGATCGAAACGACCTGGTCTTAGCAATGCAGGATCTAAGATATCCGCACGGTTTGTTGCTGCAATAATAATACTCTCTTCGTTAGGTCCAAACCCATCCATTTCTACCAGGAGCTGATTTAGTGTTTGTTCCCGCTCATCATGAGAACCACCGAGACCTGCGCCTCTTTTTCTACCTACTGCATCAATTTCATCAATGAAAATAATAGATGGTGAATTTTTCTTGGCCGTTTGAAATAAATCTCTAACTCTAGAAGCACCCACACCAACATACATTTCAACGAAATCCGAACCTGAGATGGAATAGAAGGGCACACCGGCTTCACCGGCAACGGCTTTGGCCAGAAGTGTTTTACCTGTACCAGGAGGGCCAACAAGTAGTATACCTCTTGGAATCGTTGCACCTAAACGTTCATACTTCTGTGAATTCTTAAGAAATTCTACAACTTCTTGTAGCTCAGCCTTCTCTTCATCCGCACCAGCTACGTCTTTAAATGTCACGGTATTTTTCGTTGGGTCTGCTACTCGTGCACGACTTTTGCCAAAGTTCATCGCACCTTTGCCATCGCCCCCTTGACGTGCAAACATCATATAAATGAAAAATGCCATAGAACCAAACAGCATTACAAGAAGGATTAAATTAAACCACATACCAAAATCTAGAGGTTCCACATAATCATATGTAGTATCTGATGTTGCTTCAGCGGTTTTCAACTCACTTAATAGATCTTCCATCCAATATGGGGATACTTGTTTAACTGCTGCCTTATTATTTTGTACTGGATTCTTAAACGTAAGTTCTAATGAACTACCCGATACTTTCGCATTTTCGACATTACCGACTTGAATTTGTTCGATTAATTCTGAATACGTAAGATCCGCACCTCTATTCCCCTGGTTTAAAAACATGGCAACAAAGATGATTCCTACTAGTAAAATAATATAAAACGATAGGCCGCCGCCTCTACGTTGTCTTGTACTCATGTAAGCTCCTTATCATTAATTAATATTGACCCTCTAGACATCCTCCATATAGCGAATGTCGGGTAAATTACGGTATAGTCCAGCATAGTCAAGCCCATAACCCACTATAAATTCATCAGGAATTTGCATTCCAATATAATCCACGTGAATATCAACGGTTCTTCTATCTGGTTTATCGAAGGCTGTACAAATACGTAAACTCGCAGGATTTCTGTCCTCTAATAAATGTGAAAGTTTTGCCAAAGTATTTCCAGAGTCGATTATGTCTTCTACGATGATGACATGTTGACCGGCAATACTCTCATCAAGATCTTGTAAAATCCTAAGCTCACCACTAACAGTGCCGTGTCCATAACTAGAAACCTTCATGAAATCCACTCGACAGTCACTCTCAATATAGCGAATCAAATCCGCCATGAAAACAAAAGCACCTCTCAAAACAGCAACAAGTAAAATTTCTTTACCTTCATAATCTTTACTGATCTGCTCCCCGAGTCGCTTACACATCGATTGGATTTCTTCTTTAGAAATCATAATATCACTAACTTGCAGTGCCATGTACACCTCTCAATTAAAGTATATCTTCGGAATTATACCATAGCAAACGGATAATATCCGAATTTTCGAACGAAGATTTATCCATGCTACCATGTTTTAAATCATCCTTCGTAAATAAATTTAACGGACCTATTGCTAATACTTTGTTTTGCCACAAGACTATAGGAAGTTTCTGTCGAATGCTTATGGGTATGCCTACAGAAGCGAAGACTTCTTTAAGTGAAACATTATTCAAATAGGTCTTGGCATTGGGGCGATAAGGTCTAATCTCAATTTCCTCCAATAGACTTTTAGGAAGACATAAATCCTCTGATAGGTGGCAGTTGTCCACATTTGCATACGTAAGAATCCAATTACTACTAGGGATAATAACTCTCTTGTTTTGTAATAAATCTACTCCCGAAATAACATAGCTTGCTGTTTGACTTAAATTCAAGAAGTCAAAAGGGGCTTCTTTTTTTCTATAGAAAAAAAAGAACTTATTATTTCTAAATAGAGTATAACCACTGGCTAAATCTAATGCTTTTTCTCCTTGGCCTGAATCAATAAGCGCTACACAGTCATTTATCTGTTTAGTAGAATAATTCTTCAATAAACCATTCTTCTTAAATAAATGTACTATTAAAGAGGATTTTATTAGAGGGTTTACATCTTGGAATTCTCTCGTTAGATAATAGTCTCTATTCTTTTCCATGAAAAAATATTTATTCTTAACCATAAGCTCGGCAGTTATCTTACACATAATTTCGTCTATATAAGCTTGTATATCTTGGACTCGTTCAGCTGTATGTGCAATATTCTTAACGAGATTTTTATGCTCATAACTTTGCCATAAAGGTAATACTTCATTGCGAATAAAATTTCTTTTATATTGCATATCAAGATTAGTCTCATCTTCAAACCATGTTAACCTTCTCAATTTTGCATACGCATAGATTTCAGATTTTTCCGCAAATAATAAGGGTTTTATATAAAATGCATCTCTAGGCCTCATGCCACTTATGCCATCGAGCGAAGCACCATACGCTAAGTGCATCAGAACCGTTTCAGCTTGATCTCCTGCATGATGTGCCGTTGTAATCAAAACTTCATCATATCCATCACGTACTGCTTCTCTTAAGTCTGACCAATTCTTATAGCGAACGTATCTTCCCATTTCTTCCAAATTTACACGATGGGCTTGGGCCAAAGCAGGAACATTCTCTTGATTTGTGTGAAATTCAAGACCATGGACATCAGCCAACTCCTTAGCCCATAACAGGTCTCTGTCTGCGGTCTCTTGACGAATTCCATGATGCTGATGATGAATAATTAAAGTTAGATCCGGTTTATACTCAGATTTATATCTTAGGAGTAAATCTAATAGGCACACAGAATCCACACCAGAAGATAAGCCTAGTATTAAAGCTATTCTACCTTGTGGGAGTAGTTTCTTCTTCTCCACATATAATACAAAATTTTGATATAAGTCTGTAGGTTTAGCCACGCTAACTCCTTCTAACTAGAAAGGCAAATCTTGGTCATATTGATTCCCAGGATCGTAAGAAGTTTCAGGTGGAGCTTGACGGTAACTATAATTTTCTTGTTCACGAAACGTCGTAATTTCATTAAACCAATTCAATTTAATCGTACCAGTTTCACCTGCACGGTTCTTCGCTATAATAAGCTCAGCTTCTTCTTGGCCACCATCATAATCACTAGGATTATAGTAAGCGTCTCTATAGAGGAACATCACAGAGTCCGCATCTTGTTCAATCGAACCCGATTCACGTAAATCCGATAACATCGGACGTTTATTCTCTCTTGCTTCCACTCCACGGCTTAGCTGAGACAGTGCTATAACCGGAACATTTAAATCTTTAGCCATAATCTTAAGGGCTCTAGATATTTCTGAAATTTCTTGTTGACGATTCTGCGGTCTACCATCTGGACCTAATAGCTGTAAGTAGTCAATTAAAACCAGATCCAAGCGACGCTTCTCATTGATTAATTTCTGGCATTTCGATCGAATCCCAGCAGGCGTAGTCGCAGCAGATTCATCTACATACATATTACTAGCCATAAGTGTTCTGATTGTTTTACTTATCTCATCTAGATTTTCACTTTCAATTCGATTTTTAATTTCTTTGGCAGGTATAGTAGAAGCAGAACTAAGAATTCTTAAACCCACTTCACTCCGAGACATCTCCAAACTAAAAACAGCCACAAAATTATTCTTTAGAGCTACATTCAATGCAATATTGAGTGCTAGTGCAGATTTACCCATTGCAGGTCTTGCCGCAATAATATTCAAAGTCTGTCGTTTCAATCGACCTAGTTTTTCGTTCAGGGTTGGAAAACCTGAATCGATGGACAATTTATCGCTATCTTGTCGTTTCAGATCTGCTAATGTCTCATTTAAAATTTCATTTATATGTACAAGATCTCTACGTTCAAATCCAGCATTAACTTCAACGATATAGTTTGACATAAGACTAAGTAAGTCTTCTGCTGTTTCCTGACCCAGATAACAAGCATTCTGAATTTCCTGAGAAAACTCAAGTAAGTTTCTCAATAAACTCTTCTCTTTTATCATAGCGACATACTCTGCTGGATTATTTAAATAATATGTTTTATCCGCTAGAGAAGCTAAATAAGAGGTTCCACCTATAGTATGTAAATGCCCCTGATGTTCTAACGTGTCTGCCACACTTAAAATATCTATAGGTTTTCCCATAGAATGCATCATGCGAATAGCTTCGTAAATCAAGCCATTTCGCTGATTATAAAAATCCTCTTGCTTAAGAGAACCCATTTCTGTACGGCTTTTTTCACTCGTTAACAGCGTACCGAGAAAGGACTCTTCTGCTTCTAGATTTTGGGGAATAACTTTTTGAATTAAATTGTTTTCCATCAAACACCTAATACAACTTATAGAGATTCTACATGAACAATTATATTACATGATACTTCATTATGAAGCTTCAACTCAGCCTCAGTAGAACCAATATTCTTCAGATCATGCTTCAGCGTTATGTGTCTCTTGTCCACTTCGTATCCAGCTTCGGCCAAAGCAGCTGCTACATCAATTGAAGTAAGTGCACCATACAATCTACCTTGTTCACCACTCTTCTTTTTAACTGTAAACGTTTTACCTTCTAACACATTAGCAAGTTCCTTGGCTTCTTCTAAAATTCTGTTCGATTCTGCTATCTGTGCGCCTTGTTTAAGTTTCAACTCATTTAACTTACCACTATTAGCTTCCACTGCAAGATTTTTCTTAAATAAGAAGTTATTGGCATATCCTTTGCTCACTTCAACAATTTCATCTTTTTTACCTAACTTCTTAACATCTTCTAATAAAATCACTTTCATAAAATATCCTCCTGTGATTTTCTATTTTACCATAGGAAACACAAGTGTATCGCAAACTAAACACAAGCAATACAAACAAAAAAACCTGACAACATAGTTTCCTATGTCATCAGGTTTATAATCGTCTTGCTGTTAAGTATTAATTCTCTGTATATGGGAGAATGGCAACGTGACGAGCTCTCTTGATTGCAGTGGTCAACTTACGTTGATGTTTAGCACAGGTACCACTCATTCTTCTAGGAAGAATTTTTCCATTTTCAGAGATAAACTTACGTAATTTGCCACCATCTTTATAATCTATGTGTTCAATATGATCTGCACAGAAGGCACAAACCTTACGTCTTGTTCTCTTACGATTGAAATTTCTATTATCAGCCATAATCTTTTTCCTTTCTTAATTATAGGTCGAAAGGCAAGGCAGTTTCATCATCAGGTGCTTCAAAAAAACCATCGGAGAAGTCGTCATTTGTATTACGACTTGGTGCAGAAGTATTCTGATTGTTCTGAGTATTCTGATAACTATTATTGTTTGAACGATTATAGTTCCCACCAGAATTTTCAGATTTGCTATCCGCAAAGTATACTTCATCTGCAATAATTTCAGTCATATAACGTCTATTGCCATGTTCATCATCCCAATGTCTTACTTGAATACTGCCTACTAAAGCAATTCTTTGGCCTTTTTGGAAATATTTACCTACAAATTCTGCAGTTTGTCTCCAAGCCACGACAGGGATGAAATCTGCTTCTCTCTCCCCTTGTTGATTCTTGAACCTACGATCTACCGCTACGGTAAAACTACAGACGCTTACACCGTTGTTAGTGCTCTTCAGTTCTGGATCCTTTGTCAAGCGACCCATTAGTATTGCTTTATTCATGTTTACCTGCCTTTCGTTCTTACGAACTAATTCTCTTCTGTTACTGCGACAATCATGTAGCGCATGACACCATTAGTAATTTCCAATTGACTTTCAATTTCACGTGGAACTTCTGGTGCAGCAGTAAAGAGTACAACACAATAATCACCTTCTGTTTGGTCTTCGATTTCATAAGCTAAACGCTTACGACCCCAATGATCTACAGAATCAACAGTACCTTCGCTTCTTGTAATAAGAGTTTGAATTCTCTCATGTAAAGCACTGTTAGTCTCCTCATCAAGTGTAGGAGAAAGGATATAGATTAACTCATACTTTCTGGACATGTCTTCACCTCCTTTTGGACTTACGACCTTACGCCATCTGCATAAAGTAAGGACTGCTATTAATAGCTTGAATAGTTTAGCAAAGTGTCATCGGAAAATCAAACGTCTTTAGCTAATATTGATACTAATTTTAAGATTTTGCATTACTTGCTTTGGATAATCGATTCATATAGGCAGCACCTACTCCATCTAAACTGAGTGCTTCAACGAAAATAGCATTTGCACCTAATCGGTCGAAATGGCGAAAAGCTGCAAACAATCCCTTACCTGCTTCTTCTTGAACAGTATAGTTCTCTTCATCAGCAAAAGTTAGAACATGCTCATAATTAAGAAGTTTATTTGCATCTTTTAATGCACTTAATAAATTTTCCGAAATATAAAACGCACTTCGAATATTTATGAGTTCTAGTTTCTCATAGTGTTCCAAACCTTTAACTTTCTCATTAATTGAATCACCTTCTAGAATGAAGACTTTAGCTTTTGGAGCATAATGTTTATATTTCATGCCTGGAGCCCTCGCTTCTGAAACTTCATCCCCTCTGTATGACTGTTTTATAGTAAGTTTAATTTGTGCTTCTTCTAGACATGATGCAATTGCTTGTTTACTGATGCTTCCCGGTCTAAGTATTTCCAAAACACCATCCTTCCATGAAACAATTGTAGATTCCAGTCCGAATCTAGAGTCTCCTGCAGCCAGGATATAAGGAACTTTGCCTGCTAAGTCTTCGTAGCAATCATGAGCATTGGTCGGTGATGGTCTACCACTTAAGTTAGCAGAAGGGGCTGCAATCCCTGTTCCAACTTCATTAATGAGAGCTTGGGCTACGGGATGAGAAGGAATCCTTACGCCTATGGTATCCATACCTGCTGTTGCAATAGTCTCAATATGATCTGCCTTGCGCATAATGAGGGTAAAAGGCCCTGGGCAAAAGCACCTTGTAAGCGTTTCAGCTACTATATCCCATTCCTTGTAATAAGATTTCATGCGCATAATATCAGACTCATGAATAATCAATGGATTATCAAGTGGTCTTCCCTTGATGCGAAAAATATCATGAATAGCTTCGGAATTATTCCAAACCGCTCCCAAGCCATAGACCGTTTCTGTTGGGAATGCAACAACTTGACCTTCTCTTAAGGCAATAGCGGCTTTCGCTAAGCCTTCTATGTCTGTTTTATCTTCTAAATCTATGATGCTCGTATGCAATTTAAGCTCCAGTATTCTCTACTAATTGTTGTGCACGTTGTGCAGCACTCAAGGCATCTGTTAATGGTGAAACATTTCCACTTAAGATATCATCCAATTTATATAATGTTAAATTAATGCGATGATCCGTAACACGTCCTTGAGGATAGTTATAAGTGCGAATTCTCTCTGAACGATCGCCCGTACCCACCTGTGATTTCCTATCTCCAGCAATGGCGCTGGAACGTTTCTCATCTTCTATTTCTTGAAGTCTTGCACGTAATACGCGCATAGCTTTATCTCTATTTTTATGTTGCGAACGCTGATCTTGACAAGTCACTACTACTCCAGAAGGTAAATGGGTAATACGGATTGCAGAAGATGTTTTATTAACATGTTGTCCACCTGCACCTGATGCGCGATACGTATCAATCTTCAAATCCTTAGGATCTATAGCAATATCAAATTCATCTACTTCTGGCATAACAGCAACCGTCACCGTAGACGTATGAATTCGGCCACCTGATTCCGTTTCAGGAACACGTTGTACTCTATGAACACCACTTTCGAATTTGAATTTACTGTAAGCACCCTTGCCTGCAATAATATAACTAATCTCCTTATACCCTCCGATTTCATTTGGGCTCTCGTCAACAACTTCTAAATTGAAACCGTTTTGCTCCGCATAGGAAGAATACATAGAAAACAAATCACTGGCAAATAAAGCCGCTTCATCACCACCTGCTCCTCCTCGGATTTCCATGATAATATCTTTATCATCTCTTGGATCTTTGGGCTGTAAGAGGATAAGTAACTGTTCTTCTAAGTTGGTTTCAGATTCTTTGGCCTCTGATAATTCCATTTTTGCCAATTCAACCATTTCTTCATCCGCCGAGGAGTCCTCGAGAATTTCCAAACAATCTTCTTTTGTTTGCACAGCTTGAAGATATTGATCAAAACACTCTACTAATGGTGTTAAATCCGAAGACTCTTTTACAACATCTAGATAACGTTCTTGATTATTCATAATATCCGGATCAGACATCTGGGTTTGTAATTCATCATAACGTTGTCGCATTTGTTTTAATTTATTTAATGTAATTTCTTGCATGCTTTAATCCTCAATTTCCGGTTTAATTATTTCTTTGGTTGCTTTTTCCAGTTTGCGTCTTGGGAGTCTTAGTTGATGGCCACACGTTTCACATCGCAGTACAACTTCTTGGCTAACACGTTGTACTTCCCAAACAAAACCTCCACACGGGTGCTTTTTTCGCATTTTAACGTGTTCTCCAACTTGATAAGGGTATAAATTAAAGTCCATTTCACACTCCTTCTTCTAGGATAAACATACTTACTCTAGGACGCTCACTTAAATCCTTATAATTTCCTATCCATTTCCAAGCACGAAAATCCTTACTTAGAGAGAATAGTTGATCTGCTTGTTTGTAGCCATGTTCTATCAACATAGGAGTTTTCGTTGGAAGTACTTCTTGGCCTTCTTGAAGCATTCTTCGAATCAAATCCAAACCCTCTGCTCCTGAAGCCAGAGCTAATTCAGGTTCATAACGCCCCAAATGGGATTTCTTAAATTCCTCGTCACTAAGATAAGGCGGGTTAGAAACCACAAGATTATGCACTTTTGTCTCATAATACTCAGGCCATAAATCTTGCTGTTCGACGGAAATGAACGTATCTAATTGATGTAATTTAATATTCTTACGAGCCAATTCTACTGCATCACCAGAAATATCTGTAGCTGTAATGTGAAATCTTTCAAACCCTTGGCTACGTAAGGATTCGGCCAAAGCAATACTTATGCAAGCTGTCCCTGTACATAGATCCAATATACAGATTTCTTCATTCTGTTTTACATTCGCAGTTAAAAATTCAAAAGCTTTTTCTACAAGAATTTCAGTATCTGGTCTAGGAATTAAAACATTTTCTCCTGTAAGAATTTTCAAGCCATTGAAATACGTATAACCTAGTATTCGCGCCATAGGTTCACCGGTAACTAAGCGTGATACACAATGCTCTAGAGTTTTCAAAGTATCTTCCGAAAGATTTGTACTCCACAATTTATTTTTTGTGATACCTGTAATTTCTTCAAGCAAATACTCCAGATCAGATTTTGCCCAGAAGACATCTAAATCCTTATAGAATACACTCCTTTGTAGAGTAAGTGTATGCTTCTTAATCCATTCTAAACCCGTCACAGTAAATTTCCCAATAAAAAAAGGATTGCCTGAAAAAGACAACCCTTGCTTCATTTTCTTATGAGACCTAATTGCCTCTATTGTTTCTTCTTCTATTAAATTTATCTACACGACCACCTGTGTCAATAAGCTTCTGTTTACCTGTATAGAACGGATGACATTTACTACAAATATCAATATTCATACTAGAAACTGTGGAACGTGTCTCAAATGTTTCTCCACAAGCACAACTTACTACACATTTCTTATACTCTGGATGTATTGCTTCTTTCATAATCTTTCTCTCCTAACAGAATTCTGACGCGTATGGTTTCACCTACGTATGTCAGATCGGTTTATTAACTTAACTATTATAACAAACTATTCATGTAATTGTCAATACTAAATAATCTAATATGAATGCCTTAGATATTTTCCTCCACCATTCCCTACAGAGTTACCTCCTGAACCTAATCTATCAGAGCTATTCCCTATCTGATCAAGAACTTTTTGATCTTTTAACGACATGTTGAGCGATTCAATTAAATGCTCATTATCATGCGTTTTTAATAAGAGATTGATGATTAGTTCCGTGACATTAGAAGTATCCAGTTGGCCAAAGGCCTTGCGCACACCCCATACCGCTTCTAATTCTTTTTCATTTAACAATTTATCTTCTCGTCTCGTGCTGGAACGATTAATATCAATAGCAGGGAAAATTCTTTTCTCGGATAATTTTCGGTCTAATACGACTTCCATGTTACCGGTTCCTTTGAATTCTTCGAAAATAACTTCATCCATTCTGGAACCCGTTTCTACAAGGGCTGTAGCTACGATTGTTAAGCTCCCACCATTTTCAATATTTCTTGCCGCACCGAAGAAGCGTTTCGGATGATGTAAGGCTCCTGGGTCTAGACCACCCGACAAAGTTCTTCCAGTAGGTGTAATCGTTAAGTTATAAGCTCTTGCCATGCGAGTCATTGAATCCAATAAAATAACTACATCTTGTCCCATTTCAACGAGACGTTTAGCTCTTTCAAGAACTAATTCGGTAATTTTCACGTGATTTTCCGGAGTTTTATCGAAAGTAGAATAAACAACTTCTCCATTAATACGTCTTTGCATATCTGTAACTTCTTCAGGTCTCTCATCAATAAGAAGAACAATTAATTTTGCAGCAGGATTATTAATTGAAATTGCGTTCGCTATTTTTTGCAAAAGAATCGTTTTACCGGCCTTGGGCGGAGAGACAATCATACCTCTCTGGCCCTTACCAATAGGGCTAAACAGATCAATAATTCTTGTAGATAATTCTCTTTTGTCCGTTTCTAATTTAAAACGCTCCTCCGCATAAATAGGTGTCAAACGATCAAAATGTGGTCTGTAGCCTATTTTATCGGGTTCTAATCCGTTAATTTCCGTAATATAACTAAGGGCATGGTAACGATCTTGTTCTCTTTTGTTTCGGACTGAGCCTTTAATATAGTCCCCTGCTCTCAAATTCATTCTACGAATCAATTGAGCAGAAATATAGATATCATTAGGCCCTTGAATATAATTTTCACTTCGCAAAAATCCATAACCATCAGGCATTAATTCCAAAACACCTTCTCGGGTCTCTAATACTTCATGCTCTTCTTTTTTCTTATTATTCTTAGAATCCTGTTCTTGTGGACTTTCTTCTTGTGTTTTGTCTTTATTTTTTTGATTATTCTTTGCTCTGGATCTTTTGCTAGCTCTAGGTCTAGCGCTAATATCATCGACTTGAATTGTCTCTTCCGATTGAACTGTTTTACTTGAGCTTATATCCTCTTTGGCTTTGGATTTTGTGTCGTCAGATGTTACATTATCTTTTCCAGTCTCAGCTGTTTCTTTATGAGTGGACTCATCTTGCTCTTCAGATGGCTTTATGTCGGACTTCTTCCGTCGACCTCTCTTGTTTTTCCTAGTCGTTTTTTCTTCAGATGTTGAATTTTGGGTTTCTACTAAAGGATCCACTTTTTCCAAACGCGGTTCAGAGACTGAAGAATCTTCTACTTTATTTTCTCTAACCTTGGAAAGAGCAGGAGTTTCTTCTGCAGGATTATTATCCTTGCTCATTTTTTCATTTAAAAAATTCGCAAGATCTGCCTTGCGCATACGCTGTGCTTGACCCACAGGTAAAATACCTGAAACCCGCACAATTTGAATTAAATCAGCTTTTGACTTAGACGCAAAAATATTATCTGCCATGTGTACCCCTTAAAGGAAATTAACTCATCGTCTAGCGATGGCTTGTGAAATTCTGTAAAAAATAAGAAGAGATAAATAAAAACTTGTAGCCATTAATTCTCTATCAGCTACATTCTATCAAAGATATGAAAAAAAGATAGTCCCTTACTCTATTTTTTCCTTAACTTTAGTTAATAGGAGAAAAGCTTTATAATAAACACTATGAAGTCATGAGGGAGGTTTATTATGTTTAAGATATTAGCAGCGTTACTAATGCTTATTGATCATTTTGTGTACATCTTCCAAGAAAACTTCACCCCCGAACACTACCTAATAGGTAGAAGCATCGGAAGACTAGCTTTTCCCATGTTTGCATATGCTTTGGCCAGAGGATACAATCGCACATCCAATGTATTTAGATATTTTCTACGCTTGGCATGTTTTGCCCTTCTAACTCAGCTTCTCTTCAACCAAACAACTTCAGCACTACAATATGCAAGATTTAATTTTTATAATGTTCTAATCACCTTTACCCTAGCCTTTGCTATTCTAATCGGCATGGATCTAATCGAAAACTCAAGCTTAGATATGATGATTAATTTGAGACCCTTAACGAGTGAAGGAGAAATTACAAAGCGTTTTAGTCCCGGTGGTATTACACTCCCTCGTAATATAGGTATAGTTCTCGGAATTCTAGTAATTCTACTATCCATTATCGTTTGTATAGCGCTAGACCCCGATTATTCCCTCTATGGCATCGTTACCGTAGTCATATTCCAACGCATAGATCGCATTGAAGAACCATATAAAAGCACATTGCGTAAGGATCTCAAACGTCGAAGATGGCTATTTTGCTTCATCGCCTTCGCTTTACTTAACCTTTCTTATGCATTGGCTTTGGTATCCACCTACGGAAATCAATATTCTTCATGGATACAGGCAATATCAACAGGTGCTGTCGTTTTCTTTCCCATATACGAAAGTAGCAAGAAGCCCAAACAATGGGAGAAGTATTTTTTCTATAGTTTCTATCCAATCCACTTTGTACTTTTACTATACTTAAGATCCATTATCCTCTAAATTATTCAAGTACTCCTGTAGGATCTAGGGATGAGCCCATAAGCTTGTCATCTTCCGTTAGCATACGAACAACTCGGCAGGGCATGCCCATGGCCAAAGCCCCCGCAGGTATGTCTCTTGTAACCACCGATCCCGCTGCAATAATCGCACCTTGGCCTATAGTAACCCCTCCCTGAATAACAACATTACTTGCAATCCATACATCGTCTTCTATAACAATCGGCTTGGCATACTCAAATAAACTCCGCGTACCATCTTGATTTGTCCTTATGCTCCTTTCTTCAGAAAGAAGCGGATGAATCGGCGTAGCAATCGTGCAGTTAGGGCCAATCAAAACACGGTTTCCTATATGAACTGTAGCACAATCTAAAACAACGAGATTAAAATTACTACTGAAATCATCTCCGATAAATGTATTTTTCCCATAATCAAAAGAAGTATTTAATATATAAACACCTTTACCATAGGAACCTAGCAACTGATCGTATATCTCTTCTCGAGCTATGTTGTCATTTGCATCGATCTTTTGTAACTTGTCTTGTAAAGTACGGCAATTTTGTCTAAGCTGCATCAATTCTTCATCATACGCATCATAGAGTATGCCCGATAACATTTTTTCTTTTTCTGTCATAATTTATCTCCTCTAGTAAAAATCTTTGTATAAATTAGATGATGATCCGAAAGATATAGATTGTCTGTTGAGGAAGTCCATATTCCGACTTCTTGAGATTCAATATCTCCTGATGCGAAGATATAATCAATCTTATGACCATCAGTATACTTGCCAAAATTATGAAAAGTATTCTCAATACCTGCAGTTAAGTCGCTTAATTCTAATTTTTCTGTCAAATATTTTATTTCCTGTGATTCAGGAAAGGCATTGAAGTCACCTAGAATAATATAGGGAGCATCAGGATATAATTTTCTTGCGTTAACTTTTTTAATAATTTGTTTGATACCATTCAATCTTGCACTTTGGCTCACATGATCCAGATGTGTATTAAATACATAGAAAGTATTTAAACTTTCTAAATCATGAAGCAAGACATAATTACAAATTCTAGGACAAATACTCTGGAAAAGAAAACGTGAACCTGGGCGATAAGGTGTGGAAGATAACCAAAAACTCCCCATTTCCAGTAAATTAAATCGCGACTTCTTAAAAGCTATAGGATTCCCTTCATCCATTAGCATCTTATTTCTACCTGATCCAACGAAAATATAGGAATCTAACGTATCTTGAAGCCAAGCCCTAGTAGCAGGTTCAACTTCTTGAAATCCAATAACATCGGGTGCGTTATCGCGTAAAACTTCTGATATTTGCTCTTTACGATTCGCTAAGCTATGTATCCCATCTTTGGATTCATCATACCTAATATTAAAACTTGCAACAATCATCTAATCCCTACATTCTCTTTCACTGTATATTTTATAACCTTCAATAAAGACATTTACATTTACTTAATTGAAATGTCCAAACGATTTTCAACAAACAAAAAGCTCTGAACCTCAATAGATTCAGAGCTAAACGTGGAGCTTGCAGACGGACTCGAACCCCCGACCTGCTGATTACAAATCAGCTGCTCTACCAACTGAGCTATGCAAGCATTTTTCCAGCGCCATTTATTCTATCATAGTTACATTACATGTCAATATTTATTTTTAAATTTTCATACGAAGTAGAGTTATAAAATAACGTAAAACAGAAAGGCGCTCCACCATCCTATACATGTGAGTGGCAAAACAAGCATTGAAGGATTAGCATTAAGTCACTTCCACTTATATTGTTGAAGGAAACGCCCAGCAGAAAAACACTTAAATGCAATTCTCACAGCTATTCTAAATCATTACCACAATACGAACACGTTCTTATACCTATACTCCCATGGAAAGGAAGGCTGGATTTACAATTAGGGCACCGCCAAAGAACTAACATTAAAACCAATCCTAAAACACTAATAACTAGCCAATGCTCCCTATAATTGAAGTAAGTAAATCTGATACAAAAATTGAAATGATAAGAAAAACTAAACCTACAAAAATAACCGCATACAAGTAGAACTTAGTCTTACTTAACAAAATTTATCCAGATTTCCCAATTCATTTAATTCGTCTTCAGCTAGTACACCATCCTCCAAAATCAATTTACGCAGAGGAATTCCAGTTGCAATAGATTTTTTCGCGAGGCTTGTTCCCTTCTGATAGCCAATTACAGGTGCCAATACCGTAGCTAAATAAGTGGAATTTTCTAAATCTTTCTCTAGAACATCAAGATTTGCAGTTATGCCAGAAATACATTGGTCTGCGAAAATCGAAATGATATTCGTCATGGTATCTATAGACTCAAAAATATTGTAGAATAGCACAGGTTCAAATGCATTGAGCTCAAGTTGTCCGTTAGAAGCAGCTAAAGTTATCGTTACATCATTTCCCATCACGTTAAATGCAACTTGATTTACCGCTTCTGGAATAACAGGATTCACCTTGCCTGGCATAATTGAGGATCCGCTTTGTACTGCAGGTAAATTTATTTCACCTAAACCGCCTTTAGGTCCACTGGACATAAGTCTTAAGTCGTTAGCACATTTATTGAGCGTAACGGCTATACTCTTCAAGGCAGCAGAAATCCCAATAAAATCATCTAAATTTTGGGTTGCATCCATTAGGTTCTTTGCTTGACTTAATTCAATACCACAGACTTGAGAGAGTTCTTTTACTACATTAAGTCGAAATGCTTCAGGAGCATTAATTCCAGTCCCTATAGCCGTTCCACCAAGATTTACTACATATAAGCTCTTCTCAGCTTCTCTAGTCTTCTTGATATCTCTTCTAAGAGCAGACGCAATACTACTAAATGTTTGCCCAAGTCGCATCGGTACTGCATCTTGTAATTGTGTCCTCGCAAGTTTATATGTTGTATGGAATTCTTCTGCCTTGCGATCTAGAACTTGAATTAGATGATCAAGTACATCAATAAGTGGTTTCATTAATTCTATAACGGCTAATCTTCCTGCTGTAGGGAATACATCATTAGTTGACTGACTTCGATTTACATGGTCATTGGGATGCACCAAGGCATAATCACCCTTCGTACCCCCAAGGATTTCTATAGCACGATTTGCAATAACTTCATTTGCATTCATGTTTGCAGAAGTACCTGCACCTCCCTGAATCGCATCTACAATAAACTCACTTTGCCAGTATCCATTTAATATCTCATCACAAGCAGCGATAATAGCTCTCCCTAGTTTAGGGTCTAGCTCTCCTACTTGAATATTCGTTCTTGCACAAGCCTTTTTAACTCTAGCCAAATTTGCGACTAAGGCAGGATGAATAGTCTGATGCGTGATAGGAAAATTAAGTGATGCTCTTAAACTCTGAACTCCATAATAAGCGTGAGACTTAACAGGTAGTTCTCCAACTGAGTCTGATTCAATACGAAAACCGTTATCTTCATTAGCCATAGTGAAAACCTTCTCTAATTATCTTGTAAATAAATATAACATGCAAAGGTAAGGGTGACCATAGCCTTTGCATGTTAAATAAAATAATCTGTCATTATCAAACGGATGCGTGTACTTCTTCTTCAATCCCGAAATAATCATTTAGTTTTGATAGTAAATGGTCAGGATCCATACCATGAACATAACATGCTTGTTCTATCGTTTCATTAGTAGACATAGCACACCCTAAACAGTGTAAACCTTCTTCCATGAAAACTTGTGCAGCATTTATGTCTAAGCGAAGTACGTCTACAATAATTGTATCTTTTGTAATTTTCATTTTTCTCCTCACTTTCTATTTTCTTCTAAATAATAGGCAGGCTTTTTACTTTTTGTCGTAACAAACTTTCATATTTTCTCTTGAAAAGACCTTATAAATGTCAATATCATGACATTTGTCGCCCGAGAAGCCCATTTCTATTGACATTATAGGGATTCAATAAGATAATTCTATTGAATTAATTTAGGAGGATTATTATGAATAAAAATGAATTAATCGATTCTGTGGCAAAAGCAACAGAACTCACCAAAAAGGATTCTGAAGCTGCAGTAAACGCTGTATTAGAGAGCATCTCTTCCGCTTTGGAAAAAGAAGACAAAGTTGTACTTATCGGTTTTGGTACTTTTGAAGTTAGAAGCCGTAAAGCACGTACAGGTCGTAACCCAGCTACAGGAGAAGAGATTCAAATCCCAGCTTCTAAAGCTCCAGCATTTAAAGCAGGTAAAAATCTAAAAGATCGTGTAAACGGTTAATAAGAGTACAGAGGTAAGGTCACTTACCTCTGTTTTTATATTTCTGACTTCTCTTCCAATGCTTTTTTAATTTCTTGTAGTATCCGTGCAATAAACACGGAGTTCGTCTCATTATATCCTGCTTTTTTCAAAGCATAATCTATATTTCTATCTATTTGTTGTCTTCCTGTTTGATAATAATCAGCGAGTGTAGAAAAATGTGTTTTATCTGGTGCATTGACACCCTTGCTTTCATCCATAAGGATTAAAAGCAAATGACATAAATATACATAGCCTTTCAATGAAGGTTTCAAACCTATTTTCACAAGGTAATCTTGAATGAAAAGAAAACTACTCATCTTCTCAACTTCTATTTCAATTTGTTTCTGGTGGTAAGAACTTCCCTGTGTATCTCCAAACACAAGTTTTTCTATGTTATGTGCAGTTTCGTACAAATTCTTCGTTCCATCAAGCACGTAGTGTAACCTTCCTCCACCATCTGCTAATCCTAAATAACCGTTCTTTCGCATGATTTGTTGTAAGTATTTCAACAAATCTTTAGAACTGGATGAAACATAAAATTCGTAAGAAATATTAAAAGGTTTTCCCTCGTTATGCATATAAAATCTCCCCCTTTATTCTATCTTGCCAAGGATTAGAGGGATTAGCCAATGCCTATAGACATAGTAATTACGAAAGAAAAATTTTCCTCATCGCTTGAGCCATACCATTTTCATTATGATGTCCCGCAATATAGTCTGCATGTTCTTGTACAGATTTCACCCCGGACCCCATAGCAATTGCTAGCCCTGCTCTCTCCAACATACTAATATCATTCATTTGATCTCCTATACAGCAGACTTGATTCATTTCAAGATCTAAAGAAGAGGCCAACTTCATAACTGCTTCTCCTTTATTACAACCTGTAGGTACAATATCTATCGCACCGGAAACAGAAACAACATTATCCACATCTTCAATATGAAGCAAGGCATGACTAAGTTTTTCTGCTAGCACTTTATCTGGAGGAAATGTAATAAATGACTTCATAATTTTCTCTCGAGGTATGCCGTTTTCTAACGTATCTAAACTTTGCAAGAAGACTTCTTCGTGGCCAAAGGCTTTGGCCTGGGTATTATACCGACGAAATGTTTCAATTCTCTTGCTATTAGGACTAAAGTATACTTTATCTGCAGCGTAGAATAAATAATCTGCCTGATAAGCGTCACAATATACTTTTATTTTTTCTATAGCTTCATAACTTAGGACATACTGATAGATAAGTTCATTGCTTCTGTGGTATCGAAGCATGGCTCCATTACATGAAATAATAGGCAAATCAAGATTTAGTAGTTCAGCGAAGTGCCATGCCATACGATCTAATCTTCCAGTAGCAAAAGTAAATAGATAGCCTGCCTTACGAAGATCTTGAACGGTTTCTATAGTTTCATTTGTTAACTGGCTATTCGCATCAAGAAGTGTACCATCCAAATCACTAATTATGAGCTTTATCTTATTTTTACTATTCATATTCTCTCCAATTACCCCTTACCCCCAAAATTTATGCCAATTCGTACCATCCAAGGAGAATCTATAGATTTGATAATCTGACTGATCAGAATTCAAATATTCAATGGAATAAATAGTTTTATCATCCACAAATAATTCCGATGATATATTGGAAGCTAAATTCAGCACGTGACCCTGTTCTAAATCAAACCGCTGTGGAGTCCATGATACGAATATTAAGTTATCATTGGAGTAATTTAAATAAGCGCTGGCATCCTCATATATTGTACTAATATGTTTATTATTTAAATTAAATGAAATAATGTGCTTATCTAATTGCCGTACTAAATACAAGTTATTTGCATCATCAATAACTAAATCATTAAATGGCCCTTCTAGTAGTAGCTCATCACTAATGTCTATAAGTTCTTCTGCTTGGTACTTGTCACTGAAAAAATCAAAGGACTTTTTATATAAGTTATTATCCTCTAGCCCGATGAAGTAAATACCATTTTTATCGAAAACATAATACAATACCCGTTTCTGAGTTATACGAAAATCTTCTCGTGTTTGCAAATGAAATAAACATAAATAGCCTTCGTTATCTAAATATAGAACATTATTTCCAACGACAATAAAATCAGAAAAATTCTGATTCGAGATAAGATTTAATGATTCTGTGCTCCTATCATAAGAGTAAAGACTATTATCCTCTGAAGGCTTCGTAAAATAGAGTATACCTCCCACAAGATTCAAATCCGTTGCATCAAGAGTCAGAATTAATTCCAAACCAGAATCATCCGTTTTATCAGCGAAGTAGACACCCTTTCGTTTCAAATCCGAGAAGTAAAAATGATTTCCTTCTACAGCAAACAAACCAGAATATCGAGTTTGCCACGAACGATTACCTTGAATATTTAGATTGACATCAGGAACATCTAACCCTGCACCTTCAATTTTTTTAAGCCATTCTGAATATTTACTCAAGTTTCTAGACTGAATATAATATTCTAGTACTTTTTTCTGCAGGTCTCTCTGCTTAATATCCAAGTCCAAAGATTTTTCCCACACTTCGAATGCTTTGGCCTCATTTTCTAAATCTAAATATAATTCAGCTATAGTATTAAGTTGATCTGAGGATAATGTATATTCATAGCTTTCATATGCTTCGGATGTTTTAATATAGTCTCCTGCATCATAATAAACTTTTAGACCCAAGCGACTTAAAACTTCACTATTAGGGAATTTGGCCAAAGCTTGATCTAAGACTCTACTAGCTTGGGTAAAATAAGCGTCTTCATTAAGCCCAACAATTAATGCTCTATACTCCTCTTCATTGGGTGCATAGGCATTATCTTCAGCTTCAAGTAAACTATCAGCCAGAGCATAGTCTCTTGTATCCATAGCATAGGCATAAAGTAAAGAACGATACTTAGGACTATCCTCACTAACAGTAGATAATTGATCGAGATAACCCTTTGCAGCAGAGTAATGCGCTTGTCCTAAATGTAAGCTTACAATTCGCTCTAACGCTTCTACTGACTGAGGATCTATTTCTAACGCTTGTTCATACGCCTCTATAGCGAGCTGAAATTCTTGTTGTATACTGTAGTTATCACCATTTCTTACATAGCGATTGACTTTAGCATATGGGCTGTACAAAAGAAAATAGAGTAATAGAATTAAGATAAATCCTAAAACAATTACAGAGAAAATATTCACTTGTTTCTTAATATCTTTTCGCATGCTATCTCTCTATTTTCTGAAAAGAAACGGCAAAATGTGTACGGGGCGAAAAATAAACCATATAATTTTCATCTTGAATGATTGTATTTTCATAAGGATTGTAAACAAACTGTTCGCCATTACTATCAACAAATCTCCATGGCTTCAACTCAGATATCTTATGGGCTTCCAACTTGTATTGTCCTCTAGCCATGTCCGCCACATCCATATAAATTGGCAAAACATATTTCAATCCTACAAAAGCCATTACAACAGCAAGGAACGTAGGTATAAAATATTGCCACACTCTATTCCATTTACGCTTGTAATGAAACTTCAATGCACGTTGAAATAAATACAGAAGTAGAAGTATGAAAATAGTAATTAAACCGACTATAATAAGAAATAGTATCATTATTTAATCCTTCAACAGTTCCGTTTTATTTTCTAGAGAAGAGATGAACTCTGCTTCACTGAGTATTCGAATCCCCAATTGTTCTGCTTTATCTTTTTTGCTACCTGGTTTTAATCCCAATACTAGATAATCTGTATTTTTCGAAACCGAAGAACTTAGCTTTCCACCATTTTCTTGGATAATGGCTTCAATTTCTTTGCGACTATAGAGTTCCATACTCCCAGTAACCACAAAAACTAAGCTATCCCAAATCTGCTCGCTTTCTTCTTCAGTTGAACTGCTGAAGAAATTCAAGCCTAAATGTTCAAGTTCTCTAAGTAATGTAAGATTGGCATCACTTGCAAAAAAAGCTTGTATCATACTAGCACTACCGAAACCAATTTCTGGAACCTGAAGAAGTTCCTCCATACTTGCTTGGGCCAAATCCCACAATGAAGTAAAATGTTTCGATAGAACTTGAGATGCTTGCGCACCAATATGTGTGATACCTAACCCATTAATCAAACGCTCTAGATTATTGGATTTGGAGTTTTCTATAGCTAAAAGAAGTTTCTCTACAGATTTCGGTCCAAAACCTGGCAAGTTTTCTAATTCTTCTTTCTTATCCTTTAGACGATAAATATCACTAATACTATGGATAAAACCCGCTTTCACAAAGGCTTCTAAATTTGCTGGGCCTAAGCCTTCTATATTCATTGCACCACGCGATGTAAAATGAATCAGATGGCGTAAGCGCTGAGCGGGACAACTTGCTCCTGTACAATATGTAGCCGATTCCCCAGGCTTACGGATGACGACTGAGCCACATGATGGACAGTAATGAGGCATTTCATAAACTTCGGAGTTTGGATTTCTTCTCTCTTCAATTACGCGAACTACTTCTGGAATGATATCTCCAGCCTTCTGGATTATTACAGTATCTTTAACTCTAATATCCTTAAGTCTTATGAAATCTTCATTATGTAAGGTCGCTCTACTAACAGTAGATCCTGCTACTAATACTGGCTTCAAATACGCTAAAGGCGTAAGTTTTCCACTTCTTCCTACCTGCACGACAATATCTTCTACTATTGTCTCAACTTGCTCTGCAGCAAATTTACAAGCAACTGCCCAACGGGGAAACTTCGAAGTAGATCCAAGTTGTTCTCGCATAGCCAAATTATTCAGTTTTACTACCGCCCCATCAATTCCATAAGGTAGCTGATTTCTACTTTCCTTTATTTCTTCTACTCTACTTATAATTGCATTTTTTGAAGTAAAAGGGCCACTTTCACTTATTGTAGGGAACCCATTTTTCTGAAGAAATTGAATACTTTCGTCATGGGTTTGAAAACTTAAGCCTTCAACAAGCTGAACATTAAAACAAAACAATGACAACTCTCTTGATTTTGTTACATTAGCATCGAGTTGACGCAAAGAACCTGCTGCGGCATTACGTGGATTGGCAAAAGTTTTCTGCCCTAACGCCTCTTGTTCTAGATTTAGACGATCGAAACTCTCCTGACTCATATAGACTTCTGCACGTATAATGATTCGGTTTAAACCCTCTGCATTAGGTAATGTCATGGGTAGATTTTGTAAAGTTTTTATGTTCTCCGTAATATCTTCGCCTTCTAGTCCATCACCTCGTGTTGCAGCTTGAAAAAATTCACCTTCTCTATATTCAATAGAAACGGATAACCCGTCAATCTTAGGTTCAACAATCCAAGCTAAGTCCTTATAACTGCTCATAAGTTTACTTAGATAAGTTTCTAGCTCATCGATGGAAAAAACATCTTGTAAACTTTCCATCTTTACAGCATGTGTAACTTTAGAAAATAAATTACTGACTTGCCCGCCTACGGATTGAGTAGGCGAGTTTTCTAAACGAAATTCAGGATACTGAGTTTCTATCGCTTCTAATTCACGTAATAATTGATCATAAGTTTGATCATCAATTAGAGGACTATCTAAGTCATAGTATGCATGATTATAGTCTTCTAATTGCTTACGCAGTTTATCTACATACTCTTGACTAATTTCAGACATAATAACTTAATTCTCTTCAACTAATTCATAGGGGTCGTGCTCATCAATAATCTCTTTGAGAATCATAACTTCTTCAGCAGTCATGGAAACACCTTTTCCCATCTTCGTATGATCAGGAGACCAATCTCTTATATCAATCTTAGGCTTAGCATTATTCCAGCTAACCACATTGATTTCTCGGTTCCATCCTGATTTGCTACTGGAGAGTACACCTAATTCTTTTACTACTTTAAAAGTAAATTCTTTTTTTTCTGCCATAATTATTCCTCTTTCTTTTCACATTTCTTCTTGATTGAATGAAATTATACCATGATTTGAGATGGCATTCTTTACATGTATATGTCGAAATTTCATCATATCTTCCTATCTTTGCATTAATTTGCAGTATAATAATAGACTATGAGAGATAATTTTTGGAGGCTATATTATGTTATTTGTTAACGGTAAACTTTATGATGATAATTTTATTCTTCGTAACTATGATATGCGCGTTACAGAGGGTAAAATTACCAATCTTGGACCAAGGGGTTCAATTGCAGCAGAATCTGAAGAAGAAGTCATTGATGTACAAGGGAAAACACTAGTACCGGGTATGTTTGATACCCATATTCATGGCGCATTAGGCAAAGATGTTATGGATGCAGATCCAGAATCCTTAGAAGTTATTAGTCGATATCTTGCATCCAAGGGTACAACTTCCTTCCTTCCTACAACCATGACTATGGGTGTAGAACATTTGAAACCTGTTTTTGAACTACAAGGAAAATTAAGTGGAGCCCATATGCTTGGCTATCATATGGAAGGTCCCTTTATTGCTATGGATAAGAAGGGCGCCCAAAATGGAGACTATGTACGACAAGCAACTGTAGAAGAAATGGAAATTTATGGCGATAACGCTAATATTAGAATCATTACTATGGCTCCAGAAATAGAAAATGCATTAGATTTTATCCGTAAGATGAAAGACAAAGTCGTTATTTCTATGGGTCATTCTTCAGCAGAATATGAGGAAGCCAAGGCAGCTATTGAAGCAGGTGCCTTATCTGTTACCCACTGCTTTAACGCTATGAATCAAATGCAACATAGATCTCCTGGAATTATAGGTGCAGCGGTTCAAGCCGGCATATATGGAGAATTAATCGCTGATGGACTACATATACATCCGGCGGTAGTGTATTGTAATTATAAAATGTTTGGACCTGAACGCATGATTCTTGTATCGGACTCATTACGCGCAACTGGCTTAGGTGATGGTACTTATGAATTTGGTGGTCAACCTATGTATGTCAAGGATAACATTGCACGCGTAGGAGATGGTGCTATTGCTGGTGGAATGTCTAACACATGGCAAAATGTAAAAAACTGTTATGAATGGGGAATTCCTTTGGCCGATGCCATTCGAATGGGGTCTCTTACTCCAGCAAGTTTAATAGGAGAAGATAAAAACAAAGGTAGTTTAGCAGTCGGTAAGGATGCAGATTTCTTGCTTATCAATGATCAACTTGATTTACTAGAAGTCTACCTGAATGGTGAGAAGTTCGAGGAATAAATGTATAGTCAATTTATAGTTATTTTATGTATAGTGCTATTTATTGGCTTAATAATCGGAATCAGGGCGTTAACAGAACCTTATCGCCCTGATTTTTCTATTTATGAATTAGGTGAGAAACGTGAAGGACTCAAACCTTTATCCATTATATTATTTAGTGATTTCCATTACCCCTTAGACCGGATTCCTGCAGATGCTATACTTCATTTCGCTCTAGAAAATGACGCGGATTGCGTATTATTTGCTGGCGATATGGTCTCTCACGAAAAAGATTTACAAGCTGGCCAAAGCATTGCCGAGCGTATAGCCAGCGTACTAAAACAAGATAATATTCCTTATCTAGCAGTCTTAGGTAATCATGATCTAGGGTTAAGAAATGTAAATACAGGATACCCCTTATTAATCAATGAACATTTTATAATCCAAGATAAGAATGGTAATGAATGGAAAATTTTAGGACTTGATGATATTCGTATTGGCAAGATAGATATAGAAAGGGCCATACATACTCCTCATTCCAGTAGTTCGACTGCAAGTGGCCATATAGATGCAAGTAGAACCATTACCCTCGCACATAATCCCGATTCAATACTCAAACTACAAGCATCTTACAGTAAATTCTGTTTCAGTGGACACTTCCACGGTGGACAGATACGTTTGTTTGGCCTAGAGTATCTTCTCCTTCGTAAGGAAGTTTTATGTAGGACTGGACATGTATCGGGATTATTTAAAATACGAGGTTTTTATCATTTCATTTCTAGAGGTTTCGGAAATGTGCTCTTCCCTCTTAGATTAGGCGCTAGACCAGAAATCACCTTGCTACAGGTACATCCACAAGTTAACATGCTTGATTCAAGCCAAGGGGATAAAAAAATAAATGCATATATTGAAAAGCATGGTTTCTTGTATGAATGATAAATTTCTTATCACAAGCTCTAATCTATTCGTAAATCTTCTTCAAGATTTACGAACACCTACGTATATATAAACATAAAAAAAGATAGAAATGACTTGGATCCAGAGATAATTACAACTTATACAAGTAAATATAAAAAACGAAATAAATCGCAATAGAATGTATTCTAAAGTTCATACCCATACTTAATGTCCTGTGTATCGGGATTTAAACCAAACACTATATTAAAATCTAGGGAGATTATAAAATGGAAGCAAAAAATAATCCAAGTTGGAAATACGAAGTAACTTCAGTAGATAAAAACACAAAATTATTCAGGGGAATATATTTTCGACTATAAATGGATTGATACTCGGCAAACCACGATAGTATGTGATCCGGTCCATCGTAAACAGCATGTTTTTTATATTTATGAGGTCGAAATAAATGGTCAGAAACATCAGTTTGTTGCTGGAGAATTTTATAATTCGTTCTGGAGTTTCTATACCTATAGATAATGACAACTTCTCAATTCTTAGGGTATAAGAGCTAGGCATCTTTTATCTTGAGACAAATTTTTTTAAATCAAAAAGGCGAGTGGAAATCCAATTGCTTCTCACTCGCCTTTCGTTTTTTACTGTATTTTAGCCAATAAGTATTTTACATTACTTCCTTACCAGCATAGAATTCCCCATACTTTTTGTAATATCAAGAATTTAATTAACTTAAGCTTTGTTATCAGAACCTAGAACATTCTTGATCTTATGGGCTACCATGCCTCTAACTGCATCTCTAGCTGGACCTAAATATTTTCTAGGATCAAATTCTGCAGGATGGTCACTGAAATACTTACGAATAGTCCCTGTCATAGCAAGACGAATATCGGAATCAATATTAATCTTACATACAGCAGAACGTGCTGCTTGACGAAGCATATCTTCTGGTATACCAATGGCATCTGGCATATTACCACCATTTGCATTAATCATTTCTACATATTCTGGAATAACAGACGATGCACCGTGAAGAACAATTGGGAATTCAGGTAAACGTAAGCTTACTTCTTCTAGAATATCGAAACGAAGCTGTGGTTTCTGACCTGGTTTAAATTTAAAAGCACCATGGGAAGTTCCAATAGCAATAGCTAGAGAATCAACACCCGTCTGGCTTACAAAGGCTTCAACTTCATCAGGCTTCGTGTAGCTGGCGTCTTCTGCTGATACATTAATTTCATCCTCAACACCTGCAAGCATGCCTAGTTCACCTTCAACGGTGACATTATGCTTATGTGCGTACTCTACTACTCGAGCAGTCAATTCGACATTTTCTTCAAAAGGAAGATGAGAACCATCAATCATAACAGAAGTAAATCCACCGTCAATAACATTCTTGCATAATTCGAAACTATCACCATGATCCAAGTGCAATGCAATGGGTAAGTCCGTTTCAATAATTGCAGCTTCAATTAGCTTCGTTAGATATGTATGGTTTGCATAAGACCTAGCACCTTTGGACACCTGTAAGATAAGCGGTGAATTTAACTCTTTCGCTGCCTCCGTAATCCCTTGAACAATCTCCATATTGTTCACGTTAAAAGCACCAATAGCGTAACCGCCTTCATATGCCTTCTTAAACATTTCTCTAGTATTTTGTAATGCCATATTATTTCTCCTTTAGCCTATTACATACTTAAACTTTATATCCAATTTTAATACTTATTTACTCGTAATGCAATGAAATCACGTATTTTTGGCCAAAGACGCAATGCGTCCTTGCACCGCCCTTAACTTCTCTTCTATAGATTCACGTTTCTCTTTTTCTTTCTGTACAACTTGTTCTGGAGCTCTACGAATAAAAGCTTCATTTTTAAGCATTTTGTCGCTGTGTGCAATATCCGACAGAAGTGACGCCTCTTCTTCCCTTAAACGATTAAGCTCTTTAGCAAGATCAAGCATTTCACTTTGAGGGATGAAAATTGTCCCTTTGCTAAACACCATACTTAGCATAGGATTCTCCCAATCTGTACCTTCTGCTAATTCTAGCGTACTAACACCAGCTAAGCGTTCCAGGTAATTAGCAGCTTGTAGAAAATAATTTCTCGTCGCCTCATCATCCGAATCTAAGATTGCTTGAATTCTAAGCTTAGGACTCACGCCCATTTCATTTCGTAGTTGTCTAATACCAATGATTGCTTCGAAAACGACTTGCATTTGGCGCTCTGCGTCTTTATCAATTCGCTCCTCTTCCGAGTTAGGCCACTGACTAATCATGATACTTTGCTCAGTCTTGGGTAAATGTTGGAATATTTCTTCCGTAACAAAAGGCATGAATGGATGAAGTAAGCGCAGGGCATTATCTAGTACATAAACTAATACGTATTGTGCCGTACTTCGAGACTGAGAATTCTTATCAAAGAGTCTAGGTTTTACCATTTCTATATACCAATCACAGAATTTATCCCAGAAAAATTCATAGATACTGGCCAAAGCAAGTCCTAATTCATAGTTTTCTAGATTCTTCGTAACTTCATCTATCGTTGAATGGAGACTAGAAAGAATCCATCTATCCTCAAGTTGCAAGGGTTCATTTGAATAGTCTGGATGTTCTTCTTCTAAGTTCATCATTACAAAACGAAAAGCGTTCCAGATTTTATTGACAAAAGCTCTCCCCGCTTCTACCGTTTCTTCATTGAATCGTTGATCATTTCCAGGTGCCGTATTATTTATCAAAGCATAACGTAAAGCATCGGTTCCGAAATGTTCGATAATATCAAGTGGGTCGATACCATTGTTCAAAGACTTGCTCATTTTTCTTCCTTGGCTATCTCTCACCATGCCGTGCAAGAAAACGGTTTGAAATGGAACTTGACCCGTCTGATCTATACCTTGAAATATCATTCTTGCAACCCAGAAGAAAATAATATCAAAACCTGTAGATAATGTGCTAGTTGGGTAAAAATACTTATAATCTTCTGTTTCATCTGGCCAACCTAGCGTTGAAAAAGGCCATAGAGCAGAACTAAACCAAGTGTCTAAAGTATCCTCGTCTTGGACTATATCTTCGCTACCACAAGTGGGACAGATTTCAGGAACATTTCTGCCAACATAAACATAATCACATCCTGGACCTTGGCAATACCATGCAGGAATCCTATGCCCCCACCACAATTGTCTTGAGATATTCCAATCTTCAATATTTTCTAACCAGTTGAAGTAAGTCTTCTCTGTATGCTTCGGTACGAATTGAATATTCCCATTGCGAACGGCTTCAATAGCAGGTGTAGCAAGAGGTTTCATTCTTACGAACCATTGCGCGGAAACTCTAGGTTCAACGGTAGTTGAACAGCGCTGACAATTTCCTACTTTATGTATATAATCTTCAATCTCTCCTAATGCGCCTTCCTTCTCCAAGGCAGGCACTATAGCTTTACGACAGGCTTCTCTTGTCATCCCTGCGAATGGTCCTGCAAGCGTATTCATCTTGCCTTGTTGGTCCATAACTTCAACAAATTCAAGATTATGCCGTAAACCAATTTCATAATCATTAGGGTCATGTGCAGGCGTAATTTTTACACAACCCGTCCCAAATTCAGATTCAACATATGTATCAGCAATAATTGGAATGCGTCTTCCTACAATAGGTAAAATAACATATTTTCCTATTATATCCTGATATCTTGTATCTTCAGGATGTACAGCGACTGCGGTATCCCCAAGCATGGTTTCCGGTCTCGTTGTCGCTACTTCTACGTAACCACTACCATCTTCTAATGGATACTTGAAATGCCATAAATGACTGCTACGTTCATCATAAATAACTTCAATATCACTAATTGTAGTTTGACAACTAGGACACCAATTGAGCATGCGCGTGCCACGGTAAATTAAATCTCTCTTATAGAGATCTTCGAAAACCGTGTAAACGGCATCGGATAGACCATCATCTAGAGTGAAACGTTCCCTAGACCAGTCACAAGAACATGCTAACTTACGTAATTGCTCCGTTATTCTTTTCCCATACTTTTCCTTCCACGCCCAAGTTTCAGCGAGAAAAGCTTCGCGTCCTAAATCCTCTTTGGATTTCCCTTCTGAAGCAAGTTTCTCTACAACTTTTGCTTCTGTTGCAATCGACGCATGGTCTGTACCTGGCAACCATAAAGCCTCATAACCTTGCATTCTTCTCCAGCGAATGAGGATATCTTGTAGCGTATTATCCAAGGCATGTCCCATATGAAGCTGACCAGTAATATTAGGTGGCGGCATCACAATCGTGAAGGGTTTCTTGTCGGGATTCACATGGGCAGTAAAATAACCTTTTGATTCCCAATTCTGATAGATCTGATCTTCCCTATCTTTTGGTATGAACTTATTAGGGATATTCAACTCTCTTGGCATATATAAACCTCCAAATAAAAAAGCAGCTTATCCGTTTCCGGACGAAAAGCTGCTTTCCGCGGTACCACCGAAATTTTGCGCGTAAAAAACGCGCAACTCTCAAACATTTAAGGCTGTTCCTACCTCCCAAGCTCATAGGCTACCTTCGGATCACTAGACCTGCATTCTCTCAACCTATGGAATGCTCTCTGTGAGGGCTATAAGATCTTACTCTTCCTCTTCATCACTTGAGTATATGTATTATCAGTATTATAGTTTTGCTGCGGCTTCCTCGTCAACTAGAACCGTCACATCAGGATGTACTTGTAGAAGAGAAGCTTGACACTGTGGTGAGATTTTACCATTAATCATAGCCGCTACGGCATCCGCTTTGGATTCTCCGAAGGCTAAGAGTAAAATCTTTCTTGCTTTCATAATAGATCCTGTACCCATACTAATTGCTTTGGTAGGCACTTCATCTTTTGATGTGAAGAATCTGGAATTTGCTTCAATGGTTTCGTCTGCCAAATCTACGACATGTGTAGTAGGAGCGAAATAATCCGATGGTTCGTTGAAACCAATATGTCCATTCCCACCTATACCTAATAATTGCAAATCGATACCACCATAAAGCTCGATCTTCTGTTCATAATCATAGCATTCTTGTTCAACATCCACGGCAACACCACTAGGAACAAAAAATTGCTCTTCATCAATATCCACGAAGCTAAAAAGATTCTCTTTCATAAATGCATAGTAACTTTGATGATGCTCTTGATCCAAACCAATATATTCATCTAAGTTGAAGCTAATCACATCAGAAAAAGAAATTACGCCTTCTTCATACAACTTAACTAAATTCTGGTAGGTTAATACTGGCGATCCGCCTGTAGCTAAACCTATTACAGAATTGGGTTTCTGTAGAATTTGAGAGGCAATTATCGTGGCTGCTGCCCTACTCGCTGTTTCCTTATCCTTGTAAATCATTACATTCATTTAAGAATCCTCGCTTTTCTTTCAGTACAATCAATATTATCATACTTTTCTCTCTCGTCTACCACATATTCCTATGCGTAAATTTAGCAAGTTTACACAAGTTCAGCTATAGTAACGCCCGCGTCACCTTCACCAAAAGCCGCTTGACGATAACTTTTTACTCTTCTATCTTGGCGCAGAAACTCTCTTACACCATTACGTAGAGCTCCCGTTCCTTTACCATGAACGATTCGGACAGATTCTGCTCCTGCTAACGTGGCTTCATCTAAGTAAGCATCTAACTGATTTAAGCCCTCATCTACCGTACTACCAATAATTTTAAGTTCGCCACGGAAATGCATTCGAGCTGCACTCACAATCTTACCGGTTGACTGTCCTCTACTGGAAGTTTTCTTATCTTTCTTAGATGTATTTTCTGCATTATCATTACGGTCTTGAAGCGTAGACGCATCAACTTCCACTTGCATCTGACCGGATTTAATTAAGACTTTGCCTTTATTATCTACAGCCGATTCAATTCTCGCTTCAATTCCTAATGCAGGTACATAAACGACGTCCCCTATATCCCAAGAATCTTTAGTCTTTCGGCCTCGTCCTTTTTTCAATTGCGCAAGGGTTTCTTTTCCAATCTCTTGTTCAATGGCATTTAGTTCACTCCTAAGAATTTGACGCAAGGCCCCTGCTTCTTCCATAGTAGAAACAGATTGATTCTTACTTAACTCTTTTAACATAGCATCTACTTGACGTTCTTGTTCTTTGAGCTTTCGTCTTGTTTCTTCTCTTGCATCTTGAAGGATCTGAGATTTAGATTTCCGGATTTCATCTTCTTGAAGCTCTACTGTCGTTCTTGCTTCACGCCACCTTTTCTCATCTAATCGTGCTTGCTCTAGTAGGGCCGCACTTTCTCTTTGCATTTCTTCCACTTTGGCCAAAACTTGTTCAAACTGAATATCTTCATTACTAAGTTCTACTTGTGCTCGCTTGATAATGCCTTCTCTAAGCCCAAGCTTACGTGAAATTACAAAGGCATGTGAGGTCCCAGGAACCCCTATTAGGATTCTATAAGTTGGCTTCAAACTATCGGAATCGAATTCACAAGAAGCATTTTCTACACCATCTGTCTCTAAAGCATATATTTTTAATTCTTTATAGTGTGTAGTAGCCACTGTAATTGCACCTGCTTGTTTGAAGTCTTCTAATATTGCAATGGCTAGTGCTGCACCTTCGGATGGATCGGTTCCTGAGCCTAGCTCGTCCGTTAGAACGAGACTTCTATCGTCTACTAGCTCTGAAATCTCTACGATATTTCTCATATGGGAAGAGAACGTTGACAGAGATTGTTCGATACTTTGTTCATCTCCAATATCTACTAAAATCTTGTCAAACATCGATAAAATAGCAGGACCATCACAAGGGACTTCCAGACCAGACATAGCCATGATACTTAGTAAGCCTACGGTCTTAAGGGATACAGTCTTACCACCCGTATTGGGTCCTGTAATGAGTAAGGTATGGAAATCTTTCCCCACATAGATATCGATAGGGACAACTTCTTCATCAGGAATATGGGGATGTCTGGCTTGTTTAAGAGAAATAATACCATCATCATTTAGCTCGGGTTTTCTGGCACGCATCTGTTTGGCTAATTTGGCCTTCGCCATTGTGAAATCCGCTTGGGCTAGAATCTCAATATCATGAAGAATCTCCTCTTTATGTTCCCCTACACGTTTCGTAAAAGCTTGCAGTATACGTTGGATTTCACGTTCTTCTAGTAATTTTATCTCTCGAATTTTATTGTTTTCTTCGACTACAGCAATTGGTTCAACAAACAGCGTCTGACCAGATTGGGAACTATCATGAACTATTCCTGGCACACTGGAACGTGCGGAAATCTTAACTGGAATCACATAACGATCCTGGCGCAAGGTTATGATATTATCTTGGAGATCCTCTCCATGTTGTTTCAACATTTTATCCAAAATACGACGTATTTGCTCTTGACTTTTCGCGCGATTCTTACGTAATCTCTGTAATTCAGGACTTGCTGAATCCGCAATTTCATTTTCTCCTATTATTGCCTTACTAATATCCATTTGTAACTTCTCGTGTAATAGAAGTCCATGTAGCAATCGATAATAAGAATTCTCCAATGCATGCTCATCTTCACGCAAACTAGGTATAAAGTTATATAATCTTTCGACCGCTTGTAAGAAACTTGCAATTTGCATTAAATCTTTACTACTTAGAATCGCACCTGGCATTTCTGATTTTATAACGGCAGGACGAATTTTGTGCATACCTTGTAGAGGCACTTCACCTCTCTTGTACAAAATTTCCAAGGCATCCTCAGTTTCTTCTAACCATTTCCTTGCTTCGTCAATATCAGAAGTAGGTAATAGTTGATTACAGAGTTTTTTTCCTTCTTGTGAAATGGCCTTTTGCGTTAAACTTGATATAATTTCAGGGAATTCTAGTTTCGCCCTAGAGCGCTCAAGTAGAGTACTAGACATGAATATCCTCCATCTATCTTTTCTCCTTAGTCGTTTGATAAATCTGCCATCCTTGTTTTACATAGAGAAACAAGGTTATGGCCATCATAATAAGAACAGGAAGGAAGAGATAAGGCGCCATATATAAATAGGTTTCTGGTAAGAAAAACATAATAGCAAAATAGAATGCAATAAGTACCGTTGTTATTTTTCCAAACCACTCTGCACTAACTACCACATGCTTCGTAAACAAAACAGCGCCACCAATTAACAAAATTAAATCCTTACTTGCTATGGAAATAGGGATCCATAATGGGACACGTCCAACGGTAGTCATCATAATTGCGGTTGTGAGTTGAAAGATTTTATCAACGAGTGGATCATATAGCTTACCGAAATCAGAAATCTGATTATAGCGCCTAGCTATCCACCCATCTAATACATCCGTAAACCAGATTGCCAAGAAGAGTAAAGCCGCCAGTCCAGAACTACCCTTGGATTGATATATTTCATAAGCCATCCAAGGAATAGCAAACAAGCGTAAAGTCGTTAATATATTAGGTATTGTAATCTGCTTACTCCATTGGCTGGCCATAGCTTATTTCCCTATCTCTATATAGCAATAATCTTTGCATTATTGATCTGTTCTTCATCAATAGACTTTTTCATTTCAAGTGCTTCATCAATATCTAAATCGGTAATCCTTCCATCTCTATAGGCAATGAGACGGTTGTAGTTATCATTTACTATGCAGTCAATAGCTTTGGCACCCATAAGAGAGGCTGCCTGGCGATCTCTAAGTGTTGGACTACCACCTCTTTGCATATGACCTAATATTGTAGATCTTGATTCAATGCCTGTTTTATCTTGAATCTCTCGTGCAATTTCATTCGCGTCACCAGCACCTTCGGCAACCACGACAACATAGTGGTTTTTGCCTGCATTTCTACATTCTAATAAACGTCTAACGACATCTTGATTGAAATCATAAGCTTGTTCAGGTATCAGAATTACTTCTGCACCACATGAGATACCTACATTAAGTGCGATGAATCCAGCGTGACGTCCCATAACTTCAATAACAGAACAGCGTTCGTGGGAGGATGCTGTATCTTTTAGCTTATCAATCGCCTCCATAGCGGTATTCATTGCGGTATCGAAACCAATCGTATATTCAGTACAAGCTATGTCATTATCTATAGTTCCAGGAATACCTATTATAGGTAAGCCTGCATTCTTAAGATCTCTAGCTCCGTAAAATGTACCATCTCCGCCTATAACGACCAATACATCAATGCCAAAAACATGAGCCATTTCTCTGGCTTTTTGTACACCTTCTGGTGTATTAAAAGTAGCCGATCGAGCAGTCATGAGGAAGGTGCCTCCGCGCTGTAAAACACCTGAAACATCCCGTGCTTCTAATTCAATGATATCGCCCCTCCATAGTCCATGATATCCACGTCTTATACCAAACATCTTAAAATCATGGTATAAACCCGCACGAACTACAGCTCGTATGGCGGCATTCATCCCTGGAGCATCTCCACCACTCGTTAAAACACCTACATTTTTAATATTATTCTTAAACATAATTTTCACTCCAATATTCTATAAATAGGATTCTCTAAGATTCGATATTCCCAATCCAAATATTATTTATACCATATCTTTCAACTAATTCCTGTAGAAAATAGGGATTCACTTCGACTCGATAAGAATCTTCTAATTTTCTAAACGCATTTTGACTTTCATTGAATAATAGCACGGAAGTATCTCCATGCCAAAACTTACATAACGCGAGAAGATTTTGTGGTAATTCTTCCTCTTCTTTCCATGGAATATTGATGACGACGCTAGCCATATCCTGGTCTCTCATGGTTATTTCTATAGCATTTAAATGCAAATCTTCGTGCGTTTCTATAGTCTGAGTATTTAAATTTTCAGTTATGAAATCTGTAGACTTAAATGGCTTAGTATCTTTTGCTTTGCTAGATAGTTCAGTATAAGCATTACGTTGACTCCTTAGACTATTTGTTGCGGCTATCCCACCATATAAAGCTTCGTTCTGCCACATTTCTTCATCAAGTGGTAAGAGATCAACTTCATTTATAATCATACTATTGGGGAAATCTTCCTTTGTGCTTACTCTACCTCTTAGGGCCAGTACTCTACCTTCACGAATAAAATCGTTAAATTCTGCCAATGTTTTAGGGAAAATAACACATTCAAATTGTCCATGTAGATCTTCCATCAATAAGAAGGACATAAGTTCATTGCGTTTCGTCGTTATATTTCTACGTCTAAGAACCATACCGGCCATATTGATAGCCTCTTGGTCTTGAACTTCTTTGAATACTTCAATTTCTTCCGTTAAATCCGTTTGAACAGGAGGATTTAACTCAGAAGATTTGAAGAATAACTTGGAATTTAATCGCCTTGCATAATCTTCTAGTGGATGTCCGGTTAAGTAAATACCTAACATTTCTTTCTCTTTGGCTAGAAGTTCTTGGCGACCGTATTCCTCTACATCTAAATACGTAGGCTCTTTCACTTCCATTGCCTTCTCCTCACCTAAGTCGAAAAATGAGACTTGACCATCCATAGAATTTTTATTGGATTGAGCCAGCATGTCATAGTATGGGTCCAACGCACTAATAAGCCTTGCTCTAGAGATTCCGAAACCATCTAATGCCGAGGCAAAAATAAGACTTTCTATCACTTTACGTGAGATTCCAATCGCATAGGATCTCCGTAAAAAATCACCATAATCTGCAAATTTGCCATGATTTTCACGCTCTTCTACAAGTAAAGAAATTTGCTTTTCACCTACATTTTTTACTGCTCCCAGTGCAAAACGAATGGCTCCGTCTTCCGTCGTAAATCTGGGGAACGAAAAATTCACATCGGGACCTAATACAGAAATATGCATTAATTGACAAACATGAATATAATTAGCGGCTTGACCTAAATCACCTAGATAAGAATTAAGCATAGCAGCCATAAGTTCCATAGGATAATAAAATTTTAACCAAGCTGTGTAGTACGCGACTAATGCATAGGCTGCGGCATGGGATTTATTAAAAGCATACCCAGCAAAAGCTAGGAGCTCATGGAAAATAACTCTCCCGACCTTCTCTTCGACGCCACGCTTAATGCATCCATCAATAGGATTTCCCTTGTCATCCACTCCACCGAAAATGAATTGCTCTTCATAGGCTGCTAGTAATTCTGGCTTTTTCTTCGACATAGCCCGTCGTACGATATCCGCTTGACCTAGAGAAAACCCACCAAGATTTCGGACGATTTGCATAACTTGCTCTTGATATACGATAGTACCGTAGGTAACATCGAGGATTTCTTCAAGCATAGGATGATGGTAGCTTATAAGTTCAGGATTATGGCGAGCAGCCACATAACGTGGAATCTGTTCCATAGGGCCAGGTCTATAAAGAGCAATACCTGCAATGATATCTTCAAAACTGTCCGGTTTTAACTCTTTGATAAATGCCGTCATACCCTGACTTTCCAATTGAAAAACTGCAGCGGTATCCCCGGATGAAATCATTTGATAAACTTTTTCGTCATCCAAAGGGATTTTATCAAACGCGATGGACTCACCATAATTGGCCTTCACCATATCTCTAGTATCTCTGAGAACCGTTAATGTTCTTAATCCAAGAAAATCAAATTTTAATAAGCCTAAACGTTCGACATTTTCCTTGGCATATTGAACAACAATCGATTCATCATTTCTTGCAAGTGGAGCAATGTCCGTAATATTTTCACTAGATATGATAACTCCTGCCGCATGAGTCGAAGCATGTCTTGGCATGCCTTCAAATTTCCTAGCTAAATCATAAACGCGTCTAATATTTTCATCATTTTCGTAAAGTGTTTTAAGCTCAGGATTTTTCTCCAGAGCAAGATCTAAGGTTATTCCCAAATCCGTTGGAATCATCTTAGAAAGCTTGTCGGTTTCTGTATAGGGTAAATCAAGTGCTCTACCCACATCTCTCACCGCTGCTCTAGCGGCCAAAGTCCCAAATGTAATAACCTGTGATACTTTATCCGCACCATACTTCTCATAAACATAATCAATCACTTCTTGACGACGTTCATAACAAAAATCAATATCAAAGTCAGGCAAAGATACGCGGTCTACATTTAAGAAACGTTCAAATAATAAATTGTACTCTAATGGATCAATATTAGTTATGCCTAATGCATAAGCAATCAGAGACCCTGCGCCTGAACCTCTACCTGGGCCAACCATGATTTCGCGTTTCCTTGCAAAGCGAATGAAGTCCCATACGATAAGGTAGTAATCCGTAAACCCCATACTAGAAATGACTTGAATTTCCTTCTCAAATCGTTCCATATATATGTCTGTATCATGGCTATGTGGAAGCTCTAAACGCTCTTCTAAACCTTCTAATGCAAGCTCACGGATATATTCATCACTAGACTTTCCATTTGGTGCTTCAAAAGCGGGTAAATGAATCGTTGAGAAATCCAATTCCACATTACAACGTTCAGCTATTTTTTGTGTATTCTCAATGGCATCAATAAAGTCAGGTAAATCCTCACGCATCTGGTCTTCCGACTTCAAATAAAATGAATCGGCTCCCATACGCATGCGATCATCATCTCGCATACGCTTCCCCGTTTGCATACATAATAGGACTTCATGGGAGGTAGCATCTTCATCTAGCATATAATGACAATCATTAGTAGCAACAAGAGGAATATGCATTTCTTCACTTAGAGCGCGAAGTTGCTTATTTACTCGGTTTTGCTCTGGCATGCCATTTGCTTGAACTTCTAAAAAATAATTTTCTTTACCGAAGATCTCTTGATATAAAGTAGCCTTTTGTTTAGCTTTCTCCTTATCACCTAATAACAATGCTTTAGGTACTTCTCCGGATAAACATGAGGATAATGCAATAATTCCTGAAGAATACTTACGTAATATTTCATAATCTACACGGGGCTTATAATAGAATCCATCCACAAACCCTGTAGAAACGATGCGATTTAGGTTTTTTAGTCCATCATTATTTTCAGCAAGTAATATTAAATGACCGAAGCTTTGTCCTTTTTCTTTATTAAATCTTCCTTCTGGAGCTATATATATTTCAGCCCCAATAATCGGCTTAATACCTTCCGAAACCAAAGCGGAGTAGAAGTCGACTACTCCGTACATTACGCCATGATCCGTAATCGCACATGAAGTCATGTCCAATTCTTTTAGTCTTTTGCTTAAATCCTTGATACGAATGGCACCATCAAGCAAAGAGTATTCTGTATGAAGATGTAAATGTGTAAAGGCCAAGTTCTTTCCCATTCTAGAGCACTGTCCTTACATCAAGGACAGTGCATATAAATTTATAATAAATTCTTAACGTAATCTACGAGTTTACTCTGTATATTTTCTCTTTTTCTATCCGCTTCTTGCGCGTCTTCATCATAAGTACCGAAGTAAATTTTCAACTTAGGTTCTGTACCTGATGGACGGACACACATCCAATCCATATCATTTAGCTCATAGAGAAGCACATTTGATTCAGGAATATCTAGCGTTTCCACTTCGCCAGTTTCCAGGTTATGCCTTTTGCTTGTTTTATAATCTCTTAAATACTTCACAGGAATCCCAGCAAGTTCTTGTCCTTTATTCTCTCTAAGTGCACGCATGGCATTAGCGATTTTCTCTTTACCTGCAGAACCCTCAGACACAAGCGATACGGTTTCTTCTGATGCATAAGAATATTTCTGATAAATGTCTTGTAAACGATCGTATAGGGTTTTACCTTCCAAGGCACAAACGGCAGCTAGTTCTGCTAACAGCATAGAAGCTACCACTGCATCTTTATCTCTAACTGAGGTACCTGCAAGGTATCCAAAACTTTCCTCATATCCGAATTGGAAGTGCATGTCTCCTAATTCATCATATTTTTGAATTTGTTCAGCGATAAATTTAAATCCCGTTAAGGTTATGAATAGTTCCACATCATAGTATGCACATATTTTTTTAGCCAATCGAGAAGATACAATCGTTGTAACGCAGAAAGAATCAAACGGAAGTGCATTCTTCTCAAACTTAGTCGACAGAATATATTCCATTAATAGCAAACCGATTTGATTACCGGTCATAACTTGATAATTGCCATCAGGCATTCTAACGGCTAGTCCTGTACGATCCGCATCGGGATCTGTGGCAATAACTAAGCTCGCTTCTTCTTTTTCTGCAAGATCAATAGCCATAGCCAGAGCTGAACGTTCTTCTGGATTAGGGAAGTCAACTGTAGGGAAACTGCCATCAGGTTTTTCCTGCTCGGGTACAACATAAACGTTTTCGAAACCTATTTCATTCAGTATACGTCGAACCGGTTTATTTCCTGCTCCATGAAGTGGTGTATAAACAATTTTCATATCTTTATTTGCTTGAATCGCTTCTGGACTTATGGATAAGCTCTTAAGCATTTTCATATATTCTTGATCAATCGCTTCACCAATAACGTGTACTAAGGAATCTTCTTCCCATTCAGAGAAATCTTTCCATTCCAACGTGCGATAATCTGAAATTTCTGCCATTTCTGAAGCCACCTTATCCGCAGCTTCAGGAGGAAGTTGTCCGCCGTCTTCGCCATAAACTTTATAACCATTATATATAGATGGATTGTGGCTAGCAGTTATCATAATGCCTCCAATACAATCCAAATGTCTGACCGTAAAAGACAAGATAGGTACAGGCCTAAGTTCATCGAAGATATAACAAGGAATGCCATGAGAAGCTAATATACTTGCAGAAATTTGAGCAAATTCTTGAGATCTATGCCTCGAGTCAAAACTTATGGCTACGCCTCTTTGTTTTGCTTCTCCCAGAGTATCTAGATAACGCGCAAAACCTTCTGCCGCTTGTGCTATCGTATACTCATTCATACGATTGGTACCAGCGCCTAATATACCTCGTAAGCCTGCAGTACCAAAAGAAAGATTCTGATAAAACCTTTCATAAATCTCAGCATCATTTCCTTCTAAAGCAAGTAACTCTTCCCTAGTCTTATCACTAAAATATGGATCCGTTGACCAAAGAGAATATTCCTTCATAAAATCAGACATGTTTTACCTCCAAATCGAAATTCGTATTATAGAAATTATACCACGTAAACCCCTGCTTCTTGTCCTTGCTTTAGGACAAATACGCAAATGAATTCATTCACTTAATTTTCCTTTTACATATACCATTAAATCTCTTAACTCCGCAGCTTCTTCAAATCTAAGGTTTAAAGCAGCTTCTTTCATTTCTTTTTCCAAACGTCCAACCATCTTCACGAGTTCTGTAGGTTTCATCCTTTCGATCTTATCGCGAACTGTGTTTTTACCTTTTTTATCCGTTGGACTGACACCAATATCTTCAACAATTTCTTCGAAAGTATCTAATGTATCTCTAATTTCTTTGTGGATACTTGTAGGAGTAATACCATGTTCTTCATTGTAAGCTTCTTGGATGGATCTTCTACGATTAGTTTCTTCTACTGCTTTAAACATAGACTTCGTCACATCGTCTGCATACATAATAACGTGTCCATTTACGTTTCTAGCAGCTCTACCAATAATCTGAATTAGAGACGTAGCCGAGCGTAAGAAGCCTTCTTTATCTGCATCAAGAATAGCGATTAATGATACTTCTGGTAGGTCAAGGCCTTCTCTAAGGAGATTAATTCCTACCAAGACATCGAACTTACCTTTACGTAAACTTCTTAATATTTCTAACCGCTCTTCATTGACCACATCTGAATGAAGATATTGTACTTTCAAATGATTTTCGGATAAGAAATCCGTAAAATCTTCTGCCATGCGTTTGGTTAATGTCATAACCATTGCACGTTCGCCTCTATCAATAGTCTTCTTAATTTCACTTAATAGGTGTTCTATTTGTCCCTCGATTGGATGAATCGTAATTTCCGGGTCCAATAAGCCTGTAGGTCGTATCACCTGCTCTACCGTTTGAGTAGAATGTTCTGCTTCATAAGCACCGGGCGTGGCACTAACAAAAACTACTTGATTAACGCGTTCTTCAAATTCATGAAATTTCAAGGGTCTATTATCAAATGCTGATGGCAAACGAAAGCCAAAGTCAACCAAAGACTCTTTTCTAGAGCGGTCTCCATTGTACATAGCACCTATTTGAGACACTGTTTGGTGGGACTCATCAATCATGAGCAGAAAATCATCAGGAAAGAAATCAAACATAGTATAAGGAGGCGTTCCGGCTTCACGCCCACTCATATGTCTAGAATAGTTCTCTATTCCTTTACAAAACCCTGTCTCCCTCAGCATTTCCATATCGTAGCGGGTTCGCTGTTCTAAGCGATACGCTTCGACAATTTTGCCTTCGTTTCTTAGAACATCCAAGCGGTCTTCCAATTCAGCCTCAATCGAAATAATGGCCTTTTCCATTTTCACATCGGTCGTTGCATAGTGACTTGCAGGGGTAATCCCTTCATAATTTCTCTGGACAACGGCCTTGTTAGTCAGTCTATCGATTTCCACCATACGATCGATCTCATCACCGAAAAATGAAACTCTTAAAAAACGATCATCGCTATTTACCAAGTGAATATCAACGCTATCACCACGTACTCGAAAAGTTCCGCGTTTTAATTCGAAGTCATTACGGTTATACTGGAGTCTAACTAAATCTTCAATTAAGCGATCCCGATTTAACGGCATTCCCGTACGTAGATGAATCATTAAGCTTTTGTAATCGCTAGGATCACCTAAGCCATAAATACAAGATACAGAGGCAACAACAATCACGTCTCTACGTTCTAATAAAGAAGCTGTCGCAGAGTGTCTCATCCTGTCGATTTCATCATTGATCGATGAATCCTTCTCAATATATGTATCTGTACCTGGGATATAAGCTTCAGGTTGATAGTAATCATAATAACTAACAAAATATTCTACAGCATTATCAGGGAAAAAAGCTCTAAACTCTTCACATAACTGCCCAGCTAACGTCTTATTATGGGCAATGACAAGAGTAGGTTTCTGAACTTCTTGGATAACATTAGCCATCGTAAAAGTCTTCCCTGATCCTGTGACTCCTAATAAAGTTTGTCCTTTATCTCCTCTTTTAATACCTTCACTTAACTTTTTTATCGCCTGCGGCTGGTCCCCTGTGGGATGGAAGCCTGCTTTGATCTTAAATAAATTTTCTGCCACAAATTTCCTCCAAATAACCTATAGAATAAAAAGAGGATGGTATGTACCATCCTCAATTAATATACAATGATTTTAAATGGATTTCTACATTACAGGTCCATGGGGAGTTCCTGGATTTGTAGGATCATTACTTACAGGTGGAACAATGATGGGTGGTTCTAGAATCTCATCATCTTCTGCTGCGCCTTCTCTTCTCTCAAGTAGTTCACCTTCTTCTAGAGTTCTCTCGTAAGTTTCTTCTCTATTTTCAGGATGCAATAGGTTTTCAATTCTAGAATGTAAATCGGCTGGATCTACAAAAGACGCATAACGTCCCACTAGAACACCCTCTTGATTAATGAGGAATTTATTATAGTTCCAAGTTATATCCTTGCCCCAGTAACCGCCATGGAATTCTCTCTGGAATTCATAACTCTTGTCATTTTCTGGCGTATCTAACCATTCTTTTGGCTCAAGTTCTGTTAAGTAATTAAACAGCTCATCGCGCTCTTCACCTAGAACATTAACCTTGGAAAATACAGGGAATGAAACATTTTCATCCACGAAGTATTCTCTTAACTCTTGAGCATTTTTAGGCTCTTGATCGAAACTATCTGATGGGAAAGCCAGAACAGTAAACTGCTCATCTTGGAAGTCGTCTTGTAGCTTCTGTAAACCTTTGTTTTGTTTAGCGAAACCACATTCAGAAGCCGTATTCACAATTAAGAGAACTTGACCTCTATAATTCTCTAAGGACACATCGTTTCCTTCTAAATCTTTTACTACTAAATTATACAATTTAGGCATAAAATCTCCTTTCTCGATAACAATTCCTGTCTGCTATCTAAACCTCTTTACTTTAAATTATTTGTACTAGAAAAACATGTAAAAATACTTTTTTCTAGTTGACTTGTATATATTCTAATTGATTATCTACTTTAACTTCGTAACTTAGCTTTGAACAAATCCGCTAATAAATGGAGAATTTGTGAACTCACTGTCTCAATTTCTTCAGAAGTTAGAGTCTTCTCATCTGAACCAATCCAATAACGAAACATTATGGACTTTTTACCCTCTTCAACTTGTTGTCCTCTATACTCTTCTACAAATGCTAAACGTTTCACTACACCACGTAAACTATCTTCAATCTCTGCCCATGAAACCGATTCATCGACAACAACATTTAAATCCTTCTCCACCTCAGGATAAGCCGGTAAAGCCTCATAATGATTCTCCCTAGAATCTAGAGCTTGCAAACACTCAACATTTAATGACGTTAAAACCGTTCGATGATGCTTAATTCCAGCTAAACGTTCTGTTTTCAAACTAATTAGCCCAACTGACCCTATAACAACACCTGAACTGTCCATGATATTAAGCCATACCTTTGGGTCTGCCCATTTTGGCTTAGACACTTGGCCGAAGGCCAAAGCTTCACAATCTATAAATGACGGCAACTCTTCAATAATGCCTTTCGCCTCTCTAAACATCGTAAGAGGGTCGCTACCCACAATTGCAGTCACTAATTCTCTATTCTGTAATGGTAAGACTTCTTCAGCTTCACCTATACTTGAATTACTATGGAAAACTTGTGCTAGCTCATAAAAACGAAAAGAATCGAAATAAGCAAGATTCTTATCAATCGCAAACAAGGCACTAGGAACCAAACTTCCCCTCAGAAATCTCTCTTCGGGTGAAGGCGGTGCTTCCAATTCAACCCATTCGCTTGTCTCGAAGCCAGCTGCCTCTATAAAATAACTATGAACCCAAGGATACGTGTAAATTTCCTGATACCCAGCTCTAAAACTTAAATATTCCTTTAAATTACGCTCTAAATCAAAGTCTAATTGATGAATGGATTCATTCAGCTCTACCATCGGCGCTTTATACTCGAAATTCTCGTATCCAATCATACGAGCAATCTCTTCTACAATATCATCTGCAAGTGACACATCCCCTGTTGAACGCCATACAGGCGCTTCTAAATAAATCTCAGAATCACTTTCTTCTAAAACTTTAAACCCTAGAGGAGATAATAAACTCCTAATCTCTTCGCCATAGACTTCTCGTCCAATTCGACTTGCCAGAAAATCATAAGATAATCGAATTTTACTTGAAGTCGTCTTTTCTCTAACAGCTGAACCATACGCAGTAAGTTTAGAACCTGGGAGAAGATTCGTTATTAAATTATGGGCCATAGCCATAGCATCTTCCACGCGCTGAGTATCGATAGATTTTTCGTATCGTGTAGAAGCTTCCGTTCTTACATTATGGCGTTGACTACTACGACGCACCGAACGGCCATTAAACGAAGCGAGTTCCAAAACCATTTTCTTAGTGTTTGGAAGAATCGAATCTAACTTTCCTCCCATAACACCGGCCAAAGCAATCGCCTTTTCACCATCTGTAATCAACATATCTTCAATTGACAAATCCAGCTCTCTGCCATCTAGTAGAGTTAAATTTTCATGTGCATTTGCCTGGCGCACAAGAATACCCTTCGCTACATGTTCCATATCGAAACCATGGGTAGGTTGTCCAGTAGATAACATGACATAGTTGGTAATGTCAACTAAATTACTAATAGGTCTAATTCCTACAGACCACAATCTTCTACGCAAAGCATAAGGGGATTCTCTAACCTCTAAATGATCGTAAACAAGAGCATCATAACGTAAACAGTTTTCTGTCTGAATTTCCACATTATAGTGTTCTAAGGTATTCCTATCAGGTAAGCGAGGTAAAGACTCTAGGGACTTCCCATAGATAGCAGCCAATTCGCGTGCCATACCATAATGTCCCCATAAATCAGGCCTATGAGTCATAGATTTATTATCAATTTCTAATACATAATCATCGAGCTCTAGCACTTGGGCCAAAGCATCTCCAGGACTACCCTGGAAATCTCCTAAATCCAGGATATGACTCTCCTCTTCTACAGGAAAAAGTTCTTCTAAATTAATTTCAGAAGCGCCACAGATCATTCCATGACTTTTAACACCTCGGAGTGTAGCAACTTGAATTTCAACTGCCTCACCTTCACCGTGCCACTTCACTAGAGCCCCAGGCACTGCGACCGCAACTCTTTGGCCTTCGTAAAGATTCGTACCACCACATACAATCTGCAGTGGCTGACTTTGGCCAACGTCTACCTGACAAATCTGGAGTTTATCGGCATCAGGATGTTGTTCTAGTGATAGAATTTCGCCTAGAACAATCCCTTCCACAAGTTCTCCTGTATATTCGTATCCTTCTACTTCAACCGTTCGCATCGTGAGGTCATAGGCTAGATCTTCAATTTTTAGATCCTTGTCTAATTCCACATAATCTTGAATCCATTTCAGTGATAATTTCATAAGTAACTCCTATCTAAACTGTTGTAAGAAACGCAAATCTGCATTTCGGAATAAACGCACATCATCTATGCCATAACGCATCATAACTAAACGATCCAGTCCAATGTTGATATAGAAACCAGACCATTCTTCTGGATTTAATCCAGCTGCTTTCAAGACATTAGGATGGGGTACTCCTCCAGGCATAATTTCAATCCAACCGACTTGCTTACAAACTTTACAACCGTGACCATGGCAGACTTGACATTGCATATCAATTTCAAACCCAGGTTCTACAAACGGGAAGAAACCAGCGCGCATGCGCACTTCCACTTCATGCCCAAACACTCTTTCAAGAATAGTTTTTACAAATAATTGACCCGAAGCGAAGGAGAAATCCTTATCCACAATGAGTGCTTCGTACTGTGAAAAGGCTCTTTCGTGTCTAGCATCTGTAGTTTCATTACGAAACACTTGCCCAGGATAAACAAAACGCGCAGGCGCACCATGTTCTTGTAAATAGCGTACGGATGCACCTGTTAAATGTGGCCTCAGACATAGTCTTTTTGCCCCATGGGCTTCATCAGAAGTTTTCAACCAGTATGTATCCATCGAATCCCTCGCAGGGTGATCTGGAGGAAAGTTTAAATAGTCGAAAGCATACTGTTCGCTGGTAATGCTATCTTCTTGGTATAATGCGAAACCCATAGATAAGAAAGCATCATTTAAGTCATAAGCCATTTGTGTTATAGGGTGTAGAGCGCCTTTGTGCTCAAAATTTCCAGGAATAGTTACATCGACTTCTCCGGCTATATGCGAGCTATTCTCAAGAATCTCTTCTTCTCTTTTCTCCAGTAAGTCTGTAATTTCTCCTTTAACACGGTTACCCTCTTGCCCTAAGATTTTTCTATCTTCTGCACTAGCCTTACCTATATTCTTAAGAATTTGCGTTAATTTACCTTTCTTACCGAGATAGGCTTGACGCAAATCAAGTAATTTTGCTTCTTCAGATACTTCCCTAATATCTTCTTTAGCTTCTTCAAGTAATTGATGTAATTGATTAATCATTTTCTTTCCTCCAATAAAAAATCCCATGGTTTTTACCATGGGACGTCTAAACGCGGTACCACCCAAATTGTTTGTATCCAATGAAAACACATACAAACCACTCTGATAGGGATAACGGCCTTAACCGATTGTACTCCTGAGGTGAACGATTAGATAGGCTATTAACTAACTTGCAGCTACCTTAGTCTCTCTGTAAATAGCTTGGCTTCTAAAACCTTCTCAATCTTTGCACAATTATAATTAATATACCCTAAATTATGATTTGCTTCAATTCGAAATTAACGAGTGTACCTTTAATTCCTTTCTACTGATCTTACTAAATTCTAATGGCTTTCCATGACAAGTATTTCATTTCTAAGTGTGTAATAAAAAATGAAAAAACATTCTAAGTTTCTTTAAATAAAAGTTAAAACAATATTATATCTATGTTAAAATTCAAAATGGTTTACTAAGAAGCTTTTATATATAGGAGTAGTAAAATGGATATTTTTCAAATCCTCGAATTAATTGGAGGATTAAGTCTTTTCCTCTTCGGTATGCATCTTCTGGGCGATGGTTTAACGAGCCTATCCAGTGGTAGACTCGAACAGCTCTTGGCCAAGTTCACTTCCACGAAATTAAAGGCAGTTTTACTGGGTGCGATAGTCACATCCGTCATACAATCCTCGTCAGCAACAACTGTTATGGTCGTGGCCTTAGTCAATTCAGGTGTATTGAAGCTCGTTCAAGCCGTTCCCTTAATAATGGGTGCAAATATCGGTACCACTATAACCCCTTGGATTCTTAGCTTAACGACGCTTACTGGCGACTCCATTTTAATCCGGATGCTACAGCCCTCAAATTTCACTCCTCTGCTAGCATTAATAGGTGTGCTCTTACTTGTAACATCGAAAAAAGAACGTAGACGCTCTATAGCCTTTGTTTTACTCGGATTCACAGTATTAATGTATGGTATGAGTACAATGAGCTCTTCCGTTAGTGCGCTTCGACATAATCCATCCTTTACGAGACTCTTTACTATTTTCAGTAATCCTATACTAGGAATCGCTCTAGGTGCAATTGTAACGGCCATCATACAGTCCTCTTCTGCATCAGTAGGAATTTTACAAGCCTTATCAAGTACGGGTGCCATTAACTTCTCCTCTGCCTTTCCTATTATCATGGGTCAGAATATCGGAACTTGTGTTACTGCGCTCATAGCATCTATTGGTAGTAATCGCAACGCCAAACGTACAGCATTTATACATCTAACATTTAATTTCATTGGAACTATTGTATTTACAAGTGTTTTTTACTTCATCCATACTCTTCGACCTTTTGCTTTTATGGAAGGTACGGTAACCCCAGTAAATATTGCGATATTACATACCGTATTTAACGTTGTTACAAGCTTATGGATGCTTCCTTTCTCCGACTACCTCGTGAAGTTTTCCAAAGCTATCGTACGTGAAAAAGAGGATACACACGGTATTGATTTAGATGAAATTGAAGGGTCACTCCGTTTACTTGATATGCGTTTCATCACGAGACCAGGTGTAGCAATCCAACAAAGTCGCGAAGTACTTGTAAACATGGTTGAAACTGCAAGCAAGGCTTTTAACTTAAGTCTAGGCCTATTCGAAAACTACAATGAGGATATCTATAAACAAGTAGAATTACTAGAAAATCAAGTAGATACTTACGAGGATAGACTATCCGAATACTGTGCTAACATATTGGGCAAAGAACTGAGTCCCCAAGATAGCCAGTCTCTCACCTTTGCTTTACATACCATTAATGACGTTGAGCGTATAAGTGACCATGCTATTAACTTGGCAGACCAAGCAAGATTAAAACATAACGCCAATAAAGCATTCACAGAGGAAGCCATGCAAGACCTACGCATTTATAAAAGAGCTGTAGAAGAAATCGTAAGTAAAATGGCCTCTACATTTACGGATCCTGAAGCTAGACATCTCGTGTATATTAGCCCTCTAGAAGATCGTATTAACGAGCTTCATTCATCCTTTAGCTATCGCCATATTGAACGCGTTAAAAAAGGCTTATGTAATATGGAAAATGGTATGATTATTTCCGAAATTTATAATAATCTAGAACGCATTGCCGACCATTGTTCTAACATTGGAGTCTATCGCATTCAATTCACAGCCGAAAAGTATAGGACCCATGAATATGAGAAACAGCTCGATAAATCTCAAGAATACTATCGATCCATTTATGATAACTATAAGATTCAATATGCAATAGCAGACGATAATTAAAAATAAGGTGTACATCGCTGTACACCTTATTTCTTCTCTACAATTATTGCTAGAGTATTACTCTCCTCATCATAATCTCTACCTGCTACGTCCGCATAGAGTTTTGGATTGACAAAACCATGGGCCATCAATTCATCTATTAACGACTTTCTTGAGAAATATGTATTCCAAATATAGTAGGCTAAGGTGTTATGATCAAGCATAACAATATAGGAATCTAAACTTATAAAATTTTCATACTTATACTTTCCCGACAGCAATAAATACGGCCTCTCATGCCAAAATCCACCCTCTGTAAGATACTGCCAAGTTTGTTCTTCTCTAAATTTTTCATAAGCACAAATACTATAGACATCTAGAATCAATTTCCCACTTGGCCTTAAATGCTTATAAACTTTAGCGAGCAAAAGACTTCTTTCATCTGAAGTGAGCGCTCCATAATCACAGTAAATAAGCGTAATAAGGTCAAAGGTTTCTTTTAATTCCAAAGTAAGATAATTTGTCCAATGGTATTGAATATAAGAATTACTCGCCCTGGCATAATCTATAGAACGCTTGGCATAGTCAACGCCTGTAACGTCATAACCAGAGGCCCAAAAACGCTCACAATACAATCCCGGACCACAACCTAAATCTAAGAGTTTCGGATATTCATTGGGTGACAAGAGCGCTTTAATCCATTGTACGGATTCATCCAAAACGATGCGTCCGACTAGCAGCATCCTTCTCACTATTTAAATGTACTTCAAGCATATACTTAGATATATGGGAGTCCTCCCAGAATTTCGACTCAGAACGTGTATAAGCAGGTGGTTTAATCTCATAAGATTTTAGTCTCTCTAGCATCCTCTCTCCTTTATAAAAACAGCCGTAGACAATCTACGGCTGTAACACACTAATAATGAATAATGAAAAACCACTACCATTTATTCTTCGATATATGGAAGACTGGCTGCGGCCATACTCTGTCCTACTCTTCGCATTTCTTCATCAGGTAACATAAGTTGAATGTCATCGGCTAATTCCGGATATTCGTCCACTAGAACTTCTTGTGCCGTTTTTAAAATAAGGTCTCCACCTTTACCTGAAACTACACGACCCATTAGAATGACATGTTTTAAATCGTAGAAGTCTTTATAGTACGCTAGAGTATGTCCTAAGTATATACCAATACTCTCATAGATTTTACTGGCCTCATCTGATCCCTCTTCCATGAAGCCTTGAATCACTTTGAGCTTCTTGGCCAAGGGTAGATCCTTGTCCACATCTAGTCCTGCATCCTCTGCTAATCGAATCGCAGCATCCTGAGAGAAGTACTTACAACCCACTCCACGATCACCTGACCATTCGTCTACCGTAGCCTGTTCTTGTAAATCTACTGGTGCAAAAGCTAATTCATTTAACCAACCTGCAATATTTTGGTCTTGATCTACAAATCCTACCGCTTCTGAGGTCCCCATAGCGATACCCATAATATTACCAGTCTTTAAACTCATAGCACCGGCCAAAGCAGAGACATCGCCATCATTAGCGACTACTAGAGGTTTACCAGGAGCAACTTCCTCAGCAGCCCGAATATAGATATCCTCAACTTGATTTTGGAAATCTTCTTCTGATACCGCTAGAAATAAGGAGGCTACCTTCGCGTAATTATCAATATAAATTCCGGCCGAAGAAACACCAATTCCGTCTACTCGAGGCATTTTTTCAGCAGCCGTACGCATTGCTTCAACGATACCATCGTAATGATAGCTAGGATCAGAAGTGGTTTTAGGATACCAAACAACTTCTTCTGAATAAACTGTCTCACCATCAATTACGGCAGAAACTTTACGATCACTGCCACCCGCATCGAAACCAATTCTACAGCCATTTAAATGTCTACCTACAGCTTCTGTTGACTCATTAGATTCAGGACATTCTTCATAAGACAAACTATGAATTTCAACGTAGCTTCCATAAACTTTGCGCATGAAATCATAATCAAAAGCTCTCTTACCCTGTGCACTATACTCTTCTGCAACCGCATGGGCCACATCTTCAGCACCACAGATATATACTTTATAGCCACCACGTGACCATAACATCATTTTTACGAGTTTACTGACATAAAGTATATCGGCTTCTCTTGAATCTTCAGTACCTCTAATGGACGTATCGAAAATTGAGATATGACCGCTATTTCTCTCCACCGCTACCTTGAGAGGAATTCTAGCCTCTTTGAGATAGGCTTCATTCCATTTTTTAATAGGAATATAGGTCTCCTCCAAAGGAGCCTTACGTGCTATATCTACCTTAATTCCATGCAATTTCATACTGAAACCTCCTAAATATTTCTACCCACTAGAATACAATACTTTTACAGGTAATGACTGAAAAAACTGTAAATTCCATCCTTATTTCTAAGCCTTTTCTTTAATAAAAGTACCTGCACGCAATTCATCAAATGCATGTTCTAGTTCATCTCTTGTATTCATGACAATTGGGCCACCCCAGGCAATGGGTTCTTCTAACTTAGGCGCAGTATATACAATTATACGTGCATCATCTTGTAAAGAAGTAAATTTAATTTCTTCACCTTCTTCTAGAAGAATCGCAGATTTTTCCGTATAAGTTTGACCATTAATTTCACAGTCTCCAAGAAGTAAGAATAAGAACGCATTGTCCTCTCGGGCCACGGGAATAGAAATTTCAGCGCCTTTATTCGGTGCAAAATCTAGTACTCTAGCTTGTACATAGAGTGGTGTGAAACCCTTAGCACCCATGTATTCACCCGATAGCACGCGCACCTTGAAATTTTCCCCTTCTGCTTCCCCTATATTTGTATGGTCTAACTGTTGATAATGAGGTTTTGCCATCTTATCTTTGGCAGGAAGATTAATCCATAACTGGAAACCAAGAATTCTTTCTTTCGCAACTGGCATTTCTTCATGTAAAATTCCTGAACCAGCCGTCATCCATTGTGCTTCACCATCTCGTATTACACCTTCATTGCCTATATTATCTCTATGAGACATTTCACCTTTAACTAAATAAGTTAAGGTTTCAATACCTCTGTGGGGGTGCATGGGGAAACCTGCGATATAATCATCAGGGTTTTTACTATCGAAGGAATCCAACATTAAGAATGGATCATATTCATACATTGTTCCTGCACCTAAAACACGGGTTAAATGCACACCTGCACCATCAACTGCTGCTCTTCCTTGTACCACATCTTTAACTTGTCTTGTCATAAATACACTCCCTTACTTACATTTAGTAAGTACAGTATAATACTTTGACCCTATCCCTCCGTGTCATTTGTATTATTAATTTAGTAGCTATTATCAGTAAATTTCTTCTTGACAAATTTACTGACAATTATTAAGATATTCGTTGTCTCTAAGATATGTGCGATTAGCTCAGTTGGTAGAGCAACTGACTCTTAATCAGTGGGCCTAGGGTTCGAGTCCCTAATCGCGCACCATATACCTGCTATCAATAGATAGCAGGTATTTTATTTTTTTGACTTATAAATTTTCAGAGTTAAATACGCATAAAAAAGTGACTCTTAAACCTTTAAGAGTCACAATATAATATAGATAAGATTATGTTCTCATAAACTATAACCCCGTTGGATTATTATTATTGAAATTATTGTGTGGATAGCGTGGATCAGCAGCAAACTCCATGGTATTCTTAGAACTTTGATTTAAGCTTACAAAACCTAATTCTTCCATTGTGGTATCTCCCCGTTCTACGGCTATACTACGTAGCCTTGCATAAACTTCTGCATTTGTTTGTTCAATATAGGGATTTAACACTACTAATCCAATTCCACATGTAAGCATAGTCAGAAGTATCCAACCAATAAACGATAGTTGTAAGCCAAGTAGATGAAGTTTATTACCTTTCATCATCTTCTTACTTAATTCCATCGCTCGCTTGCCTCCTACATCAGGATTATCTGCCATCACAGAAAACATCATGAAATACGCATAAGAACGATTAAGTACAATAATATTACCAACAAAAATAAGGAGCATACCTAAAAATATCATAATGAAAAAATTCATACTGGGTTCCATAGTTGCCATATTAGTGCCATCAGGTAAATTGTATGTATAAAAGCTAGTAAAGAAAGCAAGAATATAGAGTATAGTACCTGCAACCATAGGCAAAGACCAGATAAGAATCCATAACGATTGCCAAAAGGCTGCAAAAACTAATTTTTTGAAATTCTTTGCATAGTGATTAAATAAAAGTCCAAATTCAGGAGCTTCTGGCGTTTCTCGGTTTCTAATAAACCAATTCTTGGCACTAACTCCTAGAGGTAAACTCACAAAAATATTAACAACACTCACAAGTAAGGTCGTGATTAAACCTACTCCAATAATAAGGGGTATAAGTCGCAAGAGTAGATCAACGTTTTCTGGAGAATTAAAATAATTGGGATCGGAAAAATTTTGCATACCTATTAAAGAAAATATCGATCCTCCAATAAAAACAAAGGAAACAACACTTGAAATAATTTGTGTCAATATTGAAGTTATTATACTTATAATTAAAAGTACACCTATTGCAGTTGGCCAAGCTCCCCTTAAATGGAATTTAGCATCCTCTTTCATATTAGCATTCGTCCACATAATCAATCCTCCTTAAACATAGAAATATTTTACTATATTTTTCTAATACATAGTATAGAAGCTCTCACATTTGCTGTGAGAGCTTCGCATTATTCTGTTTCAATAACAAGCTTATTCTCCTGAAGCGTAACACGTACACCTTCAATAGAATTCAGCTTTCCTTGTAATTTCATTTCTGCCAGAGGATCTTCAATTTCCTTGGTAATAAAACGTCGCAGAGGTCTTGCCCCATACTCTTCACTATAACCATTTTCAGCAAGATAATCTTTGGCCTCATCCGAAACTTCTAGACTAACGCCTGCTGCGAGTCGTAAGGCAGAATTTACATCTTCTAACATAAGATCTACGATCTTACGAATTTCTTCCTTATTTAAGACATAGAATACTATGGTCTCATCCACACGATTCAAGAACTCAGGACGGAAGAATTCACGCAATTTCATCTGTATACGATCATCTTGTGCTCTCTCTTCGCTAGCACCGAAACCATAGCCACCACCTCTGGTAGTCCCAACATTGGACGTCATGATGATAATTGTATTCGTAAAATCTACTAATCGCCCATGACCATCGGTTAGGCGTCCTTCATCTAGGATTTGCAAGAGAATATTAAATACATCCGCATGCGCTTTTTCTATCTCATCCAGTAAGATGACACTATAGGGTTTTCTGCGAATTTTCTCTGTTAACTGACCACCATCATCGTAGCCTACATAACCTGGAGGAGAACCTATTAACTTCGATACCGTATGTGGTTCCATGTATTCAGACATATCCAAACGTATCATCGAATCTTCATTCTCAAACATGACTTCTGCCAAAGCTTTAACCAGCTCTGTTTTACCAACACCAGTTGGACCAACGAAAATGAAACTACTAGGTCTCTTGGTGCTACGTAAGCCTGCACGATTTCTACGTAAGGCTCTAGAAACCGCAGAGACAGCCTTCTCTTGACCGATAACGCGTTCATGAATTCTATCCTCAAGACTTAAAAGGCGTTTTTGTTCTGTCTCGGTTAATTGTTTCACTGGGATGCCTGTCCAAGTTGACACAACATTGGCTATATCTTCCTCGGTTATCGTCGTAGGCTCTAGTCTCTCTTCGACTTCAGCCACTTCTTCTTCTAATTTCAATTTTTGCGATTTAAGTTCTGCTTGTTTCGCATAATATGCTTCTTCTTGCTCTTTATTTCCATCCTCTGGTTGAATATCTGTAGATAATCTCTCCAATTGATTACTTACTTTATCTAACTCTTTACGCAAACGATCATATAGTACTAAATCTTCATCTGCTAAGTTCGCCTTGGAACCCGCTTCATCCATTAAGTCAATCGCCTTATCTGGAAGAAAACGTTCCGTTATATAACGTTCAGATAAACGCACACAAGCAGCCAGAACATGGTTAGGATACTTCACATGATGGTGTGTTTCGAAGCGTTCTCTTAAACCTTCTAGTATTTCTAATGCTTCCTCTGCACTAGGAGGATCAATAATTACTTTTTGGAAACGACGTTCAAGAGCAGAATCTTTTTCCACAAATCTTCTATACTCATCTAGCGTAGTTGAACCTAATACACGAATTTCTCCTCTCGCCAGTGCAGGCTTAAGAATATTGGCAGCATTCATAGCGCCTTCTGCATCTCCAGCACCCATAATATTATGGAGCTCATCAATAACTAGGATAATATTGCCTTCTTTACTTGCTTCATCGACAACGCCTTTCATGCGATTCTCGAACTGACCTCTAAACTGTGTACCAGCAACCATAGCGGTCATATCCAGAAGGTAAACTTCCATATCTTGAAGTTTTTGTGGAACTTCTCCCGCAACAATACGACTCGCAAGGCCCTCCGCAAGTGCTGTTTTACCGACTCCTGGTTCACCTAACAAGACAGGATTATTCTTACTACGACGATTTAAAATCTGAACAGTACGATTAAGCTCAACCTCTCTACCGATTAGGGGATCCAAACCACCTTCCATGGCAATATCATTTAAGTTTCTACCAAATTGATCCAGATACTTACGTTTCTTGCGTCTATTACGGGATTTATTATTTTTATCTTGTGTTTTTTCCTTCGGACGCAGCATAGGCCACATATTATCACCTTGCTCTTCGTCTTCCGTTTGATTTTCTTCCGGCCTGTTTTTCCTAGGTGAATTGGACAACATCTGCAAGGAGCTCTCTAATTCCATAAAATCTTCATCAGATAAATCTATAAGATCTTCCTCTTCTTCATCATTCGAGCCACTGAGCATCATTGAAATATCCTCTGGGACTTGTCCACCAAACATTGCAGACAAAATATTCTCAGGAGGATTTTCATGCATTTGTTCCATGGCCTGATTCAAATGTTCCGTAATTTCATCGACATTTCCATCATTGATGCCACTTTTTTGAAACATTTCATCTAGCCCACCAATTTTATTTTTAAATGCACAACTAAGGCATATTCCTTCGTTAATTGTTTTGCCATTCTCGAAACGGCTCGTATAGATTACTGGCACGTTTTTCTGGCACATCACACATTTCTTATCCATGTGCACACTCCTCTTTCTTCCTATCCTCAAACTATGTGGGGGTTCTCTTTAATAGTATTTCATTTTATAGCAAATGATTCCATTTGTATTTGCTTTTCTTATGAATTTTGCAAATCGTTACAAATCCATAAAACATTGCTTATAAGTTCAAATAAAAGCTTCGTAATTTTTCTTCCCAGTCCTATTAGCTTCCAATAATTTGGCCAAAAACTGACCTGTATAAGATTTCTTAATACCTGCGACTTCCTCTGGTGTCCCTGCCGCAATGATTTCTCCACCACCATCTCCACCTTCAGGTCCCAAATCAATAATATAATCGGCTGTCTTAATTACGTCAAGATTATGTTCTATTACTAACACTGTATTTCCTCCATCGGTCAAACGCTGTAGAATTTCTACCAACTTATGAACATCCGCTATGTGAAGCCCTGTGGTTGGCTCATCGAGAATATAAAAAGTTTTGCCGGTACTAGTTCTAGATAACTCTGTGGCTAATTTAACACGCTGAGCTTCTCCACCGGATAACTGTGTTGAAGGTTGGCCAAGCGTTATATAGCCTAAACCAACATCTTGTAGTGTCTGTATTTTCTTAGCAATCTTAGGAATAGAAGCAAAAAACTCAAGAGCTTCATCCACAGGCATTGCCAAGATTTCGGCAATATTCTTTCCTTTATAACTTACTTCTAAGGTCTCTTTGTTATATCGACTACCATTACACACTTCGCATGGTACAAACATATCGGCCAAAAATTGCATCTCAATACGATTTACGCCATCACCCTTACATGCTTCACAGCGTCCTCCACGCACATTGAAGCTAAACCTTCCTTGCTTATAACCTCTAGCCTTCGCCATAGGCGTTTGAGCAAAAAGCTGTCTTATATGGTCGAATACACCGGTATAAGTTGCAGGGTTTGATCTAGGAGTCCTACCAATTGGAGATTGATCGATGGCGATGACTTTGTCCAAAACTTCAAAACCACTTATACTTTTGTGCTTTCCTGCTTTACGTCTAGCTCTGTTAAGTTTTGATTCTAGTGTAGGTAAAATAATGCCATTCACCAGGGAACTTTTTCCTGATCCAGACACACCAGTTATACAAGTTAATGTGGCCAAAGGTATCTTCACATCAACTTTCTTCAAATTATTTTCCTCTGCTCCCTCGACTACTAACCAACGCCCATTTCCTTCTTTGCGTTCCTTAGGGATTTCGATCTTCTTCTCGCCTCGAAGATACTGTCCTGTGATGGAGTCTTTAGCCTCCATAATATCGTAAACTGTTCCTGTTGCAACCACCTCACCGCCTTGTGCACCTGCACCTGGACCGATATCAATAATATGATTAGCATGGAACATCGTTTCTTCATCATGTTCGACTACTACGACAGTATTCCCAACATTTCTTAGGTTTTCTAAGGTTGCAAGCAGCCTGCGATTATCTCTCTGATGTAGACCGATGCTAGGTTCATCAAGAATATAGAGCACTCCGACAAGTCCTGAACCGATTTGTGTGGCTAGACGGATACGCTGTGCTTCACCACCGGATAAGGTGGCCGATGCTCTAGCTAAAGTCATATAATCCAAACCAACATCAATTAGAAACTGTAATCTAGCTTCTAATTCCGCACTAATTCTTCGAGCAACTTCCTTTTTCTGAGGGCTTAAACCGTCTAACTGTTCCGCAATATAATTTTTACATTTTTGGATTGGTAGGAGACATAACTCATAAATATTTAAGTCACCGAAACGGACAGCCAAAACTTCGTCTCTAAGTCTTCCCCCGTTACATGCAGTACATACGGATTCATGCATATAGGCTTCATAATAAGACCTCATGTCGTCATTTGAGCTTTCTTCATAACGTCTCATCATGGACGGTATAACACCCTCCCATGCACTCTTATAATGCCGGCCTCGGTTATATCTCGAATTTGACGTATCGACATTAATTTTCTCACCATGATTTCCATAGAGGATAAGATCTTGTGTCTCTTGCTTCATATCTTTCCATGGCGTGTCGAGACTGAAATCGTAATTTTCGCTCAAAGCTTCAATAAAAGATCTAGCCCATGAAGTTCGGTCTGCAAATTTCCAACCACCACCATTAATAGCTCCGTCGTTTAAAGAAAGATTCGCATCCTCAACAACTAACTCTGGATCTATATGTCGAAAAGCGCCTAGACCAGCACATTCTTCACAGGCACCTAGCGGGTTATTAAAAGAAAACATCCTAGGTGTAACTTCTGGAATGCTTATATTACAAATCGGACAAGCATAATTTTCAGAGAATAATTCTTCATGGATTTCCCACTCTCTCTCGCCTAGCGCATCCTCTCCTATAAGCTGTTGAAACTCAACACGAACGAAACGATTCTCAGAAATATCCAGTGCGGTCTCCAGAGAATCACTAAGTCTCGTACGAATATCTTCACGCAATACTAAGCGATCGACTACTACATCAATATCATGTTTCTTTCGCCCATCGAGTTCTATATCTTGATCTAGTTCATAAATCTCACCATCAATACGCACTCGAACAAATCCATTCTTCAGCAAATCTTCCATTAATTTTTTAAATTGACCTTTTCTCCCACTAATAACAGGAGCCATAATTAAAATTCTGCCCCCCTCTTCATGACTGAGTACTTGATCAATAATTTGGTCTACTGTTTGTTTCTCAATTGGCCTACCGCAGCTTGGGCAATGCGGAGTACCTGCCCTTGCAAACAGCAGTCTGAGGTAGTCGTAAATTTCCGTTACAGTTCCAACTGTAGAACGAGGATTCTTGCTGGTGGTTTTCTGATCAATTGAAATAGCAGGAGATAAGCCTTCTATACTATCAATATCAGGTTTCTCCATCTGTCCTAGGAATTGCCTTGCAAACGAAGATAAAGACTCAACGTAACGTCTCTGTCCTTCTGCATAAATAGTATCGAAAGCCAAAGAAGACTTACCGGATCCCGATAAACCGGTTAGAACAACCAGTTCATCTCTAGGTATCTCTAAATTTATATTTTTCAAATTGTGCTCTCTGGCACCTTTAATGATAATGGAATTATCTTTGCTTATCATCTATTCTCCTCCTCTAGGCATACGAAGTTAATTGTATCAAAATCTTCTATTTTATTTTGAACTTAAGGCACTCTTTATAATTCATATATCTTATAGCACATCCAAGATTTTATGATTATTTGCAAGCCTTCTATGATGTAATTTCGCTATAGATTATTGAGTTGAAAATACGCATAAACCTCAACAAATAACGCAAAATATTTTCTTGCATATTAAAAAAGCATCTGATAGAATATATAAATTGAAACGGCCCTATGGTCAAGCGGTCAAGACGCCGCCCTCTCACGGCGGAATCCCGGGTTCGATTCCCGGTAGGGTCACCATAAAACCATCCAATTATGGATGGTTTTTTATTAATATTTTTCATTGTAGATTAGTTTACAACACTTATATAGGCAGAAATTAGTATGCTAGCTTCAACAATTCAACCACATCCGCTTCCGTTAGAGGTTGAAAATAACCTGTCTTCTCACCATTATTTTTCTTAATTCCTCGAACAATTTTTTCCAAATCTTGTGGATCTACATGAATTTCTTCTAGAGTGATAGGCATTCCTATACTTTGGAAGAAATCTTTCAACCGACGTATGCCCATTTTCGCCACCGCTCGCATATGGTAAATATCCTCAGGTACGCCCAAGACTCTAGTAGCTAATTGATAATAGCGTTGTATATTCGTATCTAATGTAAATTCCATAAAAGCTGGAATAACCACAGCTAGTCCTGCCCCGTGCGTAATATCATTATAGGCAGTTAATTGATGTTCAATCTGGTGACTAGACCAATCTTGCTCTCTACCTAAGCCTAAAATATTATTGTGTGCAAGCGTACCTGCCCACATGATAGTCGCGTGTGCATTATAATCGCTTCGGTCTGCCAAGGCTTGTGGTGCTGCCACGATAAGCGCTTGCATTACTGACTCAATCAAACGATCTGTAAGATCCACATCCCTTGTGTTTGTTACATAACGTTCAAAACAATGGGAGAAAATATCCACGATGCCCGCTGCAAGCTGATACGCAGGTAAGGCAAAGGTTAATTCAGGGTTCATTATACTAAACACAGGTCGAACCCAATCGGAATTATGACCTGTTTTAATCCAATTATCTGGATCATCTGTGTTGGTAATAACCGTTGAATTCGACGCTTCTGAACCTGTTGCTGCAATGGTTAAAATAGTACCTACTGGAAGTGCTTCCTGAGGTTTTACGCCTCCCACATAAAAATCCCATACATCTCCTGAGTACGGTACGCCAAGAGCAATTGCTTTGGCAGAATCCACAACACTACCGCCACCCACTGCAAGGATTAAGTCAACTTTTTCAGCTCGACATAATTCTATGCCTTCTCGTACTAAACTTAACCTAGGATTGGGAACGACGCCAGATAGCTCAACATATTCAATCTTCACATCCTCAAGAGATTTCCTAACCCGATCCATCAAGCCGGATTTCTCCGAAGAACCACCACTTGAATGGAGCAATACTTTCTTGGCACCAACGGCTAGGCAAGCTTCACCTACGCGTTCTTCTTGGCCTCTACCAAAATAAAATTTTGTAGGACTAAAAAATTCAAAATCTAACATACTATTCCTCATACTCTCTATGAAATACATTTACTAGAATACCTATATAAGTTCCTATGACCAAAGCAGCCGGAATCGCTGAAGTCCAATAACCCATATGACTTGCAATTGGATAGAAAACAAGAAAGCTTAACGCCCACCCGAGTATAAACCAGGCGACAGGTAGTTCCGCTCTATTTCTCAATTTACTATTCCTTACAGGCCTAGACCAATATGCATAGTTATCTTCTTCATAGTTTTTAAATTTAATTCTATTTGATTTCATAATATTATTGTACCTTAGAGAAAATATAAGTCTA
>CAYMOG010000003.1:84830-114372 GCA_964392065.1 uncultured Oscillospiraceae bacterium
TTTAATTCTATTTGATTTCATAATATTATTGTACCTTAGAGAAAATATAAGTCTACCCTACATAGGTATGACCTTCTGGTAAGACCTCAAGCTCGGCTTTACCCTGTTTATGATGGTGCATTGCAAGGGCTAGTGCAAAAGACAAGGGACCAATTCTACCAATAAACATTGATATTATTAGCGGAATTCTTCCAAGAAGAGAAATGTTTTCCGATTGTAGTGAAGTAACACCTACGGTCGCCAGAGCCGAAGCGCTTTCGAATATAAGATCTAGAGTCGAAAACTCCCCAGCGTTTAAAGCATCTAGTTCTGTAATACTTAGAATAAAACTCACAGTCAATAATAAGACAATACTCATCATTGCTATGACGAGCGCCCTAGTAAATAAATCTCTTCTAATGCGGTGTCCTAGAATGCGCGTTTCGCCTTCTCCCATTACGGTGGATTTTGTTGCTGCCAAAACAATAGCAATCGTAGTAGTTTTCATACCACCACCTGTTGAGATTGGTGAAGCACCTATCAGCATAATAAGTGTACTAAGAAGCTTAGATGAATCACGCAAATGCGTTTGGGAGATAGAGTTAAAGCCTGCTGTTCTTAGTGTTACAGTTTGGAAGAAACCCGCTAAAATCTTCTCTCCTGTACTCATAGAACCCATAGAACCTGCTTCGTTATTATTCCATTCTAATAAAACAAAGGCGATAGTTCCCGCTACTAGAATTCCGATTGTCATAATAAGTACTAACTTCGAATGAAAAAGTAATTTCTTTGTCTTAGGAAACATGAATAAGTCCAAGAAGACAAGAAAACCTAAACCACCAAATGTAATTAACAAGCCTGTAGTAATTAGAATTATAGGATCTGCTGAGAAAGCCATTAAACTAGAATAAGGTCCTGACCATGTACCGAGAAGGTCAAAACCGGCATTACAAAATGCAGAAACACCTTGAAATAATCCTCTGACAAATGCTTCACCTATTGGCATATAGAAGGTATATCTCCATGACAAGATTAGCCCTCCAAGCAATTCCACACTTAGGGTGAAGGCAATAACGAAACGTACTATACGATACAAATCCGAAAAACCTTCACTGCCTGTAGCATCTTGTACTGCTCGAACATATTTGAAATTCATTCGCCTCTTACTTATAGCAAAGAAAGACGCTACCACCGTAAGTAATCCCAAACCACCTAGCTGAATCAATGTAAGGATAATAACATGGCCGAAACCAGACCAATAGCTCGCTGTATCAACTAATACTAGCCCGGTAACACAAACTGCTGAAGTGGAAGTGAATAAGGAAGTTAATAAATTCGTCCACTCACCTGTTCTAGATGCAATCGGCAAGGACAATAGTAAGGAACCCATCAAAATTAACAATAAAAAACTTGTAACAATCATACGAACCGGATTAGAAAATATCCAATGAAAGATTGGGTTAGAGGATTGTTTTACTTGTTTTGTGCTGAAATCAAGCTCATGGGTTTCACCAATTTGTTCTTGTCCAATTGGTTCTCTTGCATGCTTAATACTCTGGAACACTTCATCTTGATTATCAGGTGTATTAGAATTTTTCATTTTATCAGACATATTAAACTTCTTCCAAAGTATCTGGTCTAATAAAGACCTTCCATATAGCTTCAAAATACTTCTGATCAGAGACCATAAGCAATGTGTCACCACCTTGCATTACAAGATCCCCCGTTGGTATCAGCGTATCTCCATTCGGTTTGGTAACAAGAACAATTCTACTATCTCCAATAAAATCAAATTCTTGTAAGGATTTTTCATTTGCTGGACTGTCTGGATGAAGAGGGACACTAATAATAGATTTAGGACTCCCTGGAATATTATACGCTAGAGTCATACCACTATAAGACACTTCATGATCAATCATCTGAGCTAGAATCTGACCTGATGAAAATATTTTATCTACACCAAGTATCTTCATCAAATTACTATTATTATGGTTATTACTCTTAGCAATAGTGAGGGATACATGGAAGTGCATTTTCGCAATTTGGCATGCCACTAAATTATTCTCATCCTTACCTGTAAGTGCGACCAATACATCTGCATTTCTTGTTCCGGCAGAATCAAGTCCATTTACAGTAGTTCCATCCGCATGGAAGACACTAACATCGAAATCATTGGCAATTTGCTCACAGTTCTCTAGTCTATTGTCAATAACTCTGATATCGTAACCCTCTTCTTTTTCCAATAGTTTTATAAGTCGGTAAGCGACTTTGTCACCACCTACAATAATGATTCGTTTCATTTTCTTATTCCTCTTGAGGTAAGCTTACAAACACTACCTGTTCTCCCAGTTGAAACTTATAATTTCTACTTACTAGTTTTAATTCATCGCCATTCATAACAGCCAAAACATGTCGCTTCGTATTCGCTTCAACTTCCGATACGGTTTGACCTTCCCAGGAAGCGTAAACTCTTTGTAACGTATAATGTACTGGAAATCCTAGGATTGTACTCTTATCTTTTGTAGCATGAAATCCCAGAGTTTCTAAAACTCTTTGCTTCGTCATCGAAGTGGAACAAATAGTCTCCAAACCTAAGAAGCGGTAAATGTCTTGATTTTCCGGATTAAAAGTTCTAACAATAATTTTCGGAACATTATAAAGCTTATGACATATTTGCCCTACCATAACATTCATATTTTCATTATTCGAAACACATAAAACAGCAGAAACCCTCTCTACTCCAGCCTTTTTCAGCACAGAGGTTTCCAAAGGCATACCTTCAATCTTAGGGCAATCTAAATCTTTTAATTGCGATAAGTTTTCACTACTACTATCTAATACTATTATCTCGGTACCAAGTTCAATCAGTTCTCGAGCTAAATTCTGGCCTACTCGGCCTGCACCTATGATTAAAACTTCCATATCTTTCCTCACAACAATGCTTCTACGAGCTTATACATGACTATAGAAGCAGCGGTCGCTGCATTCAAAGACTCGGCTCCACCTGGCATAGGAATACTTAATAGTTCATCTGCACCAGCTAGCGTTTGCATCTGTAAGCCTCTCCCCTCATTACCAATCCATAAACATAACGCTTGATTCCGTGTAAATTCAGTTAAACTGTAACCTTCCAACGCAGTCACTATATTCTGGATTTCATTACCTCTAGATTTTTCCATAATAGTAGAACTTTTTTCAGCAAAATACAAGGGAAGATGAAGTGCCGCACCCATGGATGCACGTAAAGATTTTTCACTATAAGGATCTGCACAGTTCCCTATACAAACAACTCCATGAAAACCCAGTGCATAAGCAGTACGCATCATTGTACCGACATTTCCTGGATCTTGGACATTCTCTAAACATAGAATACTTAAACTAGAACCAAATTTAGACTTATATACATCGAGGAAATCTTCATACGTTCCCCATACAGGCTTTTCACTCACAAGTAATATTCCTTGAGCACTCGATGTATTAGAAATATATTTCATTAACTCATCAGGAATTTCGATTTGTTCAATAGCATCCTCTTCTAAACGCAGTTTCTCCTTTTCTAAATAGGAGGAACTATAGAAGACATAGGTACCCTTGAGCTTACTCTTTTGATGCTCTTCGATTAATTTTGCACCTTCTAGGATTATAGAATTAGACCAAGAGCCTTTCTTCCTTCTCATATCCTGAATATTTTTTATGTAAGCATTTCTTCTACTACTAATATATAGCATGTGTATCTCCAAAGAAAAAAGCCTCGTAAAACACGAGGCTGTAAAACATTATCATGAACACCTATAGCTTATAGAGCAGCTTTAGCCGCTTCCACGATATTAGCAAAACCTGCAGGATCGTTCACTGCGATATCAGCTAAAACTTTACGATCGAGCTGAATACCTGCTAACTTTAAGCCATTGATAAAACGGCTATAGGAAACGCCATTCATACGACAAGCCGCATTAATTCTCGTAATCCATAGACGGCGGAAGTCACGCTTCTTACGCTTACGGTCTCTATAAGCATAGCTAAGAGACTTCATAACTTGCTGATTTGCCACCTTAAATTGAATACTCTTGTTACCGTAATAACCTTTGGCCATTTTAACGATTTTCTTGTGTCTTGCACGGGCAGTTACACCTGATTTTACTCTTGACATATCACTTCACCTCCAAAATTACTTAGCGTAAGGAATTGCTCTTAGAATACGCTTCTCATCCGCCTTATTGGCCACCGTAGTTCCACGTAAATTTCTCTTTTGCTTCGTACTCTTACAGGTTGCTTTATGTTTCTTAGCGCCTCTGCTACGTACTGGCTTACCAGAACCTGATAAGCGGAAGCGTTTGCTTGATGCAGAGTGTGTTTTCTGTTTTGGCATAATAATTCCTCCTCATTTTCCCTAAATACTATTTCTGCCTAGTTCTTGTTATTAATTGTTTACCGGCTCTAGGTACATAACCATGTTGCGGCCTTCCATCCGTGGGTTCCTGTCCACTTCAGCAATATCGGCCAAAGCCTCAGCGAAACGTTCCATCACTTCATATCCTTGATTCGTGTGTGCCATTTCTCGTCCGCGAAAACGAATATTCACTTTTACGCGATTTCCATCTTCCACAAACTTTCTCGCATGACGAACCTTGGTATCAAAATCGTGTACATCCGTAGTAATCTTAAGACCTACTTCCTTAACTTCGATTTTCTTCTGAGCTTTCTTAGCCTGTTTCTCACGCTTAGATTGCTCATACTGGTATTTTCCGTAATCCATAATTTTCGCAATGGGGCTCTCTGGATTTGGATTAACTAGAACTAAATCTAGATTTGCACTCTGGGCCATACTCATGGCCTGTTCAGTGGATATAACACCTACCATTGTGCCTTCTTCATCTATCAAGCGCACACTAGGTAACTTAATATCATAATTGATTAACGTTCCTTGATTCTTTTTCTTAGCTATGGTTCCTACCTCCTAAGTAATTAATAACAAAAAAATAACGGACCTAGAGAAATCCGTCAGTAAAAAAGACATCTTATGTCGTTTCTATACTATCTACCTCGTCGCTTGCGCTACAGGTGAGAACGGAGTTCTACTTAATTACTAAGATATTTTCTCATAGATCCTAATAAATTGCAATACCCCAAGAATTATTTTCGCTTCCAAGTTTTCGGCGAAAGCATTACGAGAATTGGCCAGATTTCTAAACGTCCAGCTAGCATTAAGAAAACCATGACAAGTTTAGAAAGAATAGACATATGTGCGAAATTTTGAGTAGGACCTACAACATCGAAACCCGGACCTATATTGTTTATGGCTGCAACCGCTGCCGAAAATGCTGCTACGAAATTCGGCAAATCCAAGAGTAGAAGTAAAACAGATAGAGAGATAATCATAATATAAATGGAAAAATAGTTAAGTACGCTCAATCTAAGCTTCTCCCCCACAGCTTCCTTATTAAACCGTAAACTTAATACGCGTCTGGGACTAGAACTTTTACGAAATTCTAATATTGCAGATTTAATTAAAATAATCACTCTAGAAATTTTCAAACCACCTGCCGTTGAACCAGCCATACCTCCAAAAAACATAAGTAGTAGCAATATACCTTTGGCCAAAGAAGTCCATTCATTGAAATCCACAACCGTATAGGCTGTAGTAGAAATTACAGAACTAACAGTAAAGAAAGAATGTCTTAGCGTAATCGTCTCGTGTATACGGCTTAAATAACTATGAAGAAAAATAACCGCAGTCGCAATAACAATAGTTAATAAAAAAACTCTCAACTCTTCATCTTCGAGAAATTTTTTCACTTGTTTCAAGAGGAGGAGATAAAACAATTGGAAATTAATGGCAAATAAGATCATGAATATTGCAAGTACCAGCTCAATAGATAGAGAGTCATAGTGGGCAATAGAATTATTTCGCACATTAAATCCACCTGTACCAGCGGTTCCTAAACTAATACAAATCGCTTCGAAAACTGGCATTCCTAAAATCAGAAGAATTAGGAATAGAGCAATCGTAAAGCTAATATAGAACATGTATAAAATCTTAGCGGTGTCTGAGAGCTTTGCTACAATCTTCTTGAAATTCGGACCGGGCATTTCCGCTTTGGCCATATGAATAGCGCCAGCTTCTCTTGGAAACAGAGCTATAGCAAAAATAAGCACACCCATTCCACCTAAAAAAGTAGACAGTGACCGCCAGAAGATTATAGACCTATATAACCCATCAGTATTAGGATGTACGGTGGCACCTGTCGTTGTGAAACCTGACACCATTTCAAAAAAAGCGTCTAGAAAATAAGGGTACTCACCTGAAAGGCGCAAAGGAATAGCCCCTACAATGGAGATTAAGACCCAGGCTAGAGAAACCGTAAGCATACCGTCTACAGTATATAACCGCTCCTCGTTATGTTTAAAACGCGCTAAATAACTCCCTAGCATAAAGGCAGCTACCGCTGTGCCTAAATATGCTAAAGGCATATGGGAATCTTCTTGATAGATAAGTGCTACTATGAAGGGAAATATTAGAAATATACCCTCTATTTGTAATAGTTTACCTAATGTATAAATCACTATCTTCTTCATAGATTAGTCTGCCTTAATATCTGTTGCATTGACAATATGCAGTCCTTTATTTACCACAATGATTCTATCTCCAGGAAGAATCCTATCGAAACCTCCAGGTATAATAATTTCTTGACCTCTTATGATAAGCGCAATAAGCGTATCCTCCTGTAATAACAGATCCTTCAGTTCAATATTGCACACTCCAGCATTTCCTGTCATTTGGAATTGTATTGCTTCTACTTCACCCCTACCTATACGATAGACAGCTTCTAGATTAGAACCACGATTTTGTGTGAGCGAACGTATAACGTGAATAATGTCATTCGCTGCACTCTCATGGGGTGTCACAATAGTTTGCAAAGTCGATTCACCAATAACATCTAGTAACCTAAGTCGATTTACTTTTGTAATATTCCTAGGTACTCCCATAGTGTGTGAAAACATAGATATAAGAATATTTTCTTCATCCACTCCCGTAAGAGAAATTACAGAATCATAGTGTCGGATGCCTTCTTCTTCTAATATATCTTGGTCGGTACCATCTCCCCAAATAACATCGATAGAGGGGAACTCTTGGCTTAACATTTCACAGATTTTCTCATCGGCTTCAATAACTTTTATATCTAATTGTCTTCTCATATTCCCTAAGAAATGCAATAAGTAATAGGTAATTCTACCTCCACCAACAATTAGTAGTGATTTTAACGTATCATGGGTACTCGAAAATAGTGTATAGACGCGATCCAACTTATTAAGCGTACCAATGATAAATAATCTATCACCAGATTGAATCCTAGTAGTACCTGTAGGAATAATGACTTCTTCTTCTCGAATTATTGTACAGATAAGGGTTTCAGGACACTCTTGTCTATAACGTATTAAATTTTCACCTACTAATAAGTGTTCTTCCGGCACTTCAATTTGTACCATATTGACACGTCTATTCGCAAAGGGTTCAACAGACAAAGCAGTAGGAAAATGTACTAATCGGGAAATCTCCTCTGCTACGAGCCGCTCTGGATTTAGAAGCATGGAGACTTTTAACATCTGTTTGAGGTCTTCCAAATGAAAAGCATATTCTTGCCCTCGAACTCTAGCTATCGTAAAAAAAGCTCCCAATTCCTGGGCAATGATACAAGCGAGAAGATTCATCTCATCATTTGCCGTTACCGCTATGAAGACATGGTCTTCACCACGATTGGCTTCCTTCTGCACTTCAAAAGAACTCCCATTCCCGAGAACACCTAATACATCGTAATTTTGTGTGATTTTCTCTAGAGCTTCTTCATCATGATCGATTACACAAATATCATAGTTTTCTGTGCCCAAAGTCTCACAAATATTACTGCCGATTTTACCAGCACCCATAATAATAACTTGCATATGTTAATCTCTTTCCTAAAGCCTCTTCTTTCTTTACAATATAGCATATGAATAAAGACATGAGACAAATTAAAAATGCACTTTTCCAATGGTATGAAAATAATCGAAGGGTTTTACCATGGCGAGAGAACCGCACGGCTTATCGCGTATGGATTTCTGAGATTATGCTGCAACAAACGCAAGTAAATACTGTAATTGATTATTTTAATCGTTGGATCGAGCTTTGGCCAACGGTTGAGACGCTTGCTGCCGCATCAGAAAATGAAGTTCTCAAGGCCTGGGAAGGCTTAGGCTATTATTCTCGGGCAAGAAATATTCTTAAAACAGCACAATACCTAGATGCCCATGAAGACATTGATTTCTCCCAAGGTTTCTCCGTTATTAGGCAACTGCCTGGCATTGGTGACTATACGGCTGCGGCCATTTCGAGTTTCGTTAACGAAGAACAAGTTGCCGCAGTGGACGCCAACGTCTTACGCGTTATTAGTAGACTTTTTCTCTTCCCCTGGACTTCGGGAGAGCCGAAATCCCATAGAGCTTGCAAGCTATTTCTTGAAGAGGCTATGAGTATGCTTTCACAAGAAGAAAACTTCCATCCAGGTAAATGGAACGAAGCGCTAATTGAACTAGGTGCACTTGTTTGCCAAGCTAGAAGAGCCCATTGCGACGCCTGCCCACTACAAGCCTACTGCCAAGCTTATAATACAGATACCATATATGAATACCCTAAACCCAAAACTAAGACCAAACGTAAGGAAGAATTCTATACGGTCCTAATTCTCTACGATGTAGAGTCTAAAACTTTTGCCGTAGAAAAAAGAGAGAGCCAAGGACTATTGGCCAATCTCTGGCAGTTTCCGCTTTTAGACGGTCATCGCAGTAAAGAAGAGCTCTATAATTTACTAGAAGATGAATTTGCAATTCTAAGCATACAAGCTTTCGACAAGATTAAACATATTTTTTCTCACTTAATTTGGCAATTAACTCCATACATTGTGGTCACAAGAAATAAAGGTGAAGGCCTAGAGCTAAAGGAAAGTATGTACCCATGGAAGTGGTTAAATCCAGACCAAGTTATGGATCTTCCCTTCTCATCTAGTCTCACAGAACTACGTAATCGCGTGCTAAGAGATGGCATATATTTAGAGTGGTAATCGATAATTTTTCAATTGCTTTTCCTTCTCTTTTGCGCCAGGACACAAATCTTCTAGCGCAAGCCAGAAGGCTACTTGATGATGGGGATGTTCTAGGTGACATAACTCATGTAGATAAATATATTCTCTAAGCTCTTTAGTTAAAAAACTTATATATACATTTAATGAAATAGTTCCTAAACTAGAACAAGAACCCCAGCGAGTCTTCTGCTTACGAACTTGAATATTACTGGGCTTTTTCTTGAAACTAGACGGAATGCTCTTCTCATAAAAGGCTTGTGCTTCTGCCCGCAAAATATCGCGTCTTATAATTTCTTCTTCCTTAGAGAGTTCAGGCAAGAGGATTGCCTGCCTTAGTTTCTTATTATGTTTTATGATCCACTGTTTCTTAGTGTCTAGAAAAGCATAAAGCCTTTCTATTGCAACGTATCGTGGCATAAATACTTGTAAACGATTGGCCTCAGACAAAGTAATTTTCAACTGTTTACGCTTCTGATGAAAGATCGATAGCTCGAATTGTTCACCTTCGATCTCATAGTAAGTTTTCTTTTTCATAGATTTCAATCAGAGCCTTCCCAATGGCTTCAATACTTCTTGATTCAGCAATTTTACGAGCACTCTCCCGCAAATCTGGTGCACGGCCACTTAGAATATCTTCTGTATACACTCTAGCTTCTTGAACTGTCTCCGATTTAAATGCCGCGACGCCATTTTCTATCCAAGCATCATAAACAGGTATATCTCTCAAAACCGTAGGAATACCACAGGCCAAAGCTTCAAGCACCACAATACCTTCTGTTTCTTCTCGGCTAAGAAACAAAAAGCAATCCGCTCCACAATAAGCATTTCTCAGATCCTCAGCACTTACAAAACCTGGGAAATGACAATTTGGCGGGTGGTTATCTATGGCTCGGCTTATCTCCTTGGGCACCAGTTTAAGATTAGTTTCTCCAAACCAAATAAATGTATACTCAGGCATTTCCCTAGCGATATCCAAGAAATCTGTAATGCCTTTTCGGGCAATAAAGTGACCAACCGAAATGACGACTTTCTCATCAGGAGCCAAATGAAACTTCTCGCGAAATGCTTGTCTATACGAATCTTTGTAAGAAAAAAATGCACAGTCTATACCATTTGACAAAGCATAAATAGGGCGTTTCAAATTATAGGTGTCTAACAAGGCTTTGGAATAAACACTAGGCGTTAGGATAATATCTCCCATAGCATAACAACGTGAAATCCAAAATTTAAATAGTGGGGAAAACACATTCGAACCGTGAAAGGAGTTACGGAAATCCTCCATTGTAGAATGCCCATAATACACAATCTTTTTCTTCTTAATTTTAGCTCTTAGCGCTGCGAAAAAAGAATCGGGAAACACGGTATTCAAATGGATTATAGAAAAAGGCTCTTGCCATGACGTAGCAAGAGGCATATTCTGGGACTTAAGCGCTTGTTCTTGATGCTTAATAGCAATCCCTACGCCACTTTTCTTAACGGTCTCGTATCCGCCTTTATAAATAAATATCATGACGCTCTCCTCTCCTTTGCATTCATTATACAGTAAAATTATCTATTTACTATCTAGACAAGATCCGAAAACTATGTTAACTTTTACATCGTAAGTTTTGCCGGCGTGTCGGAATGGCAGACGAGCGCGACTCAAAATCGTGTACCGCGAGGTGTGAGGGTTCAAGTCCCTCCGCCGGCACCATTAAAATCCTGAAGTTCTTAGACTTTAGGATTTTTTATTTTATCGATATAAGTGCCAAGCCTGGGGCAAAACACGAATATCTAAACTTTTGTGATTCCCTCCAAACTCACCATCCAAGGTCAATGCCATGTCACTTTCAAAAACGAACTTAACGGACTTAACTTTCTTATAAATAAACAGCTCATGGGAGAAATCTTGTTGCATCAGAGCATTGAGAACAAAACTCAAGTCGCTTACTTTGGCCGGATAACGTACGGCTATAAGTTCAAAATATCCATCATTTAAACGAACGGTACTTGGATCTAATTTCACAATTCCACCCATCTGTACAGAGTTCAGCACAGCTGAAAAAAGCAAATTTTCTTCTAAAATTTCATCCTCTAAAATTATTTTCGTTGGAATCTTTGTAATTTGATTCATATTCTTAATAGCATTCGCGACATACGCCAATCGCCCCATTGTTTGTTTCAACTCAGAAGGCGTACCATATGAGCTATCCGTAAAGGCTCCGAAACTCGCAACATAAACGAAGTATTTTTCCTCGTTTACAAGTCCTAAATCCAGTTCCCTGCGGGTGCCGAACCTACCCACACGCACAATTTCTGCCATAGTATCCGGATAGTCAAAATTTACCGCAAAATCACAGGTGGTCCCTGTAGGTAAATACGCCAACTTACTCTCCACTTTTCCACCTAGGACACCATTAACCAATTCATTAAGAGATCCATCTCCTCCACTAATCATAATCCTATCGAACTTATGACCTTCTTCTGCTACAATCTCTTCCATATCTCCAGCACGCTGAGTAAAACGCACGGTTACAGGGGATCCATCAAATGCAAGTTCTGGAATAATAACATCTAACATGTGAACCGCCTTCCCCTGGCCCGCCTGAGGATTAACAATAAATAAGATTTTCTCTCTATTGGTTTCCATAGTATTCCACCCAATGTCTATAATCTTCACCACGATGCTCAAAATTCTTATATTTATGATAGCTGGCAGCAGCAGGAGATAATAAACATATGGAACCAATCTCCGTATTCTCGTAGGCCAAAGCCACCGCCTCTTCCATGTCCCGCACTTTACTAACGTCTCCTACTATATTTGCATCTAGAAGCTTGTCGGCAATACTATAACCCGTATCTGGTAAACAAATTATCTGCTTCACCTGGCTCTTCTCCGTCAGAAAATGTATGAGCTTCTCATAAGAAATCCCTCTATCCATCCCACCCACAATTAACGTATGAACAGGCCAATGGGCTTCTAATGTCTCCAAGGCCAGAATCGTGGCTTCTGGTATAGTGGCTATAGAGTCATTATAAAAACGTACCCCCTTGTAAGTTCCAATCTTTTCTAATCGATGTGGAATGCCACGGAAATTAGCTATTGCAAAATCTTGAGCTTTCACAGGAATGTTGTAATGGTCTGTAGCAGCTACCCCATATAAAACATCCATTCTTTGGTGAACACCTAAGAGTTGATGACCGTAAGGAAATTGTCTAGTTTCTCCGAATGCATGAAAATTCTCCTGGTCTAACAATGCATAATCTTCTTGATGACCAGTGTAATTCTTCTCACCCTTCTTACCCACCAAAATTTTATAGCTTCTAACCTCTCTAGTCCTCTCTACTAATTCTTCTTCATTACAATTCAAAATAAGCACATCATCTGCAGTCTGATAGCGACAAATATTAAGCTTCGCTTCTAAGTACTGATCATAAGATTGATAGTGATCCAAATGTTCAGGGAAAAAGTTTGTTATAACAGCGACTTCGGGAGACGCACTGACAAACTCTAATTGATGAGAACTCATTTCCACTGCTAGGTAAGTATCCTCTGTATAGTCTTCCCAACGATCCAATACAGGAACTCCAATATTTCCTAATAGAAAACTCTTCTCACTATAAGCATTGAACATCTCATAAACGAGCGTACTTGTTGTGGATTTACCCTTGGTTCCCGTCACACCTACCACATGGCTAGGAACAAAACGCAAAAACAAATCCATCTGAGAACTAATTTCTACACCAGGAAACTCTTCAAGATAAATCCGTCCACCATCTCTAATTATAGTGAAATCTCTAAACGAAATGCCCGGACTCTTCAAGACTATATCCGCTTGTGCAATAGCATCGAGATAATTGTCTCCGAAAATAATGGGATAATCCTCTCGCTCAATAGGATTACGATCGGCAATCGTAATACGCTTTGGATGGATAAAATCATAATACTTATTGATGAAATTCAAAGAAGATTGACCTTCTCGTCCGAAACCCAGAATTAATATACGCTTACCAGCTAAATATTGAAATATTGTATTTTCTACAGATGCTACCATGCTCTACCTCGATTAACTTTTCTTATATTATAAGGTATTTTCTCACGTAGGATAAAAACTCGTGTAGTCGGTATATACACTGTGCTATTCAAGCAAAAACAAATGGTAAATGGTGCGGACAACAGGACTTGAACCTGCATGAGAAATCTCACTAATACCTGAAACTAGCGCGTCTGCCAATTCCGCCATGTCCGCACATAATATAGAAAAAGAGGTTTCAATGCATGAAACCTCTAATCTGGTGGGGGAGGACGGATTCGAACCATCGAAAGCGTAGCTAACAGATTTACAGTCTGCCCCCTTTGGCCACTCGGGAACTCCCCCATGTATGTTGTCTAGTTGTAAGAGAATGGTGGGCCTTCAGGGACTTGAACCCGGGACCGATCGGTTATGAGCCGAGTGCTCTGACCAACTGAGCTAAAGGCCCGTAAAAGCGCTCTTACAAGAGACTGTTAAGAATTATACCTATAAGTTTTTTACGCGTCAAGGGGTAATTAAAAGAATTTTTTGAGTACTGAAACATTTTACTGTTTATGTTGTATATAGATTTATAGCATATTCGGACATGTACCTGTGAACTGCAATAATCTACTCTTAACCACCACAAAGTAAAAAAGCTGGCATAAGGCCAGCTTTTTTATATAAACTTCTCTCTTGTTTTTCATTTAATGGCTTGTGCCTTGCTCAATATAATTATTTATATCTGTCTGGATCAATGCTAAGTTAACGATAGATAAGCCGAAAATAGCTAAGATTAGGTACATCATACTATTGTCTTTACCTGAAATAGTTTTCATGCGCCCTTGGCCTAACTTATAATACCAGATAAAAGTGTAAATAGAACACGTGACTATACTTAGTAAAATAAGTTGTGTTCCTTCAGATTCTTCTCCTGTTAATTTTGCGGTATCCTCTTCTATCTTATATAGCCAATAAATAGCATAGATTCCACAAGTTACAATAGATAGTAGAATCATCGTAACAATGTTACCTGGTTCAACCCCATGTCTTTGGGGACTATTGTTGTAGGAAGAATTCGAATAGTGATTGTCTTGATTTGCATTGTAATTATCGTTCATATTAATACCCTTTCACCGTATATTCATGTAATTATATTTAATTATACAATGTCAATTATATATCTTCCTTCTGAAATGACAAGGTAATTTTTTGCAAAAAATTGTATAAGAATCACCGCAGCTAAACCGTAAAAATACCAGGCTTTTATAAGAGGTCGTTTCTTCTCATCTTTACGGATTATAGCCCACGTATGGGCTAGTATAAAATACAAGAGACCAATAGCAATAAATAACACGACTGGATGGTGTATGAAACTATGGAATATTTCACCTTCTAGTAAATATAAGATAGCTCTCGTACCACCACAACCGGCGCAATATAGACCTGTGTTGTGTAGAAATGCGCAGCGATTGGGAGGGATGAGCTCTGCCCAACTTAGGCCCCAAATTCTTAAACCTAGTGTAGCGAGGCCAAAGAGTAAGATAAAAACCATTGTAAAATTATAGATAGCTTTAGAAAAACTAAGGCTATCTAGGGTTTCTAGTTTATACCAGAATCTGCGTAACATGACTTAGAACATTAATAATTTATTGGTCTTGTAAATTCAGACATAAAAGCAGCTAAGCCTAGTAAGGCAAGTATGCTTAAGATAACAGATATACCTGATAAAACTATACCAACAATGGCCAGTACTCTACCTTCTGTACCTTGACGTAAGCCCAGAATACCTAGTACAACACCTGCAATACTAGTCAGAATACTAATGAATGGAATGAAGCAACATAATAATAAAGATACAATACCTAATACTAATGAGATAATAGCAAAGGTGTTATTCTTTTTGACAGGGTTAGAGTATTGGTTTTGACCATAACTCTGATTATTTGCTTGATAATTGTAAGTTCCACTTGTATTTGCCTGTTGAGGATTCGTTGGACCCGTATAGGCATTGCCATAGTTTTGACTATCGCTTCTACTAGAATGGTTATAAGTAGCTTGATCATAATTCGCCCCAGAACTAGACCCTGAGCCAGAACTATTTACTTGACCTTCTTGATATTGAGCATTTGCGCTACCTGACTGCCAGGCACTATCACCCTGGTAGCCTTGGGTAAACTCTTGGTTACTCTGTTGGGTATATGCAAGTTCTTCTACCGTATCACTTAGTTTCTCTTCTTCAGAAGGGCCTGTTTGATTATTATTCATGGGTTCTTCATAAGTAGATTCGGAAGAAGTACTTTGTTCAGATTTCTCTTGCGTTTGTGTGCCGAAGTCATGAATTTCTTTACCACATTGGTCGCAGGTTTTAGCACCTTCTTCTACCTGACTTCCACAATTCGTACAAAATTTCATAGCTTGTCCTCCTAAATTAATTACTTAGATTATATTCTTTTATTATATACGAAAAATGAAATTTAACTAGCTTTTCACCATAAACCCACTTGAAATCCAAGAAAAAAGCCAAATCATTTTGTGCTATGCTAGACAAATAGTAAAACAGGAAGGAAGTTGATGCTTTGGCCCGAAGTAAAGACGATAGAACGAGCGATACGATTCTCAAAATCGGTGTCAGAGATATCCTTGATGCCGTATACCGAGAAGGTGGGCTCCGAGGAATTCAATATAATCAACTTAGCCGAAATGCCGGTACGAGGACGCACCAGGCCTTCTTCCATATGTTAGAAGACCAGTACCGTCAATTTTTGGTGGAAACTGAAGTCAGTTTCACTTATACATGGCAAGTTCCTGAAGATGAGAACCTATTAATTGATGGTATTCAGTTGCGAGGAAGAGCCGATGTACGACTCACGCCAATTGATGATGAGAGGGTAGTGAGTTTCTATACGTTTGAAGAAATACCTTCCCATCCGTTTTTTATTGAAGTAAAAACGCTACTAGCTCCATTAGATGCTATGCCAGAGCAAGGTGAAACACTTCATTGGCTTCAAGTAAGGTTTTATACTTACATGTATTTTCGTGCCTTGGAAGACAAGGGTGACCTTATACCTGAAACCTTGACCTATGCCCTAGCTTATGTTTCCCAAGAAACCCTAGAGAGCAAACTTCTTACAAGGCACGAAGCTTATGCGGACTTATGTACATGGGCGGACACAACTTTTCATGCCTATTTTCAAATGGCAAGTTCTAGAAAAGCATGGGAAATTAGAAGAGATAATAGTATACGTTCTATGGGTTTCCCCTATCCTAATCCTCGATCAGGTCAGCTGGATTTTATTAAAAAAACGTATGATACGATTTCTAGGACAACTCCACTCTTAGCACAAGCGCCTACAGGTATTGGAAAAACGATGTCAGTCCTCTATCCTGCTATTAAGCAAATTCTGAATAAAAATTATGAGCATATTTTCTATCTGACCGCGAAAACGTCCACCAGACGAGTAGCAGAAAGCGCGATCGATGACCTAAGAGAAGTTTCCAATCTGCATTTAAGACAAATTACTTTGCAGGCAAAGGAAAGTATGTGTCTAGCTCCTAGCCTTTATTGCGATACAGAAATATGTCCCTATGCTCGTACGTACTATGATAATTTACAAGAGGGTATAAATGAACTTCTACCGGTGGAGAAGCTTACACCAAATCTTATTATGAAAGCCGGAGAAAAATATAAACTCTGTCCTTTTGAACTGAGTTTAGATATGTCAGTTCACTGTGACCTCATTATCGGAGACTATAATCATGCCTTCGATCCTCGTGTTCGTCTCGATCGTTACTTCTCAGAAAACCAAGGTCATCAAATTCTCTTAATTGATGAAGCCCACAATCTCGTGGATCGCTCGAGAGAAATGTATTCTGTAACTTTAGATGAAGGAGAATTTCGAGCGCTCTTAGAGAAAATGCCGACACATGTCCCCTTTCTACTTAATTTATGGGAAAGCATACTAGAATATTTTCATACACTAAATCAGGGTATCGCTCAAGGTGCTAGTACCTGGGAAACTCTAGAAACGTCAGAGGATAGCAGCACTATGCGTGTATTAAGCCAAGAGAATTTCAGAGCTACTACTTCACGCTTGAGAGAATTATCCAAACGGCTAATGCCCTGGCTCCAGCAATCTAGAGAAATGTTAGACATGATAGAGGACCCCAAGGACAGACGTAAGCTTATAGAATTAATTGGCAAGACGAAATTCTTCCATCGCATAACAGAAGAATTCTGGTCTAAATCTTATATTGCTTGTGCTAGAAGAAATCAAGATCAAGTCTCTGTTCGTTTAATTTGTTTAGATGTATCCGAGCGTCTAAGCCAAACCTATATGAATACCCATGCTAGTGTTTTCTTCTCTGCAACCTTAAGCCCAATGTCTTATTTCGCCATAAACTTTTGTGGGAAAGACATGGATAATCGCCCAGACACGCTCGTTTTACCGTCTCCATTTCCTGCAGAGAATCTAGATGTTTTCTTAGCAACCTTCATACCTACGGTATATAACAAGCGTAAGGATAGTGCCGCGGCTTTGGCCAAAGCCCTTGCTCTAACTATATTAATCAAGAAGGGGCAACAATTTATTTTCTTCCCTTCCTTTGCTTACATGGACTTAATCTTGCCTTATTTAAAAAAGATTCTCACAAACCAAAATATTGTATGGCTAGAACAAAAACGACGTATGAGCAATCAAGCAAGAGAAGCCTATTTAGAAGCCTTTTCTTCGCCAGAAGAAAACAAAACTTTAGTGGCCGTTGCTGTGCTTGGTGGTATCTTCGGTGAAGGCATTGATTTAGTCGGAGATAAACTGACGGGCGTAAGTATCGTAGGCGTTGGTCTACCACAAATAAGCCCTGAGCGAAATATCATGAGAGAATATTATGATGAAGAATATCAAGGTGGCTTCCTATTTGCTTACCAATATCCGGGCATGAATAAAGTTTTACAAGCCGCTGGCCGGCTCATTCGCTCAGAAGAAGATAGAGGGTTTTTGCTCTTAATTGATGAGCGCTATGGGCATAATGGTTATCGTTCCTTGCTACCAGAAGAGTGGATTATTCAAGAGGTCGATTCTCTAGCCGAACTTAAATCTAATCTTGAAGAAAGCCAAATTCTCTAAAAAACTGAAACTTATCGTATCGCTTGTCTAAACGGACTTCTAAATAATGTGTAATAAATTGACCAAATTCCTCTTCAAGCTCTGGAGAAACTTGTAGTGCAAACAGCTTGGATATATCAACGGCTTCGATAAGAATAAGCATACGGATTAGCTCTGGGTTTACGATTCTTACATCTGAACGATAATTTTTACTCTCTTTTTCACCATGTATTTTACATAAGACACCTGCGTTATTAAAATCGAAGTAGACTATAGGATACGACTCCCATGCTCGTTCACAAACCAAACAGGTTTCTAATGGCGGAGGATAGCCAATAGAATCCATGATACGCATTTCCATTAGCCAAGTCAGAAAAAATGGACTTCTCTTCTTCTGTTCCAAAGCATATAAAAACCTTAAGTACAGCTCATAGAAGATTCTAGCTTCTTGCTCTTCATGGGTATGATCCAAAATCAGTTCAACGACCTGAGAAGCCGCTGTAAGACTTAACATATCTTCTCTAACCTGACGAAAAGTATAAGCAATTTCAATATCTTCTAGATGATACCGTCCTTTATTCTCAAATAACACAAAATCTGCAAAAGAAAACAATTGTGCCTTACTTGATAATTTACTACTCCTGCTCCTAATCCTTTTGGCATAGACGGAGAGTAAGCCATGGTCTCTAGTTAGAATTGTTAGGTAGCGATCGTAATCTTTGACATTTACTAATTTAAGAATTACGCCTCTAACCTTTACGTGTGCCATACTAAAGGATATCATCAGCGGATGGACCACTGCCTCCTTTGGCATAACCTAATTCTTGTAATATGCTTTCTTTATTCTGCCAATCCTTACGTACTTTTACATGAAGATCTAAATACACTTTGGTGTCTAGCATGGCTTCCATTTTCATACGTGCGGATTGTCCAATGCGCTTAAGCATTTGACCAGACTTTCCTATAATCATACCTTTGTGGCTATTCTTATCCGTAATAATACTGGCATGAATAACAACTAGAGATCTCTCTCCATGTTCATTTTGTCTCTCTTCAAATTTATCTATCACGACTGCAGCCTTATGGGGTATCTCCTGATGGGTATAGTGAAGAACTTGTTCGCGAATAAACTCTGCACACAAAGAACGTTCCGTCTGATCCGTATACGCGTCTTGATGATAATATCTTGGACCATTAGGCAGAAAATTCCTAATTTTTTCTAAAAGCAAATCGATATTATCATTTGATACAGCCGAAATGGGAATAATCTCTGCGAACGGATAATGTGCGCTGTATTTCTCTATTACAGGTAAGATTTTTTCTTTATCCATAGCATCCGATTTTGTTAAGAGTAAAAGGATTGGAATATTATGTTCTCTAGCCTTCTTGCAAGCAACTTCCTCTACTTCAGTAATTTTATTCTTACTTGGATCAACTAATAATAAAACCAAATCGGATTCCGTCATGGCCCGCCATGCCGATTCGGACATGAAGCGATCTAATTTACTTTTGGAGCGATGGATGCCAGGTGTATCGACGAAAATTATTTGCATAGTGCCATCATCTAGTACGGTACGAATATTATTTCTAGTCGTTTGTGCTTTTCGGGATGTAATCGCCAATTCACTACCCATAAGGCGATTTAACAATGTAGATTTCCCAGCATTAGGTCTACCAATTATAGACACAAATCCACTACGGAAATCTTCTGGTAGTGCTTCAGAAGAATCCTCCAAATCCTCTCGGGTTATACCATGGGCATCTAGAATTTCCTCTTGGATGCTAGACATTTGCTCTTCGTCCATACCCTTTATATGATCATAACCTAGTAGGTGTAACATTCCATGAAGCGCTAAGAAGGCGATTTCTCTACGAAGACTATGTCCTAAGTCTTGTGCTTGTTCAAGAGCTCTCTCGACATCGATTACAATGTCTCCCAATTCTAAAACGTAAGTCTCTTCATTGTCATCTTCTTCTGCTTCTGAATCTTCAGACGCATCCCATGGGTAAAATTCAGCTTCTTCTATTGCTTCAACTGGTTTACCCTCATGCATTTCCAACATCGGAAAGGACAAGACATCTGTAATCTCATCTTTTTGTCTTGTTTCATGATTAAGAGCTTTCATAGAATCGTGATTAAAATAAACAACGTTGACACTAGGAAGATATTCTCTATCTTCAATTTCAAAATTAGCATAAGCTAATGCACCTTCTAAAATTTTCCGCAGATCCTCTTCATAGAGATCTACCTCCATTTTATCTTGTTGATTGAGGAATTGTATTTGCATCTGGGTATTTAATCCTTTCATGGAATTGTCCTGCATAAACTTGCAAGAATGCTTGAATAATTTCTTCAACTTCTCGGAAAGAAAGTCCGGAATCTACTAACTGGTTTTGTTCAATTTTTTTGCGAACGAGATTACGTATAAGAACTTCCGCATCATCTAAATGGGTGTATCCTGAAGATTTCATTGCGGCTTCCACAGTATCCGCTATCATGAAGATTCCTGTTTCTTTGGAATTGGGCTTCATACCAGGATACGTAAAATCCTTAGGGTCAGGTGCTTCCATCCCTTTTTCCTCAGCTTCCTTCGTAGCTTGTGCAAAGAAGTACTGCAAAACAGTTGTTCCATGATGGGTAATCATGAAGTCAATAATTTCTTGAGGTAGACGGTTTCTTCGACCGAGTTCTTCACCTGCTGTAACATGGCGCATGATAACACGAACACTCTCTTCAGTCGTAAGGAGTGAGTGGGGATTAAAGCCTTGTTGGTTTTCCGTATACATCTGTGGATTCCAAGTCTTACCAATATCGTGGTAATATGCGCCTACCCGTATAAGCAAAGCATCTGCACCGATGCGTTCTGCTGCTGTTTCGGCCAAATTAGCGATCATCATCGAATGTTGGTAGGTACCTGGAGCCTCCAAGAAGAGCTTTCTAAGCAAAGGTTGGCTCGGATCGGACAAACGAATTAGTTTCGTAGGTGAAACCTGGCTTACCACAGCTTCAAACACAGGTGATAGACCAATAGCCAAGACGGATGATACTGCACCACTAACTGTGGCTAAAAGCATGGACTCGAAGGTCACGCTATTAGGCTCTTGCGTCAATGTAGAATATAAAACAGAAGCAAACAAACATGCTAGAGTCGTTGCCATAATAACGGATAAATAATTTCTACTCTTCGCTTGACTTGCCGTTATCATCGCTGCTGTCCAGGAACCAAGTATCGCTACGAATAAGAACTTGGGATCCAAACCTGTAATTGGATACATTAAGAGAATTAACATAGAAGTAAATACTAGAGAAGTCCTCAAGCCATAATAGCTACTCAATATAATCGCAACAAAACAAACGGGAATAAGTAAAGGGCTAAAACGCACAACATAACTACCTATTAGAATAACCGCTACACTTGTAATAGCAGCAATAAACCAATCTTTTTTCGAGCGTGCTCTGCGCTTCTCATAATAAGTTAAGTATAACCAAATGACCAAGAGGGAGAACAAATACAAAGCCGATAGGGAAAGTAACATAGGAACATTCAGCTCTCCCGTACGAATTAAATCCAATTCGACAAGTGCATCATATTGAACCTGATTTAGCGTCTCCCCTGCATTTACAATGATTGAACCGCTTGGTATGAGAATAGGGCTAGCCCAGACTTGCTGCCTGGCTTGGTCTTTGGCCGCTTGTGAAGCTTGTTCATCTATAACCAAATTAGGCTCTAAGAAATTTCTAAGAAAATTGCCAATGACACTATACTCTTGTTGATATTGGGCATTATTCGTAATTACAGTTTCCACCTGAGATGAAATGGCGACCCGAAGGCTATAGGAATCTTGCTCAGTTGCCATAATGCTTGCACCTATAGACTGAATATGTCCGGTTATCGAAGTAAATATCGATTCGTTCAAACTTAGTAAATTGCTTACATCTGTAGTATTAAGAATGATTCCATGGGTCTCTTGTACATGAGAAACAATTGCATTCGAAGCTTCTTGCAAAGCTTCCACTGGAATTCTAACGGCTTGATCTCCGGTCCCCTCGGTTTTAAGTTCTTCTCTAGTCGCTCTAGTAAAGTTTAGAAAGTCTTCTAACCGTAGTAGTGTTTCTGATGAGATTTCTTCTGAACGCAAAAACACTTCTGAAATCTGGTTTGCTTGTTCAAGGGCACGGCGTTCTGTAGCGACTTGATCGACAACAGGCCTAGTAGAAACAATATTTTCCTCAACCTTATCACCGACGGCTAATTCATAAGCATTTGGCATAGAGGCACGATACAATATTGTAATAATGATTGCAGAAAAAAGAAGCGCTAATATAAGATAAATTAAATTTTTTATTTTATCTCTCGTTATCACGTCTACCCCTGTAGGAAGGTCTATCTTCCCTCTCTCTTCTCACAGATTTGTTCTCTCCGTGTTTATCATAGGCTTTAATAATCCTAGATACTATAGGATTACGGACAATATCTCTACTACTTAATTCAATAAAATTTAATCCTTCGACATGTCTCAACGCACGAGTGGCATGAACTAGGCCTGAAGGCTGTTCCCTAGGTAAGTCAATCTGCGTCACGTCACCTGTGACAACAACCTTGGAATCGAAGCCAATACGTGTTAAAAACATTTTCATCTGTTCAATAGAGGTGTTTTGCGCTTCATCCAAGATAATAAATGCATTATCAAGCGTTCTTCCTCGCATGTAAGCCAGAGGAGATACTTCAATCAAGCCTTTCTCCATATTCCTCAGATACGTCTCCGCTCCCATTAAATCTTGAAGAGAATCATATAGAGGTCGCATATAGGGGTCTACTTTTGTTTGTAGATCTCCAGGTAAGAAACCTAAGCGTTCACCGGCTTCTACAGCGGGTCTCGTTAGAATTATACGCTCTACTTCATGCTTACGAAAAGCTTGCACCGCCATCGCTACGGCCAAATAGGTTTTCCCTGTACCTGCAGGACCAACAGCAAATGTAACGGTATGCCTCTTAATAGCATCCACATACTTAGATTGTCCTTGAGATTTAGAAACAATGGGCTTTCCCTTCGCATTTAAACAAATCCAACCGGGATGATAGCCTTCGATTTCTTCCATAGCCCCTTCGTCAATGGCTTGACTTACGTAAGATGAAAGTTGCTTCGATATACTTACACCTTCTTCTTGTAATTTCAAGAGTTTGTGGATGATATCTGTAGCTTTTTCTATTGCTTTTTCATCTTTACCTCTGACGCGAATGCCTAGTAAATCAGGTTCAATCTCAACTGGTAAAGTCTCCTCAATGATTCGCACATTGCTATTGCCACCACCAAGTAACTCTTGTATAACTGCACTGTCTTCAACTCGTATTAATTGTTCCACTGCGTAGGTTCTTACTCCTTTTAATAATTAGTCAAATTATAGCATACACGGACTATTCAACTGGTTCTAATAATTCTTGACGGAAAGCGGGACTATCTTTTGCCAAAGCAGGAATTTCTACTTCTGTTGGAAAGTGAAAATTAATCGTTAATCCTGAAGCTTTTAGCCGATCCCATACACCCGTATGGAAATTCACAAAATCACGCATTTTTCCTTCTTCACCTATGACACGTATTTCATACCCATCTGGATCCGAAATATTGGTGCCATTTACAATAATATTGGGATTTTCTGCAGACCCAGTTGCATTTATATCGGAGAGCGCCACAATACGCTGACCATTCACTGAGATAGCATAACCGCTGCTTTTAATTGCATTTATAATGGTCAAGAGATTTCCTGCACTTATGCTTGCACCTGCTTGATTTAAGTCTATATCTATAATTAGTCCTGGTCCTTTGACCGCAGTTAAACCTGCATAAATGGATAGTCTTTCCACTTCTTGTTTATATATGTTTAATTGCGCATCTTCATTATTACCCAAACGAATAAGCTCTTCCAAACTTTCATTTAGAGATTCATTTCGATTTTTCAACTCATTGTTTACAACGCTCAATTGCTGTACTTGTTCCCTGAGACTATCAACACTTTCATTGCCTAAGAGATTTAAATTTCTTAAGTTAGAAACATTCTTCATTTGTAAGGCAATAAGCACACCTAAGCCGAAACATATCACGGTAATTAATACTCTATAACTTCTTCTCTTCTTTCGCTTACTAGCCATTACCTAATCCCCCTAACTTATTAATTTGTTCTTCTACATAAATTAAATCCTCTTGACCATTTACTGTCATAGATTCCACATGTTCAATTGTTATACGTAATCCACGTTCACGCATACGTGTAAGCTGGATTTCTTGCTCTAATGAAGCTATAATCGCCGGTACGTCATTCCCTACTGCTTCAATAACAAAAGGATGCGATTTATACACACGATTGACTAAAACCGAAGATCCTACACAAAGCAGGGGGCTCATAGCGGATAAGCGTTCACCATTAACTTGTATAGCATGAATATTTTGTGTCTTAAGCCAGTCCGTATAGAATTGAAGATCTTGATCATGCACGATTTCTGACGCTTGCGTACTACTATCATAGCGTATACCTTCTTTATCTTGGACTGTAATTCTAATTCCGTCTCCTTCTACCGATGTAAATCCAGCAAAATTACGAATCAAAAAATAGTCTTCTAATAGAGTAGAACTAGAACCCATATCAGTCTCTAATCGTTCAATATATTGGGTTCTTTGCTCTTGGATTCTACTGCTTAAATCGCCTTGTTCTTCGTTAAGTCTCTCATTTTCAGCTTGGAGTACACTCAATTCACTCCTTAATTGATTTAACTCTTGTTGTGGGTTCGATAAAATGACATGACTGTTATACAATTTCCTCCCTGCAACAGCGAAAATTGAAATAACAAGTACAGACAAAAGAACAACAGAACCAAAGTAGAAAAGTCTATCTTGCCTCTTTGAATAATTATCCTCTTGCACTACGCTTGCATGTGCTAAAGCAAAAGTAAGTTTACGTCTCCATTTTAAAATTTTCTTTTTCATCTATTTCCTCTTGTGGCCAAGCCTCTGACCACTGCACTAGATTTTCTTCCTGGTATCCCAAAGTCTGTAACGTGGAAGTAAACCATGATGGTAGCGGAGTTTGAAATTTCATATGTTCTCCAGTTCTGGGATGCATAAAATGGAGTTCTCTTGCATGTAAGCATTGACCCTCTAGACCAAAATGTTTACGCTTAGAGGCATATAAACGATCTCCCATAACGGGATGTCCAATAAAATGCATATGCACACGAATCTGATGGGTTCTACCTGTATCTAATTTTACGCGCAAATACGTCCCATGTTTCAATGACTCTAGCACTCTGAAATAGGTTTTCGCATATTTGCCTTCTGCATGGACAGCCATCTTAATTCTGTCCTTCGAGTCTCTACCTATTGGTGCTTCTATTATACCTTGTTTTTCTTTGAAAAAACCATATACGATACATTCATAAATTCTAGTAATTTTACGTTCTTTAAGATCCTCTGCTAAGCGTCTATGGGAAATATTATTCTTAGCAACAAGTAATAAACCCGAAGTGTCCTTATCTAAGCGATGAAGAATACCAGGCCTAGTCCCCTGATCTATAGACGATAAATTCCCACCAGTGTGATGCAGCAAAGCATTTACAAGTGTTCCATTAGGGTTTCCAGCACCAGGATGCACAACCATCCCCTGCGGTTTATTTAGCACAAGAATGTCCTCATCTTCATAGAGAATATCCAAGGGAATATTCTCTGCCAATAATATGCTACTCTCTGGTTTAGGGATATCTATTGTAATAAGTGAATCTCGTACGGTTTTCTCTGATGCTTTGACTACTCTACCATCTATAGTGACAAGTCCGTCTTTAATCCAACTCGATATGTTCGCTCTCGAATAATCACTTAGAATCGATGCAAGGTATTTATCGATCCGTATATTTTCTTCTACTACAAGAACTTTTTCTTCCATTATAATTTTCTCACTGTAAATCTTTGGTCTGTGCGAAATTTTTCTCTATGTCTCGTTTCGAAAAACAATATATAAATCAAAATACCTAGCATACCTACCACAATACAAGCATCGGCTACATTAAATGTTGGGAAATGCCAAGTACCAAATTGAAAATCGAAGAAATCCACCACTCCTCTATGTCTCACACGATCAATCAGATTTCCAACTGTACCTGCCCAAGCAAGTGAAATACAAAAAGGTAAAAACTTAGGCCAACCACTATACTTTACCAAGAAAATAAAGAAAGCAATACTTGCTACTACTGAAATACCGATAAGAAGGAAAATTCCCCATTCAACATCTGCCAAAATACTCCAAGCAGCACCTGTATTTAATGTATATCGTAAATTAAAAAAGTTCTCAATAAGCACATATCGCCCACCTGACATGAGATGAGCATCTTGTAAAACCAAGTATTTACTGATTTGATCGACAATAACTAAGATGGCACTAAAAATTATAAAAAATAAAGATGCCCGTGGAGAGACTCTGGGTTCTGCTTCCAACAAATTCTGATTTTCTGTGTTTTTCTTCATATTAGTTCCTCTATAGCTTTCACTAATCTATTTATATTATCTATGAATTGAAATTAATGCAGGAGGTAATCCTTGCCATTCATTCGGATAGAGTTCTGTTAATTTAATCCTTTTAATTGTTTCGCATTGACCTTCTTCACCAAGTTCCAAATAAACTGCTCTAATTTCCATAGGCCCTTGAGCAATTTTATAAGAAGATGGAAGTTGCTCTACAAAACGTCTAAGCGACTGGTCTTGATCCATCCCAATCACTCCCCCCGTCGGTCCACACATACCTACATCTGTTATAAATCCCGTATAACCATCTAGGATTTTCTCATCGGCTGTCTGTACATGTGTATGCGTACCTAATACAGCAGATACTTTGCCGGCCAAAAACCTACCCATCGCTTCTTTCTCTGCACTAGCCTCTGCATGGAAATCTACTAGAGTTGGAATCGATGCATCTTGCGTAGCGATGTCCTGCTCTATAAAAGCAAAAGGACAAACATGACTAGTCATATATACTTTACCTAAGACATTGATTACCCGCAGTTTAAATGTATTATTTTCTAGAAGTACCGAACTTCTTCCTGGCCATGACTCAGGTACATTTCCAGGCCTTAAGAGTCTCGGCTCCTTGTCAATATACTTACTTATTCCCCAGTGTCCCCAACTATGGTTACCTAGAGTAATACAATCCACTCCAGAATTCAACAGAAGCTTAACTTGTGAAATTGTAATTCCATTACCATCGGCAGCATTTTCGCCATTCACAATAAAAAAATCCGCATGATTCTCTTCCTTTAGAATCTTAATCCAATTGGCAACCGCTTGGGCCGCTACATTGCCAACGATATCACCTGCAAAAATGATGCGCATAATCGTCCTCTTGTATTCTAATAATAGACTTTTTTTATTTTACCATAGCTTGAACGTAAAAATAAAAAAAGCTGGAGATATCTCCAGCTGATTTTATCTTGCAATGCCTGATGCTCTTGTTTCTCGAATCATATTCACCTTGATTTGACCAGGATAGTTGAGTTCTTCTTCAATCCTCTGGCATATTTCAAATGCTCTAAGATCTAACTCTGCATCACTAATCTCTTCAGGTCTTACAATCACTCTTAGCTCTCTACCCGCTTGGATAGCATAGCTCTTTTCGACTCCAGCAAAACTATTTGCAATATCTTCCAAAGCTTGAATTCGCTTAATGTAAGTTTCGAGATTCTCTCTTCTAGCACCGGGTCTCGCAGCAGATAGAGCATCCGCAGCAGCAACCAGTACAGAAATAGGAGAATTCGGTTCCACCTCACCATGATGAGAAGCAATGGAATTTATAACCGTATCGTGCTCCTTATGCTTCTTAGCTAACTCAATACCTAAGTCAATGTGAGAGCCATCCACTTCGAAATCAATCGCTTTTCCAATGTCATGTAAGAGACCTGCTCGCTTGGCCAACTGAACATCTAAATCCAGTTCTGCTGCCAACATACCAGTAATTTGAGAAACCTCCAAGGAATGTTTCAATGCATTCTGACCATAACTAGTCCTATACTTCATGCGCCCTAGAAGATTCATAATCTCGTTAGGTATTCCCAGAACTCCTGATTCTAAAACAGCCCGCTCGCCTTCACTCTTCACTGTTTGCTCGAGTTCTCGGCTGGCTTTTTCAAGAGCGCTTTCTATGCTAGCTGGATGGATCCGTCCATCATGTACTAGCCTTTCTAGAGCTAATCGAGCGATTTCCCTACGTATTGGGTTAAAACACGATAGGATAACCGCTTCAGGAGTATCGTCGATAATCATATCGACTCCACTGGCCGTCTCAAAGGCACGGATATTTCGACCTTCACGCCCAATAATTCTACCTTTCATCTCTTCATTAGGTAAAGATACGACAGATACTGTATTTTCAGCTACATAATCTGAAGCATAACGCTGAATGGTTGTAACGACGACTTCACGCGCTCTATGTTCCGCATTCGATTTAAGTTCTTCTTCAACATGAGAGAATAAAACACCTAAATCATGACGATACCTAAGTTCAGCAGATTCTAACACTTGACTTTTAGCTTCATGCACACTAAGTCCTGAAATAGCTTCTAGCTCTTCTACTTTTTTCTCTTCAAGACGAGCAATGCTTTCTTCCTTATGAACAAGTGCACGTTCGCGTTTATCCATATCCTCTTTCTGATTGTTAAGTTGATCGGTCTTCTTATCCAGATTATTTTCTTTCTGTTCAAGTCGATTTCTCTCTCTACTTAACTCACTTTGTCTTTCTCTTACATCTCGTTCCAGTTCAACCTTAGCTTTGTGAATTTCTTCCTTCGCTTGTAGAAGTAAATCTCGTTTACGACTTTCGCCGGTTTTTTCTGCATTTGCCAGAATAGCATCCGCTTCTTTACGGGATTCTTTTTTCGCTACATCTATATTTTTCTGCTCTTTACTGAAGCCTAATCTATAAATTAGATATACAACTATAGCGCCCACTACAAGGCCGATCACCAGACCAATTAATAAAGATCCAAGTTCCATGTGGTAATCACCTCCAAATTTATTCAGTTTTCAAATTTCAAATTTAGTATTTATCCAAGTCGTTTATACAAAGACTCAGTTAATTCCTAACGTTTATTGTAGTTTTATTCACCGTTAATTGCAAATGAACTTTTAATCAAATTATTGTAGTTGTATTGCAACATAAATATATATATTGAATTTTGTAAATGAATCTATACGTAGATGCATGTCAGCGATGGAATGGATGATGTTATTCAGTGGCAGGAATTTGCGATTTCGCAGGTGCCACTCGCGCAAACGAAAATTCGTACCAGAAAATAAAATCCATCATATTATCCAC
>CAYMOG010000004.1:0-66496 GCA_964392065.1 uncultured Oscillospiraceae bacterium
TACCAGAAAATAAAATCCATCATATTACCTAACAACAGGAATTTACGACATTGCAGGCGCCACCCGCACAAACCGAACTCTATTCTGCAAAAATATTAAAAACTCATACCATTACCGAAGTAATAGTATGAGTTTTTTCATCTGTTGCTACAGATCAGCGTTAGATCACTTATTCTGGACTAATAGCTGAAACTGGGCAAACGGGTTCACAAGCTCCACAATCAATACAAGTATCTGGATCGATTACATATTGTGTATCGCCTTCAGAGATAGCACCTGTTGGGCATTCGCCTGCACAAGCGCCGCATAGAATACATTCATCAGAAATTACATATGCCATAATATTTTGCCTCCTAAGTTTTTATCTATAATAACCTAACAATATTGCAATTACAATGACTCGCATCACTAGAGATTATTCTTCATCTTCTAATATTATATAGCGTGGCCGACGCGGAACATCTTGCTCGTGCCCTTGCTCATATTGAACTTCACTTGATACTATATCGAGTTCCACGTGCTCTTCCACGCACACTTCATAATCTTGACTTGCAACAAGCGTGTTGTCGCTTAAGTCCCACCCTTGCTCTTGACAACACCTAGAGTCACTCGCGTTTTCTTCAGAATGCTCAGAACAGCAGCCACCGCAAGGTTTCGATATAAAGCGCTGTTTCTTAATGTCACCTTTTTCATAGTCGGCTTCGTATTTTCCCTTGCGTTTAGCTTCTCCGTAACCGACTTCTTCTGCATCAATTGTATAGGTATCGCCCCGTGTTCCATCGGAATTTTCAGCTTGGACAGTGAGACGAAGACCTAGAATATCTTGTTGGGCTACTCGGACTTTTTGGCCATCATGATCAAGATAAGATCCGGGTCTAGGAAGTAATTTTTTATTTTCTCTATAAGCGTCGTTTTCGTAATGAAGACAACAGAGCAGTCTGCCACAAGCTCCGCTGACATTCGTTGGATTCATGGATATGTTCTGTTCTTTTGCCATACGGATGGATACCGGTGTAAATTCTTCCATCCAAGATGAGCAACAGAGCTCTCGCCCACAGACACCCATACCACCATTCATCTTGGCGTCATCTCGGACTCCGATTTGTCGTAGTTCGATGCGGGTTCTAAATTCGGTTGCAAGTTCTCGCACTAAATCTCGGAAATCTATGCGACCATCTGCGGTGAAATAAAAAATTAATTTTCCTTCGTCGTGGGTATATGCAGCAGAAACTAGGTGCATTTCTAAGTTTCGCGCATCGATTAAATCACGGCAGACCTTGAATGCTTCCGCTTCTTCTATTTCATTTTGTTTTGCTTTGGCAATATCTTCAGGACTAGCGATACGGCATAAGACGCCTTCGATTGTTCCTGATTCGGACTCCAGTTGTGGTCTTTTGGCAGAAGAAACAATGCCGAAGCGCTCTCCCTCGCGGCTCTTCACTACGACCTGATCTCCTACTTCAACTTGTATATTATTTGCTAAATAGCGTTCTGCTCTAGCGTAATTGCTACATCTAACGCTCACTATTCCTGACATAGTGAAATTCCTCTCTTATTTCTAGGAGCATATTGCATATACTCATTTCAAAATTCGCATTCGCTTGTATATGTAACCTAGCCTTGTTGATGCTTCGACTCATATTGGCCCAACGTGAAGCCGACAGTCTGTAATGCTTAGTAAATTTCTGGAAGGCTTTGGCCAAATCCTCTTGCATGAGTAAGTCAAACTCTCCACCTCTACTTATGACCAGGCAATCACGCACTAACGCATGAAGTAAGAGGAACAAAACATTACTCCTCCCTCGGTTACTCTCGAAAAACTTATAATCTTCGGTAAGTACTTCTGCCGTGTTATGTTCTGGGAACTTCAAGAACCAACGCACGAGCGATTTTCGAAGTTCTAGGAAGTCTTCACTACTGGCGATTTCTAGCGAAACGCCTGGTATCCCCTGGCCAAAGGCCTTGGCAAGTGCAATCTTCTCATCCTCTGAAACCCCTTGCTCACGCAAAAACTCCTCGAGAACGGCCTCTTCCATCGGAGGAATATCGACACGAACGGCTCGAGACAAGAGCGTAGGTAACAAGCGAACAGGGTCATCAATAGTTACGATAAATCGGGCATAGGCTGGGGGTTCTTCCAATACCTTAAGTAAAGCATTCTGACCACTCTCCAACAGTCCATTACCATCGATTAACCAGACTCTTTCGTCACCAATTTGAGGTGCCATAGAGATATCCTTATGTACACGCGCCCTAAGTTCTTCGATCGGAATCGTTTTCTCATTTTGCATGAGAATTTCCTGATAATCGGGGTGGGATGCTTGTTCGAAATACTGACATGCATTACAAATACAGCACGCCCCCTGATCGGAAGGTTTCTCACATAACCAAGCAGCGGCAATGGCTCTTGCCCATGTTTTCTTCCCAACGCCTCTAGGGCCTGTCAATAAAACGGTTTGTGGATTCGTCCACAACACCTGTTTGACAAGCTTCTCACGAAAACCATCGCTACTTATCAGAGTGGTAAACGTTTTACATTTTTTCAAAATACTCAACATTCGTTACGAAAACCGTTGCACCACCAATATTTACTTCTACAGGATAAGGTGTATACGTACCAGAAGTGCCAGAAGGACTAACATTCGTGTTTACAGCAGCCTTACGAGAGCTTGAATATTTGCGAATAATCTCTAGTGCGGGTTTCACTTCGTCATCTTCCACAACGGTCATCAAAGTTGTGTTTCCAGAACGTAGGAAACCACCAGAAGAGTTCAATTTGGTTACACGGTAACCACCCTTGTTTAACTCAGACATCACTCTAGGGCTATCTTCATCATGTACGATGGAATAAATCAATTTCATAACAATACCTCCTATTACTTCATAGACATCGGTCTAATATCTCTTTTATCTCGCACCAGATTTCCTCTGGTGTTCGCTCTGCATCCACAACATGAATGCGGTTTTCAACATTTGCTAGAGCCAGATATTCATCCCTAACTCTAATACTAAACGAAAACTGTTCGGCTTCCATCCGGTCTTCTATACTACCATCGGACGCTTCACGCATAAGCCTTCTAACTCTTGCTTCTTCGGGGTCCAGGTCCAAGTAAATTGTCAAATCTGGTACCAAACCCTGAGTCGCTAAACGAATACTCTGGTCCACCATCTTCCGATCCAAACCTCGACCACCTGCCTGATATGCCGTAGTAGAATCGAAGAATCGATCACATAAGACAAGCTTACCGTCGGCCAAAGCCGGTCGAATCACTTCTTCCATCAACTGCGCTCTCGCAGCCGCAAACAAAAGCAGTTCCGTGATGGCTGTCATCTCAGTATTTCTAGGATTAAGTAATATCGAACGAATGTCTTCCCCTATATTCGTACCACCCGGTTCTCTCAAGAACAGATATTCTATTCCTCTATTCGCCAAGTAGGTTTCTATTAAGCGAAGTTGCGTGCCCTTGCCTGCACCATCTATACCCTCAACACTAAGCAAATACCCTTGCGTCATTTCCAGTCACTTTCGTTTCTTACCATTATACACGAAAGGCCTAAGCATTGCCCAATTTACATCGAGAAATTATTACCTTAAGCCCAAAACCCCTAACTTTTGCTATAGAACAGAAGTCGCCCTATAAGACGACTTCTTAAGCAATCACGTTTTTATATAATCTAAAACTGTAGGGACACATTAGAGATATCAGCAATTTCCAGCGCTATTTCTTTCTCTAACGCCTGAATTTCTTGGCGAATATCTTCTGCCGTTTGAACTTTCTCTAGAGCTTCCTTATTCACTTTCAAGTCAGCAGTAGCGCTTCTCGCACCTTTAAACTTCTGCTGTGCACGTTTCGGAGGTGGTGTTCGGCGTTCATCTGAACGTGTCCTTTTTTGCCCTTGGTCCTGCTTATTTGTGGGCTTACGATTTTTTGCTCTTTGGCCATTATTATGCTTATTATTATTTGAAGATTTCTTCTGCTTATCTTGACCTTGTGTATCCGAGGACACCTTGGATTGGGGTTGAACAGAACGCGTACTCACATCCCGTTTTTGCTTAGGTGGTCTAGCCTTGGCCTGCTGACCACTAGCGCCTTGCACCTTATCCTTATTTTGTGTTGAACGCTTACTCTTACGCCTAGGAGAATTCTGATTCTTGTGCTCTCCATTTTGTCTTGGCCGACCGGCTGGTCTCGCCTTACTCTCACGATTGTCGAACTTTCTCTCTTCTTCTGCCATGGGAATCCTTTCTCCTAACGAGTCGTGCTAGTAGGGTTAGAGCCAGAATTTCTTCTCGTAGACGACTGTAATTCTCTGGCTTCGCCCAGTTTATTTCTCAAATTTCTATTTAAATCAAAAGCATTTGCTAATTCAATTAATTCTCTCTCAGAATGAGAAATAGTTCGCATACCATTCTTAATTAGAGCCTTAGACATATCTAATTCCGAATCCAAAATTGCAATTTTATAAGCAAAGGCTGGTGCAAGCGGCCTTGAGCTGCGTTCTGTCGTCGTCCGCAATGTAGTCGTTTCACTCGTACTTACTTCCGTCCCTGTCCCCGTAGTCGTTGCTCCCGGAGTAGGACTTGGTGTCGGCGTCGGACTAGGCTCTGTCAACCACGCTTCACTATAACCAATATTACTTAAATCCGAAGTCAAAACACTCCCGGGGAAACTCGAAAAATAATACCCATCCACACCGGCCAAAGCCGCACGTCTAAATTGCTGTGTAATCGTATGTACCGTATCTACGAATTCCTCCGCTGTCTGCACGTCCTCACTCAAAAGAAAATGCACAGTAATAGGGTAATAACCAGTACTAGCGTTAAAACTATGTTCCCCAATAACAATGGGCTCTAAACGATACGCTTCAATACTATTTTCTAGCATTTCGATTTGAGGCGCAAGAAGCTCTTCATAATGATTTATACTTCTCATTTCGTAATAGTTATCAATAACCTGATCTTCTTTTTTATCTTCTTCCGAAAAAGAAATTAGACTCTTCACAACCTGCACTTCGAAATCCACATCATCACGAACAGCATGAACAGAACCTACAGCCCCAGGAGGCACAATACTAAAACGCACCTTATTCACCTCAAATGTATCCATGGGATAGCGAATGGTAAGTGCTTCTTGCATCTGGTCTCTGAAGTTGTTACGGATGACAAACCATCCCACAACCAATACCGCGAGAACAGCAATAAAAATAATGAGTCGAGTACTTCTCTTCACCCAGTGACCTCCAAAAAACTTCTAGACCTGTATTCTATCACGTAAAATAGGCCATTTCCACTTCTTAAATTATACCAAGAAGTCATGACGCGCGTAAATCCAGTATACGTCTCGGGTAGATGGGTTCGTGACAAATTAAATTAAGTACTTAAAGTTTTCCGGCACCTGTATATTTGCCCTCTCGGTTGACTTAGCGCATAAACGGAAGCCAAAATAGACAGAAAATTCTAGAAGAAGACAACAGCAATATAATTACTAATTGAATCCACTCTAGCCAAAGAGAATTTTTCGTGCTATTCTATTGAAACACTATCACTTTTTATACCGAGGTGGTGCGGGCCCTGTGCGATGTGGCCCGTGAACCTTGTCAGGTCCGGAAGGAAGCAGCAATAAGCGGTAAACCTCATGTGCTGCAGGTAAACCTGTACTACCTTGGTATAAAGAGTGATATTTTTATATTGTTCGAAGCACACAAGTTTACACAAGTTGTTTCTTCTAATCTCTTTGCTTTACTCTATGGGCATGATTTGCTTACTCCGTTATAATAATGTAATAGTGGAGGTGGATATATGGCACAGAAAGTTTTATATAGAGAGTGGCGTCCTCAGAATTTCGATGAAGTGGTAGGTCAGGGCCACGTGGTCCAAGCGCTACGGCAATCGGTAGTTTCAGGGGAAATTGCCCATGCCTATCTGTTTAGTGGAACGCGAGGAACCGGTAAAACTTCTTTGGCCAAAATTTTTGCTAGAGCTGTCAATTGTTTGAATCTTAGTGACGATGGTAATCCGTGTAATCAGTGTGAAACTTGTACCGGTATTCTAAATGGTAGTCTTCTCGATGTAGTTGAGATGGACGCTGCTTCTAATAACAGCGTGGATAATATTCGGAAGATTACGGATGAAGTGCTGTTTCTTCCAACGCTGGCTAAGTATAAAGTTTATATTATTGATGAGGTTCATATGCTCTCTACAGCTGCATTTAATGCACTGCTGAAAACCCTGGAAGAGCCGCCTGCCCATGTGATTTTTATCCTGGCAACGACGGATCCTCAGCGTATTCCTGCGACTATTCTTTCGCGTTGTCAACGCTACGATTTCAAACGCATTTCGGCACAACTTATGCAGAAGCGATTAGAAGAAATAGCTCAGGCTCATGACATTGCGATTGATGAAGATGCTATCGCCTTAATCATCAATCGGTCCGAAGGCGCTCTTCGTGACGCTATATCTCTACTCGATCAATCTCGATCTGTATACACAGGTAGCATCGGTCGTGATGAAATATTACAGATGACTGGCGTCGTGAATGATGAACTTCTGGAAGGCTTGGTGTCTTCTCTTCACAAGGGCGATACCGATGGACTGCTTCGCCAAATCGATCATCTAATTATGGAAGGCGGAGATTTACAGCGTTTCGTTAGTTCGCTCAGTGCGTTCTATCGTGATATTCTCGTTTGTAAGATGGCTCGAGAACCCGAAAAACTTCTCTTGCAGAGTAAGTCTACTCTTACGATGATGAAAAATCTTGCGAATCGTTATTCTCAAGCAAGTATTATTGAGCAAATCACCCATTTGACGAAATTACAATTGGAGATGAAACAATCTCAGAGCCCTCGCATAACGCTTGAAGTGGGTTTAATTGAAATGTTAAATCTTCGAGAGATTATCTCGCAAGACCAAGAAGCTCAAGCAAGCAACCGAACAAAATCAGTAGAAGAACCTGCGCCACAGGCTCCTAAAGCAGAAAAACCAACCCCACAGGCTCCTCAAGTAGAAGAACCTGCCCCACAAGCACGTCAAGCAGAAGAACCCACCCCACAGGCTTCTCAAGCAGAAGAACCTGCCCCACAAGCACCTCAAGCAGAAGAACCCACCCCACAGGCTTCTCAAGTAGAAAAACCTACTCTCCAATTGGATCCCGGGCCGCTCGCTTTTGACTTGGCGCAAGACCAAGTCCCTAAGCCTGAACCAGACCCAACCCCAGAACTAGAACTTGAACCTGAAACACCTATTGAGGAGCAGGTAGTGGAAGATGTGGATTTGGACTTGCTTTGGCAGACGTTTATGAAGGCGCTCAGTGATTCTGTTCCGTTGTTGGCGATTATCATGAATGGTTTCTCTAGGCATATTGAGGGGAAGAGTTTGGTTATAGATATCCCACAGGATAACCGGGCGGTTTATGATAAAATTAAAGACGATAAAACGTGGAATGCGTTAAATAATATTTTCAAGGAACAAGCTCCCAGTCGTGAGTGGCGTTTACAATGCCGCTTGGGTGGACAGGAGTTAAGTGATGAGGATTTACTTCAGTCTAATGTGCCGGAGTGGATTCGTAAAATGCGTAATGCAGCGGAAGCGTTACAGATTCCTCTAGATGAGGATAATAATAAGGAGAACGAAAATGGCAAGAGGTAGAAGAGGTGGTTTCCCAGGTGGTATGCCGGGTGGTGGAAACATGAACCAGTTGATGAAACAGGCGCAGAAAATGCAAGAAGATATGCAAAAAGCGCAGCAGGAGCTGGAATCTTCCGAAGTGGAATATAGTGCCGGTGGTGGAATGGTTACTTGTAAGATGAATGGTGAGCATAAGTTGCTCAGCTTGACCATTGACCCTGATGCGGTTGACCCTGAAGACGTAGAAATATTACAAGATATGATTGTTGCCGCAGTAAATGGTGCTAATGAGGAATTAGAGAAGTTAACGGAAGAGAAAATGGGTCGTTTTAATATGGGCGGCATGGGCGGTTTAGGCGGTTTCGGTCTGTAATGGCACGTTACGCTTCGAGTATAAATAAGCTGGTTTCACAACTGGCTAAGTTACCGGGCATTGGTGCCAAGACGGCCCAGCGCCTGGCTTTTCATATTTTGAATACGGATAAACAGGATGCTTTTGACTTAGCACATGCCATAATCGATGCGAAGGAAAAGATAAAGCTGTGTACGTCTTGCTGTAATTTAAGTGATCAGGAGATCTGTGAGATTTGTTCCGATGAGAATAGAGATAAAACCATGATTTGTGTGGTTGAGAGCCCTTCTGATGTCATCGCTATGGAAAAAACTAGAGAATACCATGGTCTGTATCATGTCCTTCATGGTGCCATTTCTCCTATGGAAAATATTGGCCCAGAAGACATCCACTTACGTGAGCTGCTTATGCGTTTACAAAAAGACGACCTCATCCAAGAGATTATTCTTGCCAATAATGCGACGGTTGAGGGCGAGGCGACTGCAAATTATATTGCCCGTCTCGTGAAACCTAGCGGTATCGTATGCTCTAGGCTTGCAAGTGGTATCCCTTATGGCTCGAGTCTAGAGTACGCAGATGAGGTGACGCTCGGTAGAGCCATTGGCGGCCGAACGCCACTCTAATTCTTTCAACTTCCAAACTTCTAGACCACTTCGCTACCCCCTAGCAGGGGCCTCGACAATTGTCTACTATTTGCTGTCGTGTTTCATTTCGCAGTATTGGCAACGGTACGTAGAGTTTTCTTCATTGGCAAGATAGAAGATTTGTTCTAACTGCCTCTCTTCGGTGGTGATACAGCGAGGGTTCTGGCAGGTAATGATGCCTCGGATGGTCTTTGGCATCTGCAAGGTGATTTTCTCATCGACTTCTCCATCTCTTATAATGTTTACAGTTATATGCTTATCCCAATAAGCAAGCAGGTCGAAGTCGAAGTCTAGGATACGGTCGATTTTTAAAATATCTTTGCGGCGCATGGCACGACTGTCGACGTTGGTTAGGATCGCTACAGGGCAATCATATTGGTCTAGACCTAGCGTCTGATAGATTTGCAAGGCTTTACCGGCTTTAATATGGTCGATGACGATACCTTCGTGTATCTTTGCTATATGTAAACGTTCTGACATAGTTTATCCCTCTCTAATTTTCCCCTGTCCTAACAATGTGAGTATTAGTGCCATACGCATAAATTTCCCATAGACGACTTGATCGAAATAGCAGGCTCTAGAGTCCTCATCGACTTCGGTCGCAATTTCATTTACCCTAGGTAGAGGATGCAAAATACTGAGATCGTGTTTAGCAAAACGTAATTTCGACAAATCAAGAATATAACTATCCCTTAACCTAATATAGTCCGCTTCATTGAAAAATCGTTCTTTTTGCACACGGGTCATATAGAGCACATCGAGGCTAGGCATAACTTGTTCTAGGCGATCCGTTTCCACATAACGATGGCCACTTGTTTGTAAGACACCTTCCTTAATATAGTCTGGTAGCGTCAATTCCCGAGGTGAAACAAAGGCGAAATTCATGCCTTCATATCGGGCAAGCGCATTTACCAAGGAATGTACCGTTCGGCCAAAGGTCAAATCCCCACAAAATCCTACCGTGAGCTGGTTTAAGCGGCCTTTTTTCTTCTTAATCGTCATTAAATCTGCTAGTGTCTGAGTAGGATGATTATGTCCACCATCCCCAGCATTAATTATTGGTACATCTGATGCAGGCGCTGCTGCTAGAGGGGCACCCTCTTTGGGATGGCGCATGGCAATAATATCGGCATAGGCGCCCACGACTTTAATCGTATCTCTTAGACTCTCGCCTTTGGACGTAGAACTACTTTCGCCTGAGGCAAAACCTAGCACATGACCACCCAGATCTAGCATCGCAGCTTCGAAGGATAATCGCGTTCTTGTACTGGCTTCGAAGAATAAGCTGGCAAGTTTCTTACCCTTCATTGTGTCCTTGTATATTTCTGGCTTCTCCATGATAGCGTCTGCCAATTCCAACATGCTATCTAATTCTTCCAAACTTAAATCCTGAATATCAAATAGATGTCGGGGGCTTCCTTCTGCTTGTTTATGCATATGGTCTCCTCTTCTTCACCACTAGCTATTAATCCAAGACTCATCTTGAGGATGATCTCGGAATTGTAATAGTCTTCTAATATCGGCCTCTTGAATATAGCCTTCTTGTGATGCTACTTGGGCAACGGCATCGAAATCTGACAGTGAAACGGCCTGAACATTATGGCTTGCGAAACGTTCTTGTGCTTTCTGCATACCATAGGTGAAAATACTGACAATTCCTAGAACTTCAGCCCCCGCCAAGCGTAGAGCATCTACGACATCAAGAACACTTCCGCCTGTAGAAATAAGGTCTTCTATAACCACGACTTTTTGGCCAGGTTCAAGTCTACCTTCTATACGATTCTGGCGTCCATGATCCTTATCCCCACCTCTAACGTATCCCATGGGTAAGTTCAGGATATGCCCTAGGATGGCGGCATGCGCAATACCTGCGGTACTAGTCCCCATTAACACTTCCACTTCAGGGAAGTCTTGCTTCACAAGTTCGGCTAGGCCTTCTTCTACCACGGTACGGGCTTCAGGGGAAGTGAGAATCAATCGATTATCACAATAAATAGGACTCTTAATTCCACTTGCCCAGGTAAAAGGCTCATCAGGTCTTAAGAATACCGCTTCAATCTCTAATAATATTTTTGCAATTTTTTCTCTCATTGTATTCTCCTTACTCTCCTAAGAAATCTCTTACGCATGTTTCGTAGGCTAAAACCGGATCCTCTGCCTGGGTAATGGGTCGACCGACAACAATGAAATCGGACCCTGCTTCCCTTGCCTTTGCTGGTGTCATCACACGCTTCTGATCATCTTTTCCAGATTGAGATTCGAAACGGATGCCAGGGGTTACCGTCAAGAATTCTTCACCCACATATTTATGAATACGTTCCGATTCTAAAGGTGAACATACGACTCCATCTAAACCACAATTTGCAGCCGTTTGGGCATAATGCAGCACGACGTCTTCCATAGGCTTATCTATAAGTAAGTCTTCATGTAAGACTTCTTCGTCTGTTGAAGTCAGTTGCGTAACCGCAATTAATAGAGGTCTTGTGCCATCCGGTCTCATGAGTCCAGCGATAGCTTCTCGCATCATAACGGAGCCTCCGCCTGCATGAAGATTGACCATATCAACATCAAGTTGGGTGAGCACGCGAAATGCGCTCTTCACCGTATTAGGAATATCATGAAGTTTTAAATCCAAGAAAATCTTGTGGCCTCGGCTCTTTATTTCCCGTACGATATCCGGACCTACCGCATAAAACAGCTCCATTCCAATTTTCACATAGGGCCTACTCCCCCCTGTAAACTTATCTAAGAAACTTAGACACGCTTCTTTACTTCCGAAATCACACGCTATAATGACATCTTTCTTCATCGATTTGCACCTCCTATAATATCTTCTAATTTTTCTATCCCCAAATCATTACAGAGGACAGGTAGACGATCGATAATTTTCTCACAAGCCCAAGGGTCAACCAGATTCGCGGCACCGACTTGGACAGCGGAAGCACCAGCCAACAGCATTTCGATAACATCTTCTGCGGACGAAATACCTCCCATCCCAATAATTGGAATTTTCACAGCTTGGAAAACATTCCAAACCATACGTAAGGCCAATGGAAAAATCGCAGGCCCCGATAAACCACCACTAATATTATGTAAGACTGGTTTCCTACGCTTAATATCTATACGCATACCCATGAAAGTATTAATCATAGAAATACCGTCCGCTCCCGCATCTTCGACTGCCCGGGCCATTTCTGCAATATCTGTCACATTGGGCGAGAGCTTGATGTATATAGGTTTATCTGTTTGCTTCCTGACCGCCTTCGTTACTTGAGCTGCCAATTTCTTATCCGTACCGAAGCTTATGCCACCACCCTTGACATTCGGGCAACTAATATTCACTTCGATAATGCCTACTAACTCTTCTGCTGCTAGACGAGCGGTCGTTTTCTCATATTCTTCAATCGAAAATCCACTCACATTAGCGATGACCCATTTACCGAAATGCTCAGCAAGATAAGGTATCTCTGTCCGAATAACTTCTTCTACACCTGGATTTTGCAATCCTACCGCATTAAGCATTCCACTAGAAGTCTCTGCAATTCTAGGGCAGGGATTACCGAATCTAGGATTTAATGTCGTACCCTTGAATGAAATGGACCCCAGCTTCCTAATATCATAGAGCTCAGCAAACTCACGGCCAAAGCCGAAGGTACCGCTAGCGGGTATGACGGGATTATCGAGGGGCAAGTCCCCTAAGTGCACACGTAAATCTACCATAGTATCTCCTCTGCATAGAATATGGGTCCTTCCTTACATACCCGTTTGTAGCCTCCGCCTCGAACAGGCCAGGAGCATCCCATACAAGCGCCGAAACCACAACCCATGCGCTCTTCAAATGAATATTGACCTGCTGCTAAATTCAGTTGATGGATTGCTCGAAGCATAGGAATAGGCCCACAAGAATAAATATAATCTATTTCTGGAATAACCTTATCAAAAAGTGAGGTGACTAGGCCCTCTTCTCCATAACTACCATCTACGGTCGTAATATATACGTCCAAGCCTAATTGTTTGAATTCCTCTTCATAGAAAACATCGTCTTTACTCTGGAAGCCTAGGGCTACGACAGGGTTCATACCATGATTTTGTAGGGCTTTGGCCAAATAGTATAAGGGAGGAACCCCGACGCCTCCGCCAATCAGTACAGGCTTATTGCTCGCTTGAATTTCAAATCCATTTCCTAACGGAGCTAAGAGGTCCACCTTCGCCCCGGCTTCTAATTTTGCAAGCACAGCGGTGCCCTGACCTAGAATCTTAAACACTAGGATGAGCTGTCCGTCTCGGATGTCACAAATAGATATAGGGCGCCGCAAATAAAAACCTTCTATACTAAGATTTACAAACTGTCCTGGCTTAAAAGCGCCCACATCTTCACGGCCGAATTCTAGAGCCATTTCATAGACGTCTATAGCTATGGCTTTCATGCTTTTAACTTCTACACTATACGCTTTCACTTAATCCTCCTCGTCTATTGTGGATATGCCAATCGTAATATCTTCTAGTACGTCCAGCAAAACTTCCACTGTCTCTAGAGCTGTAAATATTGTTACATTGTTTTCAACGGCACATCGTCTGATAATTGCACCATCCGTATTTTGCTCATCGGAATTTGGATTTCGACTATTAATAACATAGCGTACATAGCCCTGACGCAAGGATTCCAGAATTTCATCGGATCCTTCTGAAATTTTTCGTTTCACTCGGGTCTTGATACCATGCTCTTTTAGAAACTGAGCCGTTCCCTTGGTAGATTCAATATTAAATCCTAACGTATAGAAACGTTTCACGAGGGGCAAGGCTCGCTCCTTGTCCTGATCGGCTACCGTTACTAGAAGTGTACCGTAATTGGCCACCTCCATTCCCGAAGCTTGAAGTGCCTTATATAAGGCGCGATTCAACGAGCGATCATACCCTATAGCTTCTCCCGTGGATTTCATCTCTGGAGAGAGATAAGAGTCTGCTCCGCGGAGTTTCGCAAAGGAAAAAGCCGGCGCTTTCACATACCAGCGTTTTGGTTGTGGCGGCATAACCATGCCAATACCAAGTGCTCTTAAGCTTTTGCCAAGCATAACCTGTGTTGCCATATCTGCAAGGGGGAAACCTGAGGCTTTGGATATAAAAGGTACTGTTCTAGAAGATCTCGGATTAACTTCAATCACATAAACTTCATCTCTAGAATCTACAATAAATTGAATATTGTAGAGACCCTTGATCCCTATACCTAATCCTAGCTTCACCGTATAGCCAACAATTCTTTCCTTTACTTCTTCGGAAATATTGAAGGCGGGGAAAACACTTATACTGTCTCCAGAATGAATACCTGTACGTTCGATATGCTGCATGATTCCAGGAATAAACACATCGTTCCCATCACAGATTGCATCCACTTCCACTTCTACTCCGCTGATATACTTATCCACCAGAACAGGTTTCTCCACATCCACTTCTACAGCCGTTTGCAAATAGTGGCGAATAGCCTCTTCAGAATTTACAATTTGCATCGCTCTTCCACCTAGGACGAAACTGGGTCTTACGAGGACAGGATAGCCAATACGTTCTGCAACACGGACGCCTTCATCAACCGTATGCACGGCTTTACCTATAGGTTGTGGGATGTCTAATGTTTCCATCAGCTTCTCGAAGGAATCTCTATTTTCAGCGCGCTCAATTGCTTCATTATCCGTACCCATGATCGGAACACCTAGCCGGTCAAGACCAGCACTGAGATTAATAGCGGTTTGTCCTCCTAAACTCACTATAACCCCTATTGGTTGTTCCTTATCCACCACATGCATGACGTCTTCTAGAGCAAGTGGCTCGAAATAGAGCTTGTCGCCTGTCGAATAGTCCGTCGAAACCGTCTCGGGATTATTATTTATAATAATCGCCTCGTAGCCTTCTTCCCTAAGTGTCTGAACCGCATGAACCGTTGAATAATCGAACTCAACACCTTGTCCAATCCTTATGGGACCAGACCCTAAAACAATCACTTTTTCTCGGTCTGAAACCTCTAACTCATCCTCTTCTGTATACGTAGAGTAATAATATGGGATATCCGAAGGAAACTCTCCCGCACATGTATCAATCTTCTTATAGCTTGGCAACACACCCCACGCCTTACGCTTCAAGTAAATTTCAGCTTCTGAAGTGTTAAACACTTTAGCCAAATAACGATCTGAAATCCCCATAGACTTCGCGCAGTAAACCGATTCTAGAGTGTAAACAAGCTGTTTTTCTGCCTCTACGATGCGGGCCAAAGCATCAAGAAAGAACATATCAATCGCCGTCCTGCCATGCACCGCCATAGCCGTAGATCCCAAACGGTATAATGCCGCAATAGCAAAAATCCTATCATCCGTAGGCTTGGAAATATAATCTAAGAGCTCATCCTCTTCCCAAGAATCAAATCGCGCTAAATAGAGGTGGTCCGCACCAATTTCTAGCGAACGAATACCCTTGAGCAAGGACTCTTCGAAGCTTCGCCCTATACTCATAACCTCTCCGGTTGCCTTCATCTGCGTAGAAAGCGTATTCTCCGCTGCCTGGAACTTATCGAATGGGAAACGTGGAAGCTTCGTAACAATATAATCTAAACTTGGCTCAAACGCTGCCGATCTTTCGCCTAAATAAATTTCATCAAGCGTTAGACCCACGGCAATCTTCGCGGATACACGGGCAATAGGATAGCCTGAAGCCTTCGAAGCCAATGCCGAGGACCGTGAAACTCTAGGATTTACCTCAATAAGATAGTACTGGAACGAAGTCGGATCCAGAGCAAATTGCACGTTACATCCGCCTTCAATTTCCAGTTCCTGAATAATCTTCAAGGCGCTGGAGCGAAGCATGGAAAATTCCTTTAAGCTCAGCGTCTGGCTAGGCGCAACCACGATAGAATCTCCCGTATGCACGCCCACAGGATCCAAATTCTCCATAGAACATATCGCAAGGGAAGTCCCCTTGTGGTCTCGCATAACCTCGAACTCAATTTCCTTAAACCCTTTAATGCTTTTTTCAATTAGCACCTGATGCACAGGTGACAAGTCCAGAGCATGCTTCGCCAGACCAACGAGCTCCTCTTCTGTATCCGCAAAACCGCCACCAGTCCCCCCTAGGGTAAATGCCGGCCTAACAATAATCGGATAGGTAATGTCATTGGCAATGGCCAAAGCCTCCTCCACCGTATAAGCCACTTGTGCTGGCAAGGTCGGTTCGCCCAATTCTTCACACAGACTTCTAAAAAGCTCTCTATCCTCTGCCCTATCAATACTACTTAAGCCAGTACCTAAGAGCTCCACCTGACACTCTTGTAGAATACCTTTCTGTGCCAATTGCAATGCCAAATTCAAACCGGTCTGTCCACCGAAGCTTGGCAAAATCGCATCAGGTCTCTCATAGCGAATAATCTTCGCAACATATTCTAAGGTAAGAGGCTCCATATAAACTTTATCGGCCATAGTTGTATCGGTCATGATGGTCGCTGGATTAGAATTAATTAATACAACTTCATAGCCCTCCTCCTTGAGCGCTATACATGCTTGAGTACCCGCATAATCAAACTCTGCCGCTTGGCCAATAATGATAGGACCTGACCCTATGACCAATATTTTACGTATATCCTGTCTCCTAGGCATGGATGGCCTCCTTAATATGTTTCTCTAGAACTTCTTGGCTCGGCGTAAAGAATAACCCTAGTCTTCGCCCATGCTCTAAACTAAATCCTTCCACAGATTGATCCAAGGTATTACGGTAGAGGACTTCTAAACCAGAAGCCTCTAGGGCGCTTCCTGTAAGGAAATGGCGATGGCTTTGGCTATAGAAATCCACCTGGCCCGTCTCAACATGCATAACACCATGATTATTACCATAATGCCCTAAACAATGCATTTCTAAGTCTAAACCCGAAACTTCCGCAAGAAGAACCGCTCCTAAACCTATACCTATGAGCGGAATATGCACGTTCTTAAGACCTTCAATCTCTTGTCCCTCGGGGCCATCACTTATAAGCATACAATCATAATCTTGCAAAGCTTGTATTTCAGATTTATTAATAATCGTGAGATCAAATGATAGCTGCCTAAGTTTATCTATGAAACTATAGGTTGCACCCAGATCCACCAGAACGATTTTCGGTCTCTCTAAATTCTCGTAATGTCTACTCTTAACTTCTGGATATTCCAGAGTTTCTACGCTAGCGTCTACCCATTCGTCGTCTTCATCACATAGATAGAACTTCGATAGATTCGTCTTAGCAATATGCTTTTGAATCGCCCGAGTATCCACGCCATAAATACCAGGGACTCCTGCCTCTTCCATAGCATCACCTAAACTTTTCTCCTGACGAAAATTACTAGGCATAGCATTATATTCATGACAAATTAAACCCTGAATTTGAATCCTATCCGATTCCGCATCTTCAGGAATTATGCCATAGGAGCCTAGGATAGGATACGTAAAAAGAACACCTTTGCCACATTTAGCAGGATCTGTAATGATTTCCTGGTATCCCACCATATCTCTATGACATACCACATCCATAAGCACATTTTTACCACTGCCAAAACCTTCACCGAGAAATACTCGGCCATCTTGGGCAATTAATTTTCTCTTTCCCATACCTTTTTTCCTTTATATATTGTGCACACAACCTGCCCTTTAAGCGTTTCGCCCGTAAATGGACTGGCTTTGCCCATAGACAAGAAATCCTCTTCGGCCACCTTATATTCTGGCAGTAGATCTACCACCACAAGATCTGCAGGAAATCCTTCCTCAATTTCGGCTGGAAGCCCGAGAAACTGCCTCGGCCAAACCGACATTTTCTCCACTAAATCTTCTAGACGCATGTGCCCTTTAGCCACTAAACTTGTATAGGAAGCAGCAAAAGCCGTTTCCAAACCAATGATGCCATTCGCACTGTGAAGAAGCCCTTTAGACTTTTCTTCAGCCGAATGAGGCGCATGATCCGTTGCCAAGGCATCCACTGTCCCATCCACAAGCCCTGCGATCAGAGCATCTTGATCTTCTTGACCACGAATAGGTGGATTCATCTTGAATCGCCCTTCATCTTGTAAATCATTATCCGTAAAATACAAATAGTGAGGAGCCGTTTCACACGTAACCGGTAGGCCTTTGGCCTTCGCCTCCCTCACGAGCGCTACCGTCTCTTTCGTAGAAACATGACAAATATGATAAGGTGCCCCAGTCTCTTCCACCAACTTCAAGTCCCTCTCCACCATACGCCACTCCGACTCCGAAGGATTTCCAGGCAGGTGATGTTCTCTTGCATAATCACCATCATGAATCACACCGCCTCGCACCAATTCCTCCACCTCACAGTGAGACACAATAGGCTTACCCAGACGTTTCGCTTCCAGAAATCCTTCCCGCATGAGTTGATTATTTTGCACTCCCCAGCCATCATCTGAGTAGCCAACAACATAAGGAGCCATCTCTTCCATTTCGGCCAAAGCCTCACCCTTCTGCGTTTGTGTAATACACGCTAACGGCAAAACATCACACTGGGCATCTTGCTCAATAATATCGAGCTGCTTTTGTAAATTCTCCAAACTATCAGGCGGCGGATTCAGATTCGGCATACTCACTAGCGTCGTAAATCCACCCTTCAAAGCTGCTCTCGTTTCCGTTTCTATTGTCGCCTTATAGGAATAACCCGGCTCTCTCAAGTGTACATGGATATCTGCAAACGCCGGAAACACAAAAAAATGGTCCAAGTACAATACTGGACCATCTATATCATCTGTGGAAATCTCCGGAGAAACAGCAACAACTCTGCCATCATCAATTAATATGTCTAATTGGGAAAACTGCCTGTCTCGAAAAACTTGAGCACCCTTCAATAACGTTTTCATCTGTATTCCTCCCTATCCTTGGGTTCTACTAATCATTTACTGTGAAGCGTTTCGCCTCCACTGTAAACTTCACGTAGCATAACTTCTGCTCATTAAGCGAAAAGTTCTTTATCCAAGTTATCTTACTTGATTACTGGCAGATTTTGCAAGAAAATTTTTTGGGGTGCTTGGGCCTGGGGCGGGAGTCCAATAAATCCAGAACAAAGATCATAGCGCATAAACAGAATCCTACACCTCTCTTGATCTTTTTCCTTTCATCACTAAAAACTCCCCACGGTAGAACCATGGGGAGTTGCAAATAAATTTGCCCTAATAGTGTTTCTTAATCTTCTTTCCTCTTAAGTAAAATTCTACTTATCACAGTTGCTAACAACATTAGTGCTATGACTACACCAATACTTTGTACATACGAGGTTTCACCTGTCTTCGTTACATCCTCACCCGTATCATTACTTGTAGTGCGAGAAGTAGAGTCATCTACAGCTACGTCACTAGTAGTTCCTGAGGTCTCATTTAAATCATCAAGACTTAGATTTCCACCTTGGACGAAGAGATATTCTGAGAATGAATCTGTTCGGAAGCGAACGCTTTGGCCAAAGACCTCTAAAACCTCTATAAACTCATAACGATTTTCTCCCAACACATGAACAATCTGTAATGTACTGTCTAAAGTTTTTTCTAATGTGATGGAAATTTCCAATGGTGATGCCGTTTTGCGCAAGCGTTCTCCGTTCGTATCGTAAATAGTGATGTCGTACGCTTCAACTGCTTCTCCTCTGAAGGTTCTGTTAATGCGCTCGATTATTACCAACAGTTCTTCTGCAGCATTTCTTGTCCTGACGCTTATATCAGGATTATGTCCTTCCGTAAATCCTCTTAGCTCTACCGTTAAATTATGTGTATTAGAACTCTCGCTGGAGGTAGATTTGCTTTCTGATGATGTCGAAGTAGTCTCAGAACTCTCACTTTCCGTGGTTCCGGTTGATTGGGTTGTTTCATTAGGAATGGTAGGAACGGTTGGAACGGTAGGGACGGTAGGAACAACGATAGGTTTCTCAGTTGTGGAACTTGGTTCGATTATTATAGGTTCTGTAACCGACGGTTACGTTTCTGATGGCTCTGTTACTGTTGGATCAGTCTCCGTTGGCTCGGTCTCAGTAGGCTTAGTCTCCGTTGGCTCGGTCTCAGTGGGCTACGTTAGCCATATAGTACGCTCCTTTGTCCTTTAAGTGCCTAAGTCCTTAAAGTCCTTTAATTTATTTTGCCCACTAAGTGCTCGCCTTAGCGTTCAATTTTTTATTTTAAGCCTTTTAGTGACGTGCTTAGGTCATGTCTTGCACTTCGTATTATAGCCTATAAGCTATCTGTGCGCTATAGTAATTCGCCCCTAAATACGGCTAGGGCGTATTCTTCCATACTATCCCTAACGTTACTAGGTGCGACGTCGTAAAAGGTCCTACCTGCCTTTAGGGCCTTTTTAAGGGTGGTCTCTACTAGCTCCTCTGTTAAGTCGTCGTCTAGTATGATACTTAACTCGCCTATAACGGCGTTATACTTATCTAGCGCGTCGCTATAGTAAATACGGCCCCTACCTTGCCCCACATGCTCTAGCGTAAGCGCTTGTCTTGCAAAATGCTCTAGCTCCTCGTCGGGTATTTCTACCCCATAACGCTTATACGCTACGGTTTTAAACTCTTTAAGTGTCTCGTCTCTCATGATGTACCTCCTACAATCTTTTTAAATAGTGCCCACGTATTAGGCATAAATTTCTCAAATGCCTCTGTCTCGTCGCCTAAAAGCTCGGCGCTAAACATGGTCGCCCATGTCTCACTTGCTGCGCGTTGGTCGCGCATGTATTCGTCACCGTAGGCTCGGTTTCAAGAGCCGCCCAATACTCTTCTACTAATATTCGCAGAGCCTCTGCCTTTGCTTTGGTCTCTGGAGTTAGAAGAGCTAGGACTTCCTCTCCCGCACCATCATAATTTTGTAAATTAGCCTCTAGTAGAGCAATATTCTCTTCGTTTACTTGTACTTCTTCGATTAGGCCGAGATTCTCCATCATTTCATCCAGAACAAAAGCTAATAATTCGGCTTCGGATTTCTGTCGGAGACCGAGGATAATTTCAATATCTTCTTCTACATGCTCAAGTATCAAAGTTCTACCATCTGCTTCTAAATCAACAACTACACCATTGACGGATACGCTCTCTAGAACGTGATCATCCGGATAGTTGATAACATATTCCAAGGTTTCTCCTGGTAAGAACTGTGCAGGACCCGCAACATAGCGTTCATCGTACTGAGCGGATAACGCCTTATCTGCAACAATTGAGAAACTATCGATTTCGCGTACTAGGCTACCTTCAATAGCGAAAGCTTTGAAACTTAATGTGTCCTCTGTCGTTTCAAATACGTTGAAAACTTTATTATTTTCATCATATACAACATCTTCCCAGTATCTTCCGGTCACTGCATCATAGTATTTCCCACCTGTTGAAGTGCCGGTAACTACATATTGAATACCATCGGTAGATTTCTGATCATTAAGCATTTGTGTTCTGCTATAAATATGATCATGACCTGATAGAACGAGATCAACACCCATGGCTTCCAAATCTGGCACTAGAGCTCGAATATGTGTCTCGTTATAATTCATAGGATAAGGAGCACGGTGCATCAAGACGACATTGAAGTCCTTATCTGATTGGGCAAACACTTCCGCCATCTTCGCCAATTGACCACTATAGTCAAGATCATAAGTTGTACTCTCCGTATCCATCACATAGACCGTAGCATTACCCAGAGTAAACCAATAGTTTCTAGGAGTAGAATACGTTCCGTTGTTTGGTCCTTTGAAGTAGGAAGTGAAAATCTGAGCATCCATCGCTACATCGTGGTTTCCAATCGCATTTGCCCATATTCTTGTGCCAAAGCTTTCGCCTACGTGCGTATCAATCAAGCTCCAATTGCTGTATTGGTCTCCACTATCGGATATATCCCCTGCAATCAAATTAATATCAGGATTAGGATAGAGATTTTCTAGTTGTGCACGTGTGTGGGGAAATTCTTCAAATTTACCCTGGAGGTCTCCATAAACGGCAAAGGTCGCACGAAGCCCTGCTTTGGCCGTAGTGAATGCTTTCACTTCGGAGAATATTTCACCAGTGCCAACTTGATAATAGTAAGTTGTTCCTGGTACTAAATCCTCTACATGTGCACCCCACATATTTGCCAACATGGTCTGATTATTAAATTTAAATGGCGTTTCGCTTGCGCTTGCGGGATAAACTTGATAATTCTCCATATTTGGTGTTGACGCAATACGCACTTCACCCGTTGTGACATCCAAGCTACTTTCCCAGGCAAAACCGACTTGAGTAGTTGGGTCCTGACCTGTTGTTATGGCTATTTTCTGTGGTGTATTGGTACCTAAGCTCGCTTGTACCTCAAGCTCTGTTGTATTACTTATTCCCCCATTAGGATCATAGGCTGTAAGTGTGATTCTTGTCCCTACTGGATAACGTGTAAGTACATCGGTTTCCAAGCTACCTTCTGACGATGTCACGCCTTCTATAACGAACGCTTCACCCTCTACAACATAGTGTATGGTCATATTTTCTACTAGTTCTGAATCACTATTTCGTACGTATAGCGTTGTTGGTCTGTTATGTGTCACACCATCATAAGTCAGCGTGTAGGGGATTTCCACTTCCACATCGTAACCGGCTAAGTGCAGGTTTGTTCCCTGAACTTCTCCTGTTTCTCTAACAAGGGCACGGTCAACCAGGATACCTGTTTGTCCATTATTAGAAACAGGCACACTGAAATCTAGAGAGATTAATGGCTGTTCCTCATCTACTGAGATTTTATCCATACCTTGTAATTCTAGTCGAATGGTGCCTTGCTCAGGATCTAACTCTGAACTTAGAACTTCTACCCTACTGTCGGTTGACCATTTTGCTAGATTTACATAGAGAGGATTGTAGCGTAAGAGAAAGTCAAAATGTTCGAAATCTTTATAATCTGCAGCATGCACTTCGTAGGTGAAAGTAGAACCCGCAGCGGCTTTGTCTGCACTAGGTTTTACTTCATATAAATTAACGTTATAACCTTCTACCGTAAATTCCCAATCGTGGAATAATTTATTCCCTGCATTATCTTCTACTCTATAGCGGACATGATTCTTACCCGAACGCAACAGATTCAAAGCCGATGGCATGTAACTAACCGTTACAGATCCATCTTGATGGACATCGTGCTGAATATTGTCTTGTAATACACCATTAATCCATAATCGGCTCCTGCCCGTATCAATACCAGTATAAGGTTCACCTTCTACAATAGGATCTTTTACCGTCATAGAAATCAAGGCTTGATTGTTTTGGTTAATTGCACCTGGGGCTGGCGTTAGAGTATCTTCTCCGACTAGAACTGGGGCTGTAAGGTCATCATTTTTAAAATCATAGATTGCTCGGAGTTGGTCAACATAGATTGTGCCTCTCTTATGATTAACATCAAGCGCTGGTGTGGCTAGTAAGCGTACACCCCATTGAAGTTTATAAGGGAAAGGCGCATCGACAGGAATTGGTGTTTCAATATACTTCCATCCTTTCCAATTCACATAAGTATCTCCTACGTGTTTTCCACCGGCGAGCTGAACACGTAACCAGCCGCCATTACCGTCACCGTATACCCACATACCAATTGCAGATGGTTGTCCTGGAATCTCTTGATATTCGGGCAAAGGTCCCACTTCAATAGAAATGGTACCTGTTACAGGCTTCGTGGCGAAATCGTAATCTATCCGCAAGGAACCGTCACCACTCTTCACATAACGCTCATCATAGTTAATAGACATAGTACCTGAGCCGCCATTTTGCGTATTAACATAACGCTTTTGCCAATTGGACTCCGCAAGAGGAACTTCGAAATCATTTAACAGTAGTGGTAAACGCCCCACCTCAATAGGGAGGTCAAAACTATAGTCTTTATAACGAATGGTGAGCGTCCCTGTTCCTTGGGTATCTGCTGCATAGAATACGCCATCAGCACCTATCGTACCTAGTTTTTCATCTGATAATTCAAACTCTAGAGCCGAAGCGGTTAGTATTACCACAGTGCCATGCGATTCCGCAGTGAACTTCAATTCTGTAGATCCGCCTGGAGCTACTGATAAGATTGAGCGGTCGGCAGTAATTTTTGTTAGGCTATCCACTACCGAAACGTCGAAACTTTGGCGAACATGGCCGGAAGCGGTTTCTACAATAATTTGTCCCGTATGTGCGCCAGCTGCCGCTGTAAAAACACCCTCTTCGCTAATCTCTCCTATGTCGCCTTCGGTCCTAAAGACCAGCTCCTCTTGAATAGGAACTGCAAAATATTCATTATCAGTAGCCAAAACACGGAAATCCATAGTGCCATTCTCAAGAATTTGCACCTTCGTACCATAACCTTCTTCAATTTCAGGATAAATATGCAAGCGCTCAACCTCCTGGGAGTCACTAGGATAAGCATCCGCAACGCAGGCGATTTATGGTACATCCTTAAAAATAATTTCGTCTTCTTGAATCATGCCCAACTCATTTCGGGCGACCGACTCTATGTATTGAGGCTGATCTACAATAGCGGCAATCTGATCGAGTCGATCGGACTCTTCTTCTAGCAAGCGCCGCTGTTCAATTAAACCTTCTTGCTGAACAAGGCGAACGCGCCTATCTTCATGTTGTTTCCGTAAGAATAAAAAACCTACTCCAGCAAGAAGCATAAAAATAAACACAATAAGAAGCGCAGTCACTCGGATACTTAAGTCTGGCGAGAACATCTTTTCCTTCTTATATACTCTCATCAATTTACTCCTCTAGTGCTTCATCATCTGACGTAACAGCACCTTCCTCCTCATCAATTTCTAGCGTCTCTTGTTTCGAGCTACCAATGATGCGGTATAAATCAGTTACGTCTTTTTTCTTGACATTCTCTCGTACGGCTAAAACTTCAACCTTTACGTTTCCTGAACCGAAAGCAATTTCAATGACATCGCCGGGTCTGATGGACTGTGCAGGTTTTGCAACCTGATCATTTACTTTAACTCGGCCGCTATTCGAAATCGAATTTGCTACCGTTCTTCTCTTAATTATTCTCGCTGTTTTCAAAAATTTATCTAAACGCATGTATTACTCCATCTCGGGAAATAAGCTTCACTCTTCTTCTAACCACTTAATTTCCATTCTGCTAAATGACACATCTTCCATGAATTGCTCGGCATGAAATACGGTGTGATGATAGCGGGCAAATTCGTTCGTATTTTTTTCCATCCAGAGTGGTGGGGACACATCTATTGCTTTGCAAATCTCCAGCAAACAATTCTCCAACTGCTTCGAGAACCGCAAATGCTCTTCTTGTCTATCCGCCACGACAATTTGGTGAATATAAGTTCCTCTAAATGTTTTGCCTTCAACTTTCATACTAATAAATAGTGATGCCTTATTGCTCCATTACTTTTCGAAATCCTTCGAATCCGTGCCATTATGTACTGTAATTTAGTTTATCACGATTTACTCAACATGAATAATACGTTTATGTTTCAATCGCTTAGGCCCAAGCTTCACACATCAATTCGTTAATGCCGCTAGAGCAGAACCAATCACCGTAGCTTGCTCTAACTCAAGCAATACGTTAAAGAAACCGTATTTCTCGTTGATGAAAACTTTTCTATAGTAATTAAGCTTAACGCGATTTGCTTCTCTAGAGTAATACGTACCTGCTTCTAACGCGATAGCTAGAGGCGCCACAGGGCTCGTTCCTTTCTCAGACATAATATGTAAAGCACAAAATAAAACAGCAATATAGCGCGCAACACGTTCTAGTACATTATCTACAATGTGAAAAAGCTGCTCACGATCAATATCATTCGCACAACATTGACTTAATATGCCCGTGCCATAAGGATGCTCAATAAACTCGTGAATTTCATCTTCACTTAATTCGAAAATAGACGCAAAACGATCCGCAAAATAACCACTGAAAAACAACTCCTGCTCAATAGCTTCGCGAACAATATACTGCACTTGCAAACCCTGATAGCGTCCCACCAAAACCTTCTCGAAAATATGATCTCCTGGGCGATTGGTAGACAGATCAATATCCTCATCAATGAAGCTTCTTTTGGCCAAAGGATAGCTACCCATTTCTGTATTTATAACCATCTCACCTTCTCCGCGTAAAGCCGTGCGAAGTTTGGCAATCATTCGGCTATCTTCTATATAGGCTGAGTTCATACCTGAATCAAGAATAAAACTGGCATAGGAAGAATAATGATGTTCATAACTATGAGCGAAACCGGCCAGAAGGCTAGCCACTGTATTATTCAACACGACCATGTGGGTTTCCTCTGTTATGCCACGGTCCCTAAGCGCCGCTTCAAGATTCTCAACTATGCGTGTGCCTATGACTTCTGGAGCCCTAATTTCTTTGGATAAATTTACGATTCTTCCATCTAAATTTGGCAAAATCTCACATTCGAAGGCAAAGGATATGCCCACAGTTTGAGTCCTATCTAGATAAGGCAACAACGCCTGGGCCATCTGAGAATAAAACTCTAGTTTACTCACTTCACGTTCTGCTCCTGGCATAGGCACTTCATGCTTATCTTTCACAATAACGCTTCCATTCTCTTGGAAACAAATGAGATGTATTTCAATACTTCTGTGACCAACCGCCATAACCATGACGTCTCTTCCATAGGGAATATCCGATGCAGGTTTAATAAAAGTAGGAATCATGGGCACATGCATATAAGGATGGGAATGTTCTAAACCTTCTCGCATAAAATGGACCATACGGGAGAGCTCTTCATCCATATCTATAGTATCTGCTAATACCTCTAAGCCAGTTAAAAAACCCGATAGACTTTCTGTCAGCATTTTGTATCCCTCTAGTTTAAAATGTAGAATGATTGTATCATACATTATTTTTTGTAGTATAGGAGAGTTAAGATGACATATAGCAAGAAGAAATATACCCTTGCGTTGATTGGGTGTGGCCGAGTCGCAAATAAACATGCCAAAGCCTTTGGCCATCTAAAAGACGAGCTAGAAGTCCTCGCTCTCGTGGATGGACGCTTAGAAGCCTGTCAAAATCTAAATCATGAGCATAATCTTGGCTTACGTGATGCCCAGATGTTCACTTCCATCGAAAACTTCTATGCAGCCAATCTACCCGTTGATATACTCGCAATTACTACACCTAGTGGTAGCCATTACGCTTTGGCAAAAGAAGCCCTAACCCGAGGTCACCACGTCTTTATTGAGAAACCTATGACCTTAGATATAGAGGAAGCTCGAGATCTACTCACGCTAAGTCAGAAATATTCGAAGAAAATTGCGATGGGTCACATTTATCGTTTCTTTCCCCTTGTTGAACACATTCGCGAAGATATAGTAGCAGGGATTTATGGCGAGATTTTATCGGCGGAAGTAAAAGTGCACTGGGGGCATGACCAAGCCTATTATGATCAAGCACCTTGGCGTGGAACCTGGGCAGCCGATGGTGGCGCACTTATGAATCAGAGCATCCATGCACTAGACTTAATGGTCTGGTTACTTAATCTCAAAGTAGCTTCCGTGCAAGGCTCGATTGCACAACGCATGCATACAATGGAAGCAGAGGACTATGGTGCCGCACTCTACATAATGGAAAATGGCGCAATCTTGAGTCTCGAAGGCACCACTATAACACCAGAAAACGCTCACCAAGCAAGTTTCTTGATTCGCCTAGAGAAAGCAGAAATTCACGCCGGACTGAAAAAGGGCAAACCCTTCATCCAAGCGCGCGATAGAGCGGGTAAGAAAGTCGGCAATTACCTGTCTCGTGTTTGGGAAAAGATGCGAACGGATGGCGTCAAGCGTAGTCTCCGGGCTTTTCTTAATCCACATACAGGAATCTATATGGATTTTATTACAGCGCTTCATGAAGATCGAGCACCTAGAGCAGACGGTATCTCGGGAGTAGAGTCTGTCGAAAACATTCTAGCAGTTTATAAATCCGCACGAAATGCTGGTGCCCGTGTGCATTTGCCTTTAGAAAACTTCTCGCTAGAAGACATGCAAGGCTACTTCGAATAATTGTTGTTGATGCGCTACATACAAAGATGAGTTACACACAAGTAGGAAAAATTCGTACAAGATCCCACTTATATATAAGATCTAAGATTTTATCTATCTGCGAACGAGTCAGGCGGAAGTAGTTTATTTATAAATACTATGCTGGGTTTTATTTTCTGGCACGAATTTTCGTTTGTGCGAGTGGCTTTCTCCCTAGAATTTATGCAATTCTAGAACGCCCTCTAATTGTTGTTTTTTGTAGTTTTTTATCTACTTTCTGTTCACTATATTTGCAGTAAGGTATATACAACGAAGAGGAGGGCGTAAGTTTCCAATGGCTGTAATCTTTCAGATGATATTTTCTCTTGCTCCGAGCAAAATTCTACTTTTCATCTCAGGTGGGTTTCTCGCTTATGTTGATTTCAAAAAAAGACGCGTTCCCCTCTTCGTTCTTCTCCTATTTCTATTCTTGTGCTTTTCTATTGGTGTTCGTAGTGGTCTTATATCTTCTTTTTTATTTACTTCTCTAATATATAAAATTCTCTTAAGTATTATTCCCTTATCAGGATGGCTCTTCCTATATGCTAAAGAAAATTATCCATGGGGTGACATCCTCTTTTTATTGGGATTGAGCTTTATCTTAAACTTCCAAGCTTTTTTCGTCATTTTGGTTCTCGCTTCTGGGGTTGCTGCATTATACGCTCTAATTACGAAGATAAAGACGATTCCCATGCTTACTTGTCTATTTATAGCTTATACACTTTACTATGCACTTTCTATTAGATAAACCCCTTACTTCAAGCACATTACTATTATTCTAAATCCCTACTCACTAAAACCCAATAACAAACGTGAAGACCCCTAAACACATATAAAAAAGAGCACCCATTCGAGTGCTCTTCTGTTATAGACTTCAGACTTTTAACGTCTCTTGGTTCTTCTGCTGAAGCGACTTTTGCGTGTAGCTCTACTCTTACCAGCCGCGAAACCTGTCGCAACCGAACTGAAGAAGCTACCTACGCCGGACGCCTTCGCTGTTAAGTTATCTGCAATGCCTGCAACTCCGTTACTAATACCAACAACTAAGCCAGAAACTGCACCTACGCTAACATTTGCTGCTTGTAAAGCTTCTAGTGTCGCGTTAAGAAGTTCTGGGCTTGCAACCGTAATATCATCGGTTATATCCAGAGCATTACCTAAAATATTTTTCACATTCGCTGCGATCTCAGGTAACTCTTCTGTAGTATGGAGCAAAGGCTCTGAAACTTCATCTAATAAAGTGTTAACTCTCTTCAATGTACCTAAAACACGTAAAAGAAGAATAATCAAGACAACAAGTGCGACAACTCCGGCTAAAATAAGTAGCCAAATCAACACATCTTGTAAGTTTACAGTAAAGGTCCCGGATGCAGAAATTAAATTGTATAAACTATTGTTCATTCTCTAATCCTTTCTTATTTATCTAGTAGATCGGATTATTCTTTAACGTCTTCTGCGAAATCCTTCACTTCATCTCCGATATCTTCCGCGGCATCTGAAACATGTTGTCCCACATTACGTGCGGTTCTTCTCGCATGACGAGCATTCTTACGAGCTTCACTTTTCGTATCGTCTAGGTTACCCTTGAACTGATTATATGTATCAGAAACCTTTGTACTTACCTTGTCAGATACTTCATGTGCTTTTTCTTTCGCTGCATGATACTTCTCAGTAGCATATTCACCGATTTCTTCCCTAGTTTCCTTACCAGCCTTAGGGGCAAATAAGATACCAGCCGTTAATCCTGCCAATGCACCACCTACGATACCTAAGGTTGTACCTAAAGCAACGTTACGATGTCTATTTCTTCTGTTCTGCCCGGTGAATGCACCGATAATTTCTTCAAATAACATACGCTTTTCCTCCTGATGATTAAAAAATTTACTTTTCTTGTATTAAAAATTATAGCATATCGACTACTAAGAAATACTTACAAATTATGTATAATACGCAAACATAATGCGAAAATGTTACTAACTTACCCTGTATGTGTTCGAACTTACCATCCACCTTCTAGCCCATTTGATTTACCTTCTAACCTTTTTTCCATGTGTTCCTTGCAGGCTTTGGTAAATCTAGCAGGGCACAGAGGCTCTGCATAGAAATGGAAGGTTGCCTGGCTACTCCATATATTGGCGGTCGAAAATCCTTGCATACGGTAACCCATACCTAATACATGTGTCCGATATGAAGCTCCATTAGGCTCGAATAAGAAACGATCATTGATTAGACATGGAATCTGCGTTCCGTGTTCGGATAATAGGTCTTCTCTTCTCGAGGTCATGGTGGCGTAATACGGAGAATGTGCAGAGGGATTGAAACGTCCAACACTTGGTACGATGCCGACGAGAGGCCACTCTCTGCCGTTTTCGGATTGATAGGCTTTGGCCAAATATAAGGAAGCTGAACCTTCAGCCATAACAGGGATACCTTGTTGCACCTTGCGATAGATGTGTTTTAGCATAGAATCATTAGAGGATGCTTCCGCGATATAGTCGAGAAGTTTGCCTGTGCCGAAGTATAGGCCATCGAGGTCAGGCGGTAGAATAGGATCCTTGAGTGGACTGAATCGCACCAGTTCTGCTCCCATCTCTTCTAGCACATCTAAGTTTTCCTGGTAATAGTAGGAAAATGCATCATCGTACGCTAGGCCTAGACGATAGCGGCGGTCCTCAAAACCTAGGAGCCTTTGGGCGCGAAAAAGACTCTGTGGTAAATCTTGATCTAGCTTCGGTGCTTGATCCGCAATTTGCAAAATACGATTCGTATCAAGACTATGATGGAGTTCTCTACGCAAATTATCAATTTTCTTAAGCATCATATCTTCATAAATGTCCGGGACAATACCTGCTAATCCAGGAATATCTTCCTCAAGCAGAGGCAAAGAGACCGTACCTAAGAGCGGTAACCCTAATTCAGCTTCTACTTGTCTTTTAAAATCTTTTATTTTCTCCTCTTCTAATCCTGCCAGGATTAGACCCGCAACAACTTCATGCTCACGGAAATCCAATAAACCTTTTAAATACGATAAGTTAGTAAACCTAAATTCTCTGGCATCTATAACTAGAATAACGGGTGTTTTACTGGCTCTCGCCAAGTCTGCAGGGGAGCCTTGTGGAACGCGTTGCTCTTCAGACCAAGAAGATTGTAGCGGAGACAAGGTGTCAAAATAATTTGATCGGGCATGGATTAGAGAAATCCGACTAGATTCAGAGTAGCGGGTTAATAGGTAGGAGAGTTGGTCACTCTTATGAAAGTAGCTATCTAATGTGTAGGCTTCGTGCCCACTGGCCAGGCGTAACGCATGGTGGAAATCATAGGTTGGACCTGCAGAATAGGCTACTGGTTTATAGCCTTGTTCTCGCCAGACACCCAATAATCCTAGAGCAACACGATTAGCTGCACGACTGCTACCTGCATTAGCGATCATAATCCTCGGAGAAAAACTTAAATTCTCCATTTCTTCTGCATCTTGACCCTTCTTAATTTCCCGCACGTAATAAGGCACTCTACTACTCATGTTGACCTCCTCGTAGGATGAAGTGATTTATAATCACCATTATACAACACTCTGCACATTCCATAACTTGCATGTTATTTTGGCCAAAGAAAAGCTCCCCTGTGACCTATCATCACAAGGGAGCCATATATGTTCTCGTCTAGAAATTCTATTTGCCTACCTAAATTTCTTAAAGATCTTACTTAGAGCCAAGAAAACGACAAAACTCGCTGCACTGTTCATAGCTCCCTTAATAAGATTAAAAGGTACTATCGCAGGTAAAATCATTTGCTTGACTGCTTCCACTGGCATACCTGCGAACTTCGGTGTGATGTAGAGATTCAATGGAATCATGACGCCCGTCATGGCGAGGGTGCCTAGAATCAATCCAACTATTAGAGAAGTATTCTTCGATTTATAGCGCCATAGCAAGGCTGGGATGAGAACTAAAACACCACTTGAGATGAAATGCATAAGTAAGCCATACAATCCTGAAGAAAATGGCGTAACCAATTGCACAACACATACAACGGCCAACACAAACAATCCATGTACTGGACCCGCGATAAGCGCTGTAATGATTGCAGGCACATCACCCATTTCATAAATTAACCAGGGTGCTACTCCAGGCAAGAGTTGCAATCTTGTGATAAACATCAACAAAACACCTAGTGAAGCCATTACGCCGTCCAAGGCAATAAGCTCCACCTGACTCCTACGCTTACCTGTTAGGGAAACCCTCTTCTTCGAACTACTCATATAACTCATGTGTCCTCCTTCAGCCATCTTCTCTAATAAAATAAACCCCGACGTTTAAATCGGGGTTTACGAAAACTTGCGTTCACTTACTCTTCTTCCATCCGGACTATACCGTCGGCTCTAGATTCTCACTAGATCAACATAGGACACTATGTTCGCGGGCTAAACTCTTAAGAGTCACACCGCCGGTGGGGAATTGCACCCCGCCCCGAAGACAGCTATTAAATTTTATAGATACATTATGGACCTAGGTGGAGCGAAATACAAGTACTTTTGCAACGATTAATCCTATTGGTCTATATTCTGTGACTCTAAGCACGAAACGCATTGTAAATTTCTTGTTTAAACATTTGATTCTGAGAGTTCAGTAATTCTATCCACCATTTCACCAATAAATTGGATACTATCCCTGAGTGGTTGATCCGTTGTAATATCAATACCTAGTATTTTTGCATGTTCAGCAGGTGGTGTGGGGCCACCGACTTTCAAATACTCAATCCACTTCTCTAATAGCCCATCACCTTCTGCTTGCACCTTTGTAAACATGGCTGTGGAGATTGTAAGACTAGCACTATAAACATAAGAATATAAGCCCATGTAGTAATGTGGTTGACGCATCCAAGTCCTCTTAGCACCATCGTCTAAGACTACTGTATCTCCCCAGAATGTTTTCAATACTTGTAAATATAAATCATCTAGAATATCCGCATTAATACTCTCACCTTTATCAACTAGACGATATACTTCTCTTTGATACGCAGCTTCTAATAGATGGGTTACAAAATTATGATAATACGTGTTTGCAATCATTGAGGATAAAACCCATTTCTCGAAACGTTCACCTTTATCTTCTTTCAGAAGAGATTTAGTAAGGAGCATTTCATGAAACGTGGATGGCGCTTCGACGTCATAGCGGGTAAAACTTGACTCGAACACACTATTGTGTTGACTCGTAATTAAACCTTGTGCAGCATGGCCTAGCTCATGGGCAAGGGTAAAAATTTCGGATAAGTTCTCACCCCAGTTAAGTAAAATATAAGGTTGGACGCCTCGAACAGTAGAGCAAAAACCTCCCGTAGACTTTCCTTCATTCTGAGCGAAATCAACCCAACGCTCATCATAAGAACGCATGACAAGATCATGATAAGCATCACCCATAACTTTAACAGAGTTAGAAATATATGCTTTTGATTCCTCAACACTTACCGATGGTGAGAAGCTAGGATCTAGGGTTAATTTCAGATCCGAATAACGTAACTCTTCTAGTTTATATTCTTCTTTAATAAGCTCCACGTAGCGTCTCATATGAGGAGCCAACTCTGTCATAATCACATCAATTTGACGATCATACATAGATTTATCAACTTTTTGATGGAAGAGTAAATAGTCGAAAACAGAATCGAACCCTCTTAAATTGGCAATCGTTTTTTCTTTTTGCACTTGAGCGTTATAAGCGGCTGCCGTTCCATTTCGGTATTTGGCCAATGTTTCAGAGAACACTTCAAAAGCTTTTCGCCTGACTTCTGTATCCTCAAGCTCTGAATAATAGTTCTCGTATAGGACATAGCTTAAAGCGTACGATTTTCCGTGCACCTCAAAATCTGGAAATTTCATATCCTGAAACTTCATTACTTGATAACTTGTATAGGGGAAGGCCAAGGTTGACCCTAAACTTGCTAAAGCCTTTTCAGTTTCTTTGCTCAACTGGTGTTTTTTCCAAGCAATAAGATCACCTAGGTAAATTTTATACTCTGGAGCTAATGTCTGACATTCTTCTAGTAAGCGCTCATCAATAAGAGAAAGTTCTGAGGAAAAGAAACTCAAGCAACTCGAAACAGTATCCATAGCAGCTCTAGTATTCATAGATAATTTCTGCCACTTAGGATTATTCTGATCCGTAGAAAACCCTAAACTCGCATAGGAAGCGACTTGGTTCATCCGTGGAATTAATTCCTCATACTTATGAATCCCTCTTAAAATGAGATCTGTATCGGTCGCTTGTTCAAGCTGACCTTCGAATTCAGCTTGGAAAGCCTTTACATCTTCCATTAGTTTTGCCTTGGCTTCTTCAAAAGCTTCCTCATTAGGGAATATAGCTTCTAGATTCCATGTTAAATTCTTGTCGACATCTTGTCTTTTCTTCAATTGTTCTGCCATAGTACTTATCCTCCTCGTTTGCTATCTATTTTAGCACGGGAATAGGGATCTTCGAGACGTGTGATGAAACTTTTGTTTACATTTCAGGCTGAGCATTGCCCTACTCAGCCTGCATAGATTTTAAACAATACGTTTCCTCCATTTGTAGAAGCATAAAGGTGCTAACAATATGAAACTACTTAGCGAGAATACGTTTAGACTTTCGCCTGTAGATGGCGTTTCTACTACTGGCACTGGCATTAACTCATTTAACATTTCTATTTTTGTTACAGTTCCATCCGTATTAAGGGTAAAAGAAATCTCTTCGGCAAGGAGATAACCATTGGGTGCTAAAGTTTCTCTTAAGGTATAGGTTTCTCCTAAGTGGAGCCCTCTAATAATATGTGTCTTACCCGCTTCTGACGTCCAAGAATCTATAAGGTTTCTATCTTGGTCATATACTTCAAGCTTTGCTCCAGGAATTTCTTCTCCAGAAATATTCACCTTACTTATCTCAACTGTAGATTGCTTATTTGTTAGCGTTTTAATAATCTTATTTTGACTTCCATCGAGCACTATGGTGTGTTGAGAAGTATCCCTAATATAGCCTGGAGGAGAGGCGATTTCTTGCAAATAGTAGGTACCAGGGATCATTTTTTCTATTCTTATCCTTCCCAGCGCATCTGTTTGATAAGTACCAACTTCTTCTGTACCATCTTTAATTACTCGGAGGACTCGGTATTTCGCTCCTTCTAGCAAAAGTTCATTGTTTTCGGCATCTTTTTTCACAATCTGCAATTCAATTTCTTTTAGTGCATTGAAAACGGGATCTAGTTCAATCTTTGTTATGACGTCCTCACTATTATGTGGCATAAGCTCCACATTCCAATCTTCACCAAGCTCATACTCTTGAGCGCTGGCTAATTCTCTAATCATATATTTAGTACTAGGTAATACTCCAGAAAACTCTAGATAATCCTCTTGATTTAGTCCGCTTATGCCGACAATGGAACCTGCTTTCAAAGTGTGCCCCTGTATATTGATGTCTTCTTGATTAATCAAGGCAAAAAGAATCTTAGTTTTGTCAATCGACTCTGAGCTTAAATGCGTACCCATATCGAGTTCTTTTTTAAATCGAAGAGAAATTTCTTGTAAATTATTAACTACTTGAAGTGTTTCCTGAACAAGCGCTTGGTGAGGATTCTCTTGACTTAAAAGTATCGTATGTATCTTCTTATCTTTTGCATAATATAGAGGTGCTTCTAGTTCTTCTACAGTATATTCTCCCAGCGGTAATAGCTTAGAAGAAACAGGACCATCCTGTGTCGTTTCAATCACTTCGACTTCTTCTCCAGTTCGAAAAACCAACTCACCATCTCCTCTATAGATATCTTTTCTCGCACGAATCATAAATTTCGCACCTGCTAAGTATTGCTCTTCAAATTTGGGGGTATATACCTCGACTTCATGATCAATCCAATCGTAATAGCTAATTTCTTCATCACTTCCATTACTTTCTACTGTCTCTTGTTTCGTGATTTCAAAACTCTGGTAGGAAAAAGGTTCACTCTCCCATCCTGCAAGGACATTGCCAAACTTCTCAATTGAAATCTGACCATAGGCAGGAATGTTTTCCACTTCCATTACGATTATTAATTCTTGTAAAGATGAAACGGCGTCTCTATTAACATCGAAAGTAATTTCCGTACCGTTAGGGTCCATCACGTATCCGTCAGGACCTTTCACTTCTTTTAAAGTATAGCGCCCTGGTGCGAGACTCTCTGGTAACTCAACACTACCGTCTACGGAGGTAAGAAACTGACTTACTTTTTGTGTTTTTGGATAAAAGAGGTTTTGAACGACCAACTCTCCATCTTTATATAACTCAAAACTTACACCTTCTTGAGGAATTACGTTTCCAGTATGAGCATCTTTTTTAACCACCTTTAACCTGGCTCTAACTTCATCATTTTGCAATTGAAACATTTGCATATGCCAATCTTTTGTCACGGAAAAAGCAATATCTTCTACTGGATAGGCATGCTCTTGCTGACTCTCTTGTTTCAAAATATAGTTCCCATAAGGAAGCCACTTAGAGCTCGCCCACCCATTATGGTTTGTCGTTAAACTATCCACAATTTCCCCGGTAGAATTATAGATTCCAAACACAATGCCTTCTTCAGGCGTTTTAGCCAATCCTGGTACGTCATCGGGGGAGTTGAATACTTTATTCAATTCAATTCGGCCCAATATAATTCTTTCTGCAGTTCGTAAGCTCTCGTTAGAATGGAACGCATCTGCTGTCAAGAGTTCTTCAAGCTCTCGGTTTGCACCTTCTGCTATCCATAAGTTATTTAAATTATCTATTTGTTCATTTACTTCTTCTAGAAGAGATAGATCGTTTCTCTCTAGAGGCTTTAATACAAGCTGCTTGTTAACTTCCGTAAGTTCAAAAGTAAGGGCATGGTCATTGAGTACATACCCTTCAGGAGCTTCTACCTCCACTAACGCATATGTGCCGAGAGGCAAAGGCTTAGATTTCCCATAACCCGTCTCATCTGTTTCAATACTGTCCACTACATCTCCAAGTTTATAGTCCGTACTATTAGGATTTAAGAAACTAGTCGCAACAATATCATATTTTGCACTGGAGAATACACCCTCGCCTTGTGGCCTATCCCCCGAAACAATATCAAATTTCTGTATTATAACTTCTCCTAGAATCGCTTCGTTTCCAAATATGTATTGAAAGCGTTCTAGCGTCTCCTCACCTTCTGTCTTAGGAGTAAATGTTTTTTTATACTCTTCTGAAAGAGTAAAACCTGGAGGAGGAGCGATTTCTTCTATACTATAGGCTTGTCCTGGAAACAACAATTCATGAACACCAGATATAGCCTTCCCTTCTTGATCAGTCGTTAGCTTCTCAATAGTATTTCCGTTGGGATCCTTCAGAGCAAACTCAGCGCCTGACAAGGGCTTCTCCGTCCCCTGAATATACTTAACTAGAGAAACTTGAAAACTTCTCAGAGTATTATCAATATTAAATACATACTTCTTAACTTCTTCACTACGATCTCTTAATACCGTAAATTTCTGACTTGGTTCTGCTGGGAGTAAATAGCCTAATGGAGCCTTTACTTCACGCAGTGTATATTCTTCGCCGTCTTTAAGAATAGGATACTTTTTACTCTGAGCGAAACCAGAAGCATCGGTGATTAATTCTTCTAGTTTATGTCCTTGTGAATCCTCTAAATAGAACACAACATCTGCTAGAGGCTTATCTTGCGCACCTTTCTTATGAACTTCAACATAGAAATCCTGCACTTCCACTTGGAAAGATAAGTTCATATGGGGATATTTCGCACCTGTAATAAGATATTGTTGTTGCCATTGGGGCGCGTTGGGCACCCAGATATAATATTCTTTTTCTTCTTGTGGCCTGTCTGGAGCCAAAGTATGGGGCAGCTGGAACCTGGCGCTCTTATATGCTGAACTACTGTCTGCTTTAATAATAAACCGGTTCACATTGTCAGGATCCTTTTCTACACGAATGCCATTTTCCTCTAAGTGTGCATTCTTCAGAGCAAATCCACCGATTCCATTTTCAGCTAGAATTGTTAGTGTTTCATCTGGTGCAAGAGGGTAGGCATTCGTTCCACTTGTATCCAGATACTCTCCTGTTTCCTCCACTTTAAGTTTAGGTTTATGAAGTACCGAGTTAAATTCTTCTAGGATAACAGCCTTGAAATTCTGCTCATAATCACTCTGCGTATTGGGATTTAAAAATCTCGAATTACTCACGGCTTTATTCTCAGTATTTCTATATCCAGGCGTTGCAATCAATAAGTCCCATATAAGCATTTGAGTATACGCTCTATATTTATTACTATTTCTTCTTGCTTGATCTTGACTAGGATCGCCGTGATAGGAACCATTTCGCAATGTACCTATATCTATTATGGTGTTTACTTTCGCCAAAATATTGGCATCTAATTCTAACAACTTCTGGAAATAAGCGCTAGGCTCAATATAGCGTTCGTAGCCATCTGTTCCCGGCCCTCCATGCTCTTCAAGTGGATACTTGGCGGAAATATCCATACAGAAACTAGGAGCACCATAATCGGCTCTAATCATCCAATTTCCACCTTGTTCTAAGCCTTGCGTCTCGCCTTCTACATCATAAACATAATTATATCGGGGTTCTTCCGATATATAATTCCATGTAAAACGCGCTCCTACAGCAGCCACATCACTCCACACGGGAGCAATCACTCCTAGAATTATGGCCAAAGCAAATACCCACAAGATCTGCTTACCATTCCCATTCTTCTTCCTACACATAAACACTTTTCCTTTCTTTTTATTCAAAAAGAGGAAGAAGGCGCTTGCCTCTTCCTCTTCTTAAATAAGTACTCTTTTTCCTCTAAATGAATAGCGAACGTAACGCATTGCCTCCGCCCACATCCCTTATTTGTATGCCTATCCTATCCTCTCTCCCGGTAGAAGCAAATAGATAATCTTAAAATAATCTAATTTCGTAACAGAAAATAATTCACGTGAAACTTCGCCTAAATACAATTGATTCTCTGATCTCACCTAACGTACTCTATAGAAAGCCCAAAGAATGGAGTAAATAACGTGCAAATTTTACTTAGTAGAGATAAAAGTTCATTTTATTATCAAGTCCAGATAGGATTGGAAGATGAAGGTGTGCTCTTACATTTCTCTTCCAGTAGTTTAGCAAACGATTTATTAACGATTTTTTATTATATAGTGAGTCTTGATCACGCAAAACAACTCTTCCATCAAGCCGAAAAACAACTCGACCCTAACGCTAGGAATATCCTTTTTTACATGTATTTAAGAGAACGTAAACATCACCTTGCGCTTACACCCGAGAAATTTTTTCAGCGCATGAGAAATGCGGCAAGAAGTATGGAGCAAGTGCTCCATGGCATTTACCAGAGAAATGTAAACATGAAACCCTTACTCTTGAAACTTCAGCGTTCAGACATGGGTAAAGGGAGTTTGGTCTTCGACCTTTACTCCGTTCGAGTATTATTCGATACAATGCTCTTCTTAGTACTTAGAGAGCAGCGCCATCTCAGACACTGTAAAGTCTGTAGCGCTTACTTCATCCGAATGAAATATCAGAAAGGAGAACTCTGCCATTATCTCGATAAGAATGGAAGCACTTGTACAAATCGTTTAAGTATACGTAATGCAGAAACAAGAATAAGAGAAGATCCATTGCTCTTTAAATACAAGCAAATGTATAAGCGTCAATATATGCGCACGGAAAGACAAATTTGTAGTAAAAGCAGTCCGCTGTCTCCTGGTCTTGTACCAGAATTTAAAGCCTGGAGCAATACCGCCAAAAACCTTCGTAAGCGCTATATAAGAAACGAAATCTCCGCTATGGAGTTTCATGAAGGTATGGACAATCTAGATTATAATCTCTGGGAGATAAATTAATAAACTTGAACTATTCCGTCTTCGTCTCCTGATACCAACCGAGTAATCGCATTTCAGTGCACTCGTGCTGGAGATGATAGAGCAAGTCTAGAATCTTCTCATGACTAGGCTGGACCTGTAAATCCACGTAGAAATAGTATTCCCATGGATTTCTAGGAATGGGGCTACTTTGAATTTTTGTCATATTGATTTTATGATCAGAAAAAACACTTAAAACTTGTCCCAAGCTCCCCGCACTATGAGGCAAGCGCAGAAGCAAGGATAAGATATGGGCATCTTGACTTAATTGTAAGTTTCTTCTTACTACAACGAATCGAGTTTGGTTCTGATTTACATCTGTGATTTCACGTTCAAGAATCTCTAATCCATAGGCTTCTGCCGCATCTTCCGTAGCAATAGCCGCAAGATTATGGTCTCCTTGGGATACTTCCTCTGCTGCAAAAGCCGTATTCAAAGATTCTAATCCATCCCACTTATTCTCCCGTATAAACTGGGAACATTGGGCCAGTGCTTGTTTATGGGAAACTACAGTTTCAATGTCTTGAAGTCTAGTTCCTGGTTTTACCAATAAACAATGGCGAACAGGCATGTATAAGGCGTCGGTTATGTAAAGATTAGTACTTTGGATAAGTTGATATACGTCATCAACCGTTCCGCCCGTAGAATTCTCAAGTGGAAGAACACAAGCATCTGCTTGCCCACGTACAACTGAGAGAATAGCCTCTTCAAAAGTCCTATGTGGGAAGTACGCTCTTCCTGGGAAGAGTAGGGTTGCGGCTTTGGCCGAATAAGAATAGGCGTTTCCCTGAGTGGCTACCAATTGTACTGGAAACTTTTTGCTCTGATTCTGGGCAATCATTTTACCTAGCTCCCAATCCAAACTTTCTGGCCTGGCTATAGAATATTGTTTTGCACGCGAAAGTCTCATTAGAGTAGAGAGCACGGCACTCCCGTAGTTTGCTATGGCTTCATCTTCAGAATTTTCGAGTTTTTTTAGCTTCTTTACCTCTTGTTCTTGATCGTAAATTTTCGCTACTAATTGTTTCTTTTCTCGGTATACTTCGGCTGCTAAGTTTTGCCTCTGGGAAAATAATTCCAGAATTTTCTCATCTATTTCTTGTAAATTCTCTCTAATATGCTCTAAATTCTGCTTCCTGTCCGCCATGATTAATTCTCCTCTATCTGTTTCCACAACTTTTCCAATGCCAATTCATAGGACCTGAAACCCTGACCAATCACAACATCCGCGCATGCGGCTCTGATAACAGAAACTTGTCGGAAACTTTCTCGCTGTTCAATATCAGAGATGTGCACTTCAATAATAGGATAGGGGCATAGCGTTAAGCAATCAAGTAATGCATAACTATAGTGGGTCAATGCACCTGCGTTAATAAGCATTCCGGAGCTCTCATCTAAGTGCTCATGAATAAAATCTATGAGATCACCTTCGTGGTTCGATTGATACGCCAACACGTCATAACCTTTGGCACTCGCGATCTTCTCTACGGTTTCTACCACATCGGCCAAAGCAAAGCTTCCGTAATGCTTCTTCTCTCTTCGTCCCAACATATTCAGATTGGGCCCATGTACGAGTAATATTTTTTGCATTTATTCACCTACTTGTTCGTAATCAAAACGGCCTGACAATAGGAGCTGATCTAATAATACAATTGCTGCTGCAGCTTCTAAGACAGGAACGGCACGTGGAACGATACAGGGATCGTGTCTACCATGGATAATGAGCTTACTATTCTCTTTTGTCTCTAAATTAACAGAATCTTGTTCTAAACTTATAGATGAAGTTGGCTTAATTCCAACCTGAAACACAATTGGCATTCCATTGGAAATACCACCATCGATGCCACCCCCGTGATTGGTTTTACTACGAATCTTGGAACTTTCTTCAACATATTCTAGCGCATCATTATTTTCGGACCCTCTTCTTCTTGTTACGGCAAAACCGTCCCCGAAACTTAATGCTTTTACAGCTGGGATACCATAGATAAAAGACGCGAGCTTAGGTTCCAATCCTCCGAAAATCGGATTGCCAATTCCTCTTTCAACACCAAGTAAAACGACTTCTACTATACCTCCAACGGAATCTTGATCCATACGCGCCGCTTCTACAGCATCGATCATTTTCTGGCCTTGTACTGCATCTATTACAGGAAAATCCTGATGCTCCTGAACCCATTCTGGTGTCTGGCTTAATGATTCTAACGTAAGAGATGCGTCTTCTATACCCGCAATTTCCTTGATATGGGCAAATACCCTTACACCCTGTCGCTCTAAGATTTGTTTCGCTACGGCACCTGCGAAGCATATGGCTGCGGTGAGTCTTCCAGAAAAATGCCCTCCGCCACGCGGGTCATTGGCCCCACGATAACGTGCTCTTCCCGTTAGATCCGCGTGTCCTGGCCTAGGTATGGTTTGTAAATTTTCATAATCCTTAGACCTCGTATCGCGATTTCGAATGAATCCCGCAAGAGGTGTTCCAGTTGTTCTGTTTTTATATACACCAGATAGAACTTCAACCCTATCCGACTCTTGGCGTGGCGAAGACCAGGGACTTCTACCTGGCGCTCTCCTATCCATAAAAGCTCTTACCGCTTCCATATCAAGTCCTTGGCCAGCTGGCAGATCGTCGATTACCACACCTATTCCAGGTCCATGGGACTCTCCAAACACACTTAGTTTAATAAAATCTCCCCAATATGAACTCATACATCCTCCACTATTTGGCCACCCACCCGTCTTAAATCTCTATAGAAGGCCGGGTAGGATTTATTGACAGCCTCCGCTCCATCTAGAGTGGACTCTCCACTGGCTGACATGGCTGCAATACTTCCCGCCATGGCCAAACGATGATCGTTATAGCTTGATAGAGAGGCCCCGATAAGCTTAGAAACACCCGTCACAACAAGGTAATCTTCCCCTAATTCACATACAACGCCTAAACGCGTTAACATATCATAACTCGCCCAGAGTCTATCCGACTCCTTGATCTTCAAACGCTGAGCATTGCTTAGTTTTGTTTTCTTACCTTCACCCGCACAGGCGCACGCCACGGATAATGCGGGAAATAAATCAGGGAACTGGGAAATATCGATTTCGATAAGTTCACTAGAATCCCTGTCTTTTCGCTCTTGAAGCTTCTCTAAACACATGATGAACGCTTTATCTCCTTGTAAACTGTCTTCTCTCATGCCCTGCACTTCAATAGTATGCCCGAGAAATTTCGCTAGATACCAGAACGCGGCTTGAGAATAGTCCCGTTCAATTTCAACCATTGAACTAGGCATCCGATAGTTCTGTCCCCCCCGTACGTGATAGGTTATATGGGCATTCGGATCTTCTTCACGAGTAATTTCTATCCCGAAATTTCGTAAAACCTCTAGGCTTAAATCCACATACGGCGCGGATTCTAATTGCGTGGTTAGAGACAGATGTGAAGCCTCAGGTAAGAGCGCCATGCCATACAACATCCCAGTTATATATTGTGAACTGCTGTCACCGGCTAGCGCATAGGCATCCGCTTCTAACTGACCTCTTATTTCTAGTGGTAAGTACAAACCGTCTTCTTCTGGGAAACGCAAATCAACACCATGATTTCCTAGAACCTCTATATATTCATTGAGTGGCCTGTATGGGAGTCTTCCACTACCTGTAAAACGTACCGATACACCTAGCGCTGCTGCAATCGGAATGAGGAAGCGTATCGTCGATCCTGACTCGCCGCAATCTACTTCTATTCGGTCTTCTGATCTAGCCCTATAGGCCGCTATAATCTGATTTATACCAACAATAGTTGCTTGAATATCATTAGACATAGCCTCCTTACAATTGGAAATGTAAGACGTGAAATCCCCACCGTCTTGAGCTAGAGCTACGGCCATAATTAAGCGATGCGCCATTGATTTAGAGGGCGGAGGAAGCACCACACCAGTAAGTTCAGAAGGACTAAGTCTCACGCTTTGGAAGCCTTTAGTAACCCCTAGGGTATAGCCTTCCAAGTGCTCAGCAAGAGTGGCTAGTTTTTCTGAAGTCAAATTCTGTAATCTTGCCTCACCAAGCGTCTCTAAGAAAACCATAGTCGTTCCTGCACTTGTCGTTTTCTTGTCTTTATTTATGAAGGGCAGAATTTCAGCAACAGTCAGTTCCGTAAATACAGGTAAGCCGAAACGCTGCAGTAGACTTTGTGTCCTGGCTAATAAATTCCCATCACGAAAACCTAAGACTTCCCCTAGTCTAAGCGCACAGAGAAGACCAATGCTAACACCTTCACCATGCGTGTAACGCCTGTAACCGCTTGCACTCTCAATCGCATGGCCGAAGGTATGCCCTAGATTAAGCACCGCCCGCAGTCCCCGTTCAAGCGTATCTTGTGCGACAATTTTCGCTTTGGCTCTAATACCTGCAGAAAGCATTTCCGTGCTGGGATATAGACTATGGCTTCCTTCTATCTCTGAGAACAACCCTTCCCCTTCTAGAAGACCATACTTAATCATTTCTGCCCAACCACTTCTGAGCTCTCTAGGCGGCAAAGTCATCAACACATCCACATCGGCAAGAACAATTTCAGGCTGTTTAAATGCTCCCAGCAAATTCTTACCATACGGTGTATCTATTCCTGTCTTCCCTCCAACAGACGAATCGATTTGTGCTAAATAAGTCGTAGGAACTTGAATATACGGTATACCACGCATATAGATTGCGGCAGCAAATCCACATAAATCACCTACCACGCCTCCCCCTAGCGCAAGAAACTTGTCTTGTCGGGATAAATTGAATTCGAAGGCTTTGGCCAACAAACGCCCTAACGTAGTTTCATTTTTCTGTTCCTCGCCCGCAGTAAAGGTGAAGTGATCCACAGCATAACCTAAATCTTCTAGTTGATTCGATACCTTGTGATAAAACAGCGGTGCCGTATTGGAATCCGCCACCACTAGAATCTTCTGCCCTCGAAAATGTGCAGGTTCTAGATATAGTTTAAGCTCCTCCAACAGTCCTCTGCCTACATAGCAAGGATAATAATTTCTGTCATCGGTTTGAATTTTAAGCATTTCCATATGTCCTCATTCTAGCCCGAAAGCACGAAGTATCGCTTCCACAGCCTCTCTAGGTCTACCTTCCGTCGAGACGCTAACGTCGGCCAAAGCTTCATACGCCACTTCGCGCATCTCATATAATCTCCTCAATGCTTCAGGCTCTTGTTGCAAGAGTGGTCTAGACGCTCGATTCCCTGCGCGCATCAACGCCGTCTCCAAAGATATCTTCGTATAGACGATTTGCCCCTGATGCGCACGCACCAGATCCTCCATTCCCTCTTGTAAGAGACACCCTCCACCTGTTGATAGGATATATGAACCTTCCTGACTCAAGAGATCTGTAAATATTTCCCTTTCCATTGTGCGAAAATAGTCTTCTCCATGTTGGGAAAATATTTCTGTAATTGAACGCCCTAAACGTTCTTCTATTATCTGGTCTAAATCCATCGAGGGTATGCCCAGCGTCTTGGCTAATTTCCTCGCTACGGTACTCTTACCCGAAGCCATGAAACCCGTAAGGACAATACGCAAGGGGAAATGGTCCAATAAGTCATTCGGAAGATTCTCTAGAGTTTCAAGTAAGCGCTGCTTTACTTCGGGCGAACGGAAACGAGATTCTAACTCTGGATGCCAAATTCTCTGTGCTTCTAAGGCCTGGTGAAAAAGCATTGGCAATCCCGATACCGCTGGAACACCATAAGATCTGGCTAAGAGTATAAATCGCGTAGCCAGCGGATTATAAATAGAATCAAATACGCCTTCTAATTCAGACTTCTCTAAACGTTCAATATAATAACGATGTTCGAGAGGGAGCTCTCCTACAGCAGGCCACATACCTAGAGGCGTCCCATTTAGAATATAGTGTATTTCGCCATCCCAAGCATGTAAGTCCGTTTCAGTTAAAAGCGTAATCGCACATTGGGGATAGAGTTTCCTACAGGTATGGACCAATTTCTCATCTTTCGACTTATCACGCACTCTAATAAGAACTTGTTTCGCTCCTAATCGGCATACGGCATAAAGCATGGTTTTGGCCACGCCACCACTTCCTAGAAGAAGTACCGTTTTATTTTGATAGTGGAAATCTGCTGACAAGAATCCTGCTATGTCCGTATTGTAACCCTTACCATTATAGATTGTATTCACCGCTCCAAACTGCAATGCTTCTTGAGAAAGTGCGGCGAGATGTTCTTGTACCTTTTCTTTGTAAGGAATCGTGATATTGAGACCGCTATAAGACGATAAGAGTTCAGGGAATTTTCTAGGAAAATCTTCTATTTCCATATCTTCTAGTACATAAGTAGCGTCTATACCGAGAATATCGAAAATATGTTGATGTATAAGAGGCGACAAGCTGTGACCTAATGGATGACCTAGTAATGCAAACCGTTCTAATAGGTTTTCTTCTCGCGAATATAAGAAATCTAAGCGACTATCCTTCCACGTCATAGCCTGCCTCCTTCAGTAGTGCAATGGCTCGAATCGCTTCTCCAGGCGAGGATATAAACAAGCGCACATGACCTCCTTCATACTGTCTCGCATCTTGGATAGAAATATTATGAATATTAATTTTTGCCTCACTAAGTAATTGGGTTAGAGCCGCGAGGGCACCTGTCTTATCTTCGATGTTTATGAGAATCTGCGCATCTGAAATAAGAGGGCCTATTCCTTTTGCCGGAATAACTGCTCTTGTATGATTTGCTCTTGCATAAAACATCCGTAGGAAATCTTCATCTTGTGTTTCAAGTGCTACCTCTAACTGCTGTAATTGCTCTTGCATAGCATGGACTGCCCGCAGGAGATGGGCGCCAGATTCTAGAGATATCCCTGCCCAGAGATCCGGGTCAGAAGAAGCAATACGTGTGATGTCCCGAAACCCCCCTGCTGAGAGAAGTACCGCAAGAGAAGAAGACGCCTCATCAGGAAGTGCAGCATGCATGAGAGCTGCTGCAACTGCGTGGGGCAAATGGGAAACACGCGCTACCAAGTCATCGTGACGATAGGCATCTAACCATAAGGGTTTAGCGCCTAAAGCACGTACCAATTTCTCTAGGACTTCACGCTCTTCATCCTCAATATGCTCCCCCGCACATAGTACATACTGGGCATTCTCAAATAAACTTTCAGTAGCGCAAGCGTAACCTGTTCGTTCAGATCCGGCCATAGGATGGCCACCTATGAAGCGCAAGTTTCTACAAGCTTCCATAATTGGACTCTTTACTGAGCCTACATCCGTAAGAATGGCCTGAGATTTCGCGCCGACCACTTGGGCCAAAGCCCCGACCCATTCCACTGGCGTACATAAAATGAGGATATCTTGTAGAAATAATGGATCCACTTCCAAGATCGCCGCTTCCCAGTTCTCGGAACCTATTTTCGGAATTAAATAGCCCTCATCTATACTTCGGTCAGCCCAAGCGTAATGCAAAGTATTTTGCTCATGACTAAATCCTGTCACATAAAAATCTTTATGGCAAGAGAGCGCTTGGGCAATAGAGCCACCAATGAGCCCGAGTGCCACAATGCCCACTTTTACTTTCTCAGAGCCAGGCATCCTGACCACCTGTTGTAGAAATTCCAACCGTTTCTCCTATTGCATTGACCTGGTCCATGAGTGCACTATACTCTGCAAATGTCAATTGCTGGGCAGCGTCGGACATGGCTTCCTTAGGGTTGGGATGCACCTCAATAATTAACCCGTCCGATTTTACTGCTGTAGCCGCGAGGGCTAGAGCGGGGACAAATTGTGCATCTCCAGCCGCATGGGATGGATCCACTATAATAGGGAGATGCGTTTTCTCACGAAGGACTGGAATTGCTGCGATATCAAGCGTAGCGCGATAGGAAGTTTCGAAGGTCCGAATACCTCGCTCACATAAGATTACGCGCTTATTCCCTTCATTAAGAATATACTCCGCTGAAGATAACCATTCATCAATTGTCATGGCCATACCGCGTTTAAGTAGGATAGGTTTTCCTGTCTTGCCTACAGCCTTGAGCAAGCGAAAATTCTGTGCATTTCTAGTACCAATTTGAAGAATATCGACATAAGGAAGCATAGCTTTTATATCAAGCTCTGACATAACTTCTGAAACTACTAACATATTAAACTGATCCGAAATATCCCGCATCCATTTAAGCGCATCGAGGCCTGTACCTTGGAAAGAATAAGGTGAGGTACGTGGTTTAAATGCTCCTCCCCTTAGAACTCTAGCTCCCGCCTGACTTACCGCTTGGGCGGTTTCATAGAGCTGCTCATAACTTTCGATTGCACAAGGACCTGCCATATTTACAAAATGTCCTCCACCTATAAGCACATCTTTACCTAAATCAAAGGTATCCGTTTGTGGTTGAAAAGTCTTACTGGCCAGCTTATAAGGCTCTGTGATACGTATAATACGTTCAACGCCTTCCAAAGCTTCTAAATTTTTCACATCTACCATGCTAGTGTCCCCAAGAACACCAATAATAGAACGCTCTTCACCATCACTTAGTTGGGACTTAAGATTTTTGGCGGCCAAAGCCTCCATAATATTATCAATATCCAGTGGCAGAATATTTTTCTCTAAAAGAATAATCATAGATTTGTCCTCGATTTCTAGTCTATAAGATATAGGTTAGATTTACGTATCACGTACCCTAAAAAATGCATAATGAATAGGTGCAATGGTACACTTCCTCCAACTATGTATAAACTTAAATATATAGTAGAAATCCAAAACCGCTTTGTCAAACAAATAACTTTGACTTTAGAAAAGTTTGCCATCCTGCATAGAATAAATTCTTTCACAAGCGTTTGCTAGTTTCATATTATGGGTTGCTAATATAACAGCCGTGCCTGATCGGTGTATATCTTGGAAGATTCCCATTACAATTTCACTATTATGAGAATCAAGAGCTCCTGTAGGTTCATCGGCTAAGATAATGGATTTACTGTTTTTAGATATTACTATTAATTATTTACTTACAAATTATATATTTAAAAAGTATGCTTCCAATCCCTACAGTGACATTCCGTTTGACTGCGTTACATGATCCCACTGAATAGACTACAAAAATAAACCTCTCATACACTGTACGCATGAGAGGTTTCAAGAAAACTTAATTTGTAGCGAATACGCTACAGGTTTTTACTCATAAAGCTTTATGAAAAGGCTTCGTTCTGAGACTGCAAGAATTCTAGACTTGCACCCTGATCTTTTAATAGTTTCCCGTTTGTTAAGATCTTGTTTTGTTTGGAGAAAGAATCTTTTTCTTTCTTATATATGATTCCCGTTGGAATACCATCATCAGAGAAAATACTGGCTGTCTTGAGCGCTAATTCATAATCCGAAGGATCGTAATCTTCTCCTACCGGTCTTACACGCTCCTTATACCATTGAAATGTATTAATTTTATTGAAGGATACACAGGGCTGGAAAATATCAATTAGTGCGTAACCATCATATTCAATAGCTTCTTTCAAGATTGTGCGGAACTGCTCAGGATCCCCGGAGAAAGTTCTAGCAACGAAGCCTGCACCTAGCGCTATAGCATTAAGTACTGGATTAAATTGTGTCATGGTAACACCTTCCGTTTGAACAGAAGTTACTTGGCCTTTGGGCGCTGTAGGGGATGCTTGTCCCTTCGTCAAACCGTAGACTTGGTTATCATGGGCAATATGTACCAGATTGATATTTCTACGTACAGCAGCCATGAAATGGTTACCACCTTCACCAAAGGAGTCACCGTCACCTGTATTGATAATTACAGTCAATTCATCATTGGCAATTTTTGCACCTGTAGCAGCGGGTAAGGATCTACCATGTAGTCCGCAGAAGCGGTTTGCCGATGTATATTGAGGCGTTTTGGCCGCTTGACCGATACCTGCTGCTAATAATACCTTATGTGGATCTTTGCCCAGCTCAGCTAGGGTCTCATTCAAAACTTTCTGGATAGCAAAGTTACCACAACCTGGGCACCAAGCGGTTTTATAAGTTTCAAAACTTCTTTGCGTACTTTCGTGTATATGCATTTTCTTCCTCCTTATCCTACGTGCTTCTCGAGCCGCTTACAAATCTCTTCGCTAGAAATCTGTCTACCGTCATACTTCAAGATAGAATCTTCCACTTTAATACCCGTTTGACGGCGAATCAACATAGCTAATTGACTATCTTGGTTTTGCTCCACGTTTATAAATGTATGATCAGAAACTTCGGCAAGTTTCTCTAATTTCTGAGTAGGTAGTGGCCAGAGATCACCGAAGATCAAAGCATTGACGCTCTTCTTCTCAACAAATACTAAGTAATCGACGGCTTCTTTGATAGAACCTTCTAATGAACCCCAAGCTAATAAAGTCACTTTTGCATCTTCTGGACCATAGAGTTCTGGCTCTTCTATGTCCTCTGCCAGCAATGTTTCCATTTTTCTTGTGCGCTTATCAACTTGTTGAACACGTACGTCCGCATCCTCGGTGATGAAACCATACTCATCATGTTCATCCGTATCAGCAGACACGAATGCATAAGGGTTTCCTGGAATCAAACGAGGAGAAATTCCAGATTCTGTATTTCTATAACGCTTATATTCAGATTCCGCTAGAGTCTGCTCGGTCATTTCACCCGAGGGTGTATCGCCACGTGTGTAACCTTCTCTATAGCCTAGAGCTTCTTCTGGGCTAGAACCGACTTGTACACGCTCAACTTTTTCGAAGTCAAACTGTGGAATAGTAGCGGTCCCATCGGCTAGATATTGATCTGTTAGTAGAGTTACAGGTAACTGATATTTCTGAGCTAATTTGTGCGCTCTAGCCGATTGATAGAAGGCATCTTCATGATTTTTTACCGCGATTACCATCTTAGGATAATCACCGTTGCCACCGAAAATAGCCATATTCAAGTCTGCTTGTTCCGTTCTTGTTGGTAAGCCCGTTACAGGACCGGGTCTCATAGCGTTTACAACCACAACAGGAACTTCCATCATGCCGGCCATAGCCAGAGCTTCTAGCTTCAAGTGATAGCCGCCACCTGAGGTGCCGGTCATTGCTACCGCACCTGCATAGGATGCACCGACTGCCATATTCATAGCTGACAGTTCATCTTCTGCTTGTTCTACAACAATATTCGCTTCTGTCTGAACACTTGCTAAGTACTCCATTACAGAAGTTGATGGACTCATAGGATAGGCAGTATAGAAATTAAGCCCTGCTGCCAGAGCACCCAAGCCAATCGCTTGATTACCGTTCATGACGACCCATTGGCTATAGTCTGCCTCAGGATGTTCCATATGAGAATCTAAATCCTCTATACCACGCCCTGTACTCTCTACAGCTTTTTTCGCATATTCTCCTTGATTATCTTCAACTAAATCATAGCCTCTTTCTGCTGCTGCTACGTTGACATCTAAGATGCTAGGTTTCATAGCAAGAGCGAAGAGTTCTGGAATTCTTTCCTTGGGGAAACCAAATAAATGAATCAACGCACCCAGTGCTACAGATGATGCTACCTTAGGATTGCCGAGTTCTTTTGCAATCTTTTCCATAGGAAGAGAAATAACGCGTTTTTCCTCTGTCTCATACTTCTCATCTGCAAGGATGAAACCATCTTCTCTTAAGTTATCAAGATGGGCATGTATAGCATCCTCATTTAGTGCTAGAACACCATCAACATCATAATCATGAGTCTGAATACGACGTTTACCAATGCGCAGAGTTGTGAAGTTATAACCACCTCTTACTCTACTCATCAAATCTCTTGTGGCAAACACATTGTAGCCATATTCTTTTAAGAATCTCTCGAAGACGCCGCTGGTCGTATCGATACCTTGGCCGGCAGCTCCGCCGATAAGTAAATTAAACATAAAAACCTCCGTGTGTAATCTTTTTTACTCTTCGTAAAACATATAAACATAGCTTAAGAAAAAAACTTTGTTTTGTATATTCCAATTGTACAATTATTTTTTTATATTTTCATCCTATAAATGGACTTCTCCTTTTTATATCGAGAAATTATTCATTACTTAACCAAAAGACCCAATTTCTGCCGTAATCTCTTATAGACTTCCCACATAAATTTTAAAAAACCTGGTTTTCCCTCAAGATTTCACAAAAAAATACCCTCTATACCTAAAATATAGAGGGTGTTCAAAAACGTGTTTCTAATCACACATTTAGTTAAGTATTCCAAACTTAAAATCTTGTTTTCTGAAATAGTCCACAATACTTGGCAGAGCTTCTCGCGTTCTAGTCTTATTTACACCATCATGCATAAGTAAAACCACAGTATTATAATGCCCCATTGCCTTCCATGTTCTCTCTATTTCAGCCAATTGTCCCTGAGTATCCAATCCATGTAAATGCATACCATCACCGTTTTCCACATTCCAATCAATCCAAGAAATCCCATGCTCCCTAAGAAGCTTATCGGAGGGTCCCATACGTTTCCAAGACATATGTCCACCTGGATAACGGAAAACATTAAATCGTATAGGATCTCGAAGAAGTGTATTGATACGTTCTGCTGCTTGCTGATGTTGTCTGAGAATTTCTTGAGGATTTACCTCGCGATTGGGATAAAGAGCTTTGTAATTATGATTATAGGTATGACCACCAATCGCATGTCCTTCATCATAGATTCGTTGTAAGAGTTCCTGAGTACCCTCATGGATTGAGTTTCCCACGAGGAAAAAACTTGCAGGCACATCAAGATTTTTCAAGACATCAAGAAGGAGACCTGTACTATTCCCGTCGATGCCATCATCGAAGGTAAGGAAGCACGTTTTTTGATTCGGTACGAGTTCTGACTTCCCATACATAGCCGATCGTACGGTGTCGGTATCGTATGCATATTGAAGAGCCTCTGGCCGATGATTGTACTTCACAGTTTCTTCTACTTCTTCTGAAGTGGTAGGTTCTATAGTCGTAGATACTTCGACTTCTCGTGTCGTAGGTATGGCAGTTGTAGTCGATGGCACATGTGTAGTCGTCATGACTATAGTCTCAGACTCAGATGTGGAGGCCGAAGTATGGATTTCTGTAGTGGTAACCCTCACAGTTCTAGGGGTATCTGTGATAACCATAGGAATAATGAACGCAGTAACCAATGCTAAAACGCATACTACACTAATAATTTTAAATTTTTTCATTAATACTCAATTCCTTTTCGGCCCATCACGCCATGATCAAACGGATGTCTATTGGCCTTAATTTCACTTATATAATCAGCCAAATCCAATAATTCCATGGCTGGTTCTCGCCCTGTTAGAACAAGATCCGGGCCATCTTCTAGAGTCCGAATTTCATTCATGAAATCTAGAAGCAAGGATTTATTCAATAGATTATAATTTATTGAAGCAATACTTTCATCGAGTATAATCACACCAGAGGAAGAATGACGTTCCAAATAGGTTCTAGCTCTTGAGAGCCTTGCATCCTGACTCTCTCTTAAGAGCGTTAACTGTGCTTCGCTCATTTCCCACGTAAATCCTTCCGCTCCTAGCGGCCTACCAGAATCCACCGTAATTCCAATGTCACGTAAAACTTCTAATTCTGAAGATTTTCCATCTTTAAGAAATTGTTGAAACAAAACATGATGCCCAGCACCTATGGCACGTACTGCTAATCCAACCGCCGCAGTCGTCTTACCTTTACCATCACCATGATAAATATGTACAAGTCCCATCCTATCTCCCTTCCTCTAGATAGGCAAAATTAAGCGCGTCAGGAACTACTTCTACAGTTATGGATTCTGGGTTAAATACAATACCATCATAATTAGCCATCATAGGACCATGATTCTTATTGCGTATCACACCTTTAACAATTCGCTGATTGATAATCTTAGGGTGACCTAAGTGTTCACCTTTTTTATACTTAATCAGCAAGGGAACTAATTCTCGAAACGTTAGACGCTTCGCAAGAATAATATCGGCTACCCCATCATCTACAACTGCCGCAGGAGCTGGTGTGAAACCACCACCATAGTATTTACCATTGGCAATAACAGAAACCGTGGCCTCCATCTCCCCTGACATGCGGCTACCATCCTCTAGGAGAAAATCATATACATAATGGTAGACCTTGTCTACGAATAAGGTCTGGAAAACAGCAATAAGATACGAAAACTTCCCCCAACCTGACCAATTCTTAAGATTTTTCAGCGCCTGATCTAGTACAACCGCATCATGTCCCATGGATAACACATTTATTGCCCAACCATCATTGACTTTTAATAAATCAATAGCATCCAAGCGAGGATATGGCGTTAGGGCTATTAAGCGATTAATTAATTTGGGGGAGGATTCTTCACCATAAATAAAGCGAGCAAAATCGTTTCCCGTACCAATCGGAATGATGCCCATATAGGTTTTCGTTTGGGCCAAAGCCGCCGACGCCTCACTTAGCGTCCCATCTCCACCACAAACATACACCAATCCCTGATCCTCATAGCGCTCTGCCCATTCTTTACATAAATCATAAACATGGTGTGCTCTTTGAGTGAAACAAATATCTGGTGTCTCTAAATGGGCAAAAGCCTGGAGGATAGCTTCCTTCAGGCTCTCTGCGATGAAGCCTTTACCAGACTTCGTACTAATAACAAACCGTATTTTCAAATCTTTCACCATGGCTAACCTACACTACGACTTACATCCAATTTCAATAACTGATTAAGCTCGACCGCATATTCCATAGGTAATTCCTTGGTAAAGGGTTCAATAAATCCTAAGATAATCATCTCCGTTGCTTCTTCTTCACTAAGCCCTCTACTCATGAGATAGTATAACTGCTCTTCAGAGACTTTCGATACGGAACCCTCATGTTCTACGGTTCCTTGTCCTTCTAGAATTCTATACGTTGGAATCGTGTCCGATTGGGATTTCTCATCGAGAATAAGCGTGTCACATTCCACGACACTATGACAATTCTTCGCCTTCGGAGCATAATGCACGGTGCCACGATAGATAGCATTGCCGCCATTTCTAGCAATCGACTTAGAAATAATCTTCGATGTTGTATTGGATGCTTGATGCATCATGCGAGAACCGATATCTTGTCTTTGGCCTTCGTCTGCCATGGATACCGAAATCATCGAACCATGGGCACCTTCCCCTCGTAAATAACAGGAAGGGTAAAGCATACTGACTCCAGATCCAATATTTCCGTCGACCCACTCCATTACGCCTCCAGCATCACAGGTAGAACGTTTCGTCACGAGATTATAAACGTTATTGGACCAATTTTGTACTGTAGTATAACGACACTTGGCATTCTTGCCGACAAAAATTTCTACTACTGCAGCATGAAGTGAATTCGTGCTATAAGCAGGTGCTGTACATCCCTCAATATAATGCAAATCTGCATCATCATCTACTATGATTAAGGAACGCTCAAACTGACCCATCTCCTCCGAATTGATACGGAAGTAGGATTGTACAGGCATAGCAAGTTTAACGCCTTTAGGCACGTAAATGAAGGAACCTCCGGACCAAACAGCGGAATTAAGGGCGGCAAATTTATTGTCTCCAGGCGGCACAAGTGTACCGAAGAACTTCTTAAAAAGTTCAGGGTGTTCCTTAAGCCCTGTATCGGTATCTGAGAATATTACACCCAGTTTTTCCAATTCTTCTTGGGCCTTGTGATAAACAACCTCGGATTCATATTGTGTTGTCACACCTGCTAAGTATTCTCTTTCCGCCTGAGGAATACCTAGGGCTTCAAAAGTTTCTTTAATCTTATCTGGAACATTGTCCCAAGAATCGGTAGTGGCTACCGTAGCACGATTATAGTAGGTAAGGTCATTTAAATCTAAGTCACTTAAATCGGGACCGAAATGAGGCATCTTACGGCTCTCAAAAATATCATAGGAACGCAGACGAAACTCCGTCATCCATTCCGGTTCTTGCTTCCATTCGGAAATCTGTTTAACTTTATCTCTATCTAAACCTTTGCTTAAGCGTTGAACTGATATATCACCGTCATAAATCTCATGTTCAAAACGGCTTCTAACAATATCTTCCGCCTGTACTTTATCTCTCTCAGGCCTCATATTGTTTCCTCCTTTTCTACGTCCGCTACAGTAATAGAGCCTTCAGAATCTTCGGTTTCTCTCTGGCCTTCGGCTCTTTCTTCTTGAATTTTTGCTAAACCTCTACGGCTCGCTTGCCAACCTAAGGTAGCGCATTTTACTCTCTGAGGTAATTGGGCAACACCTTGAAGACTTACAGCGTCTCCAATTAACTCGGCATCATAATCTTCAGATTGAATCATATGATGGAAGTGTTTAATTATTTCTTGTGCTGCTTCAATGTCTAGTTTTTCCAGCGCCTCCGCCATCATGGATGCCGACGCACAACAGATAGAACAGCCTGCACCCTCTTGGCGCACTTCCTCCACCGTATTTCCTCGTACTTTTAACTGCACCGTTAAGTCATCGCCACACGATGGGTTTTTCAAGTGCACAGTCATATAGCCTCTGGGATCTGGTGCTAAACCTTTATTTCTAGGATTCTGATAATGATCCATAATTATTTGTCTAAATAAGTCATTTTGCTTAGAAGAGGACATCTAGAAAATCACCTGCTTTCTTACTTACTTCCAAGAAGCGATCAACTTCTTCAATTGTGTTATAAAAACTTGCGCTAACTCTAAGCGTAGATTGTACGTTCAAGAAACGCATAGTGGGTTGGTTACAGTGGTGGCCCGCACGAATAGAAATACCTTCTCTATCGTATACACCTGCCACATCATGCGGATGAATGCCCTTCACATTGAAGCACACCATACCTGAGGACCAGTTATTAGGGTTATAGATTTCAATATTTTCTTGCAAAGCTAAACCATCAACTAGTCTTTTCCCTAACATAGCAATGCGTTGAGAAATATAATCATAACCAATTTCTTCAATATAATCGATGGCTCTCCCTAATCCAATCACTTCGGCAATTGGCATAGTGCCTGCCTCGAAACGTTGTGGAACTTCGGCAAAAGTCGAATCGAATGTGTCTACTACATCGATCATTTCACCACCGAATTGAACCGGCGGCATGGTCTCTAAAATAGCTTTCTTACCGTATAAGATCCCAATACCTGTAGGACCTAAAATCTTATGAGCAGAAAAAGCATAGAAATCCACATCCCAATCCATCACGAGAGGCGCTTCATGAACAACGCTCTGAGCACCATCCACGACGAAAACCGCATCTTCTTGATGAACCACTTGAGCAAGCGCTTGTACGTCATTTCTTGCCCCTAAGACATTACTCATATGGAAGAGTGCTACAATTTTCGTACGCTTAGACATCACTTGAGCTAGTCTTTCTGGGGTGACTACACCATCGGAATCTGGCTCTACCAGAACTAAACGGCAACCCTTACGTTTTGCTAATTGTTGCCAGGGAACATAATTGGCATGATGTTCTGTCGCTGAAACAATAATCTCATCACCTGCCTCTAATTTATGTTCACCATAGCTATAGCATACTAAGTTAAGGGCTTCCGTAGTATTCCTTGTGAAAATAATCTCTTCAGCACTGCTTGCTTGTAGGAAATGGGCGACCTTTTGACGCACACATTCGAAATGCCTTGTTGCCTCATAACCTATATGGTCCACACCCCTTGCGACATTTACACCATATTCTTCATAATACTTCGCCATAGCCTCTAGAACTTGTACAGGCTTCAAGGAAGTCGATGAATTATTTAAATAAATCAGAGGATGCCCATTCATCTCCTGTTGTAGCATAGGAAAATCCTGTCGGATTTCATCTAGAGTACGACCATCTAATGCTCTTATTTCATGATTGGACATTACACGTCCTCCATCAGAATAGCGTCCACTTCAATCTTATGATAGAACTCCTCCAAGAGTTCTTCTCTTAAGCTGTCAATTTGAATCCGATCGAACAGAGGAGTTAAGAAAGCCGCGGTCATTAAACGACTCGCCTGCACCTTGTTGAGACCTCTACTCTGTAAATAGAAGAGCTGATTCTCATCAATTTGTCCCACCGTCGCCGCATGGGATGCCTCCACATCATGTTCATCGATAAGAAGAGTAGGATCTGCATACGCCTGAGCCCCCTCTCCTAACGTCATGAAACGATTTTCTTCACGTGCTTTAGTAGAATGTGCTCCCTTAGCAATATCCGCAATACTTGCAAAATGTCCGACACCACCTGGAGCAACTACACCATGATTATGAATCGTAATACGCTGATGAGGTTTATGGGCATAAATATGGCTCACATAACTCTGGCTCACGTTGTTTTGGCCAAAGGACGCACCGCCCGTATTCGCTTCTGCTCCTTCTCCTTGAAGATGTACTTCACCTTTCTCAACCAGAGAATCTTCCAAATTAATTGAGGTCCAATTAAACTTCGCTCCAGCACCCACTTCAGCGTGATAGAGGCACAGTTTCATTTCATTTTTGCTTAGAAAAGCTTTGGCCTGAGGAGAAATAGGATGAATGTAATAAACTTCCAACTGAGAATAATCAGCTAGATTCATGTTTATTGTAATATTACGAAACTTCTCATCTTCAGCCTCAGGGAAATCGGGGTCTTCATTCTCTCTGGCCTTTTCCAAAATAATGATTTTTGCTGCTGCATGATCCGGAATTGTAATTTCCAAATGAAGGGATTGATTTGGGGCTAAATGCGGAAATAAAATGGGGAGAATAACTTCTTCTTCTTTCTCCTCTAGACGCAAGTGCCAATAATCCTTACCTCTCGCCAAGTCTTCTAAGAAAATCGATTGAAGCTTCTTCGTCTCTACTTGATGAAGATTTTTCTCCCAGAGTTTCCACTGTTTATCCGCAAGAGGCTTACGGGCAAGTGCCCACTCTGTAGGTATATCATCGATGTCACGCAAGGCCCAGGTTGCATCATCCATAGGAGTAAAACTCGGATAACTCTCCAAGCCATATTTCTCTAAAAATTTAATCTTCGTTTTCATACGACACCTCAAGTGAATAGTTGGTCTAATTCATCGGCCAAAGGATCCTCTTCTGGATGGTCGATATCCCCTTGTTCTGCTTCTATCCCTAACTCACTTCTGAGCCATTCGTAGCCTTCTTCTTCTAGGCGTTTTGCCAATTCAGGTCCACCTGAACGAACAATTTCACCATGCATTAAAACATGGACAAAGTCGGGTTCAACGTAGTTAAGAAGTCTCTGGTAATGGGTAATCATTAGTATCCCTAATTCATCTCCACGCTCGTCTGCCATTTTCGTAATATTCTCGCCCACAATACGAAGTGCATCAATATCTAGACCAGAGTCAATTTCGTCGAGAATAACGATAGAAGGTTCTAGCATCTTCATCTGTAAAATTTCATTTCTTTTCTTCTCACCACCCGAAAAACCTTCATTCAAATAACGATCAGGTAAAGTATCATTCATTTCCAGCTCTTCTACTGCCTGATCTAATTGCTTACGGAAAGGGAATAGACCTATAGGTTTTTCTCTTTTTGCATTCATCGCTGCCCGAAGGAAGTTTGCATTGGTGACACCAGAAACTTCAGCAGGATACTGCATCGCTAGGAAAATACCCTTACGAGCTCTCTCATCGACCTCCATCTCAAGTACATCTTCACCATTAAGTTCGACTTCACCATCTGTGATTTCAAACTTAGGATGGCCCATAAGGCAAGACGCTAAGGTGGATTTACCCGTTCCATTAGGGCCCATAATTACATGGATTTCTCCACCTTTTACTGTGAGATTGACGCCCCGCAAAATCTCTTGTCCTTCAATTTGGCTATGTAATCCTTTTATTTTCAAAACGGGTTTACTCATGTAGTAAAACCACCTTTCTTCTATTCAAATTTCCCTCTTGGGGTTTGTTCTCTTATGCATATTACGACGCATAGTGCAACGATAATTATAGTCTTGAATAGGAAAGGATTTACTTCGTTATGTTACTGTTTTACGGGATTATAAAAGAAGAAGCCTAGTAAACTAAGGCGCCCTGTGCGTAAAGTCACACTACAAATAATAAATTTACTTGGCGCTAGACTTGTGGGAAGGTAACCGTAAAAGATGTTCCTTCGCCTAGTACGCTTCTCACATGTACCGAACCACCATAGAGAGACGCTATATGTTTGACAATAGCAAGGCCTAGTCCTGTGCCACCCAACGCTGTGGACCTAGACTTTGAAACGCGATAAAATCTCTCGAATATTCTGGGTAAATCTTCTTCTGGAATTCCTATACCGTTATCTCTAACCACGATAATGCCTCGACCTCGCTCTTGTATCGACTCAACCCAAACATCTCCTCCAAGACGATTGTATTTAATCGCATTACTTAATAAATTCATTAATAATTGTTTCATTCGACTCGCATTTGCTCTAATTTGGAAGTCAGGATCAACAAGAAGATGTAATTGGACTTGATGTTTCGAAGCAAGAGGCTCTAGTTCTACGAAGAGCTCATCCACCGTAGAATATACGTAAAAAATTTCATTTTTATTATGATGTACATCACCTGTTTGAATTTCAGATAGTTCAAGTAAATCTGAAATCAAAAATTGTAAGCGATCGGCTTCTATGTCAATAATTTCATAAAATTGTTCTGCGTCTTCAGGACTACGTGGCTTGCTGCGGAGTAAATCGATATAACCACTAATAGACGTGAGCGGTGTTTTCAACTCATGGGTGACATTGGCTACGAAATCTTCTCGCATACGTTCTAACTGTTTCATATGGCTAACATCTCGAATCACAGCAAGTGCGCCCAATTCTCCACGAATATTAAGAGAACGCACATACACTTCAATAATTTTCGCTTCTCTATTGCCACTTATATTAAGTTCTTCCGTTAGTTCACCGCCTTTTCCCATGGCTTGTACCATAAGTGACCAAACGTGGTTATAATTCATACCACGCAAGAACACAAGATCTTCATTATTTGTAGTGTGGATAAGATTTTTCGAGCCTGCTAGCAATTCATGAACTAACGGTGTTTCTAAGAGAATTACACCTTGTTGATTGCAAAACATGACGCCTTCATTTAGACCTTCAAGTATGGCGCTTTGGACCTGGCGCTGTTCTCTACCATCAGAGAGAAGATCAGAGACGCCTCTACCCATCTCTTTAATCCCATAATCCAATTGCTCTAGTACATGTGAAGAGACTCTACTTAGTGCAGAGAAATCCTCTTGTACAGGGGAGAAATCGCCTTTGGCCATACGATTTAAGTTGGACAGTAGATACTGAATACGTCTCCTATAATGATATATGAAATATAGCCCTGTGATTAGACATACACTACCTACTGCAAGACACAAGATGGAAAAAATCGCTGGCCAAGCATAGACTAGACCAACGACTCCTAACACTAATAATACACCACTTAGGAATAATAAAATGCTGTTTGCTCGTAATGAATTTCTCAAATCCTAGTTCTCCACTTGCTCGGCAAAATAGTAGCCAACACCTCGAACAGTCTGAATATATTGTGGGTTTGCTGGGTCCTCTTCAATCTTCTGACGAAGATAACGCACGTGTACATCTACTGTTCTTGTATCTCCATAATAATTGGTTTTCCATACTCTGTCTAACAGAATATCGCGAGAGAATACTTGGCCAGGATGTTGCATCAAGACATAGAGTAAATCAAATTCTCTAGTCGTTAACTCAATAGCTTCCGAACCTTTTAGCACTTTGCGTTTACGCGCATCGATCTGAATCCCGCTCACATCAAGGGTTTCTTCTAGAGATTCCGTTCGAGATTTACGCCGCAGCAGTGCGCGTACACGGGCAGGTAATTCTCTTACGCCAAAGGGCTTAGTCAAGAAATCATCTGCACCGAGCTCTAGCCCTAAGACCTTATCCATTTCTTCGGATTTCGCCGTAAGCATAATTACTGGGATATTCTGATTTGCATTATCTTCTCTTAGTAGACGTATAACTTGTAGCCCATCCATCTCAGGCATCATCCAGTCTACGAGAATACAATCCGGCTTCTGGCGCTGTAGAGCTTGGAATAGTTGCTTTCCATCAGAAAATGTTTCGACTTGCATGCCATTATCTGTTAGGGCCAACTTCGCTAATCGCCTTATATTTGCTTCATCATCCACAACATAAATCAGAGACATTTTTAATCTTCATCCTCATCTTTGTTTATCTTCTTATGCTCTCCAGTGACTTGGTATGCACCCCACTCGGCAATATTTGTAGCATGATCGGCAATACGCTCAATATACTTTGCAATAAATAAATAATCCGTGGCTTCCGATGCATGTGTATAGTTATTTTGGAGAAGCTGCGTTAATTCTAGAACGGCTTTGGTAAACATTTCATCTACGGAATCATCTGCTTGTGCTACTTCTCTTGCTAATTCCATATCTTCACGAACGAAGGAATCAATAGCGTCCACATACATTTCTCTTCCCTTTTCTAACATACGTAAGATAAGGGACGGCGTTTTCTTCACATGGAAGTTCGGATTGGTCATCATAATTTCACAAATATCTGCGCATTGATCCGCAATACGCTCAATATCCGTAATAACCTTCATACAGGCTGTGATTCTACGTAAATCTGTTGCAATAGGTTGCTGTAAGGCAATAAGCGTGAAACATTGGCGCTCAATATTACTCTCCATGGCATTAATATAATGATCATTTTCATAAATATTTCTGGCCAGAACGAAGTCATGATCTTTCAACGCTTTAATCGTATCGCCAACTACACGATCAACTTTTGTACCCATATTACTGACGTCATTTTTAAGTTCTCGTAGTTCTTTGTCAAATAAACTTCTCATGATTGTCCTCTCTTTCGTTACCCGTAGGTCAATGATTCCAGTATAGCACGTGGAGCTTGGGCCTATGTCCCATAAGCCTTATCCGAAACGTCCGGTAATATACTCCTCGGTACGTTTGTTCTCCGGATTTGCAAAAATTTTCTGTGTTTTATTGTACTCAATTAGCTCACCTAAGTAGAAAAAAGCGGTATTATCCGAAATACGTGCAGCCTGATTCATTGAGTGGGTCACGATTATGATTGTATAATCTTGCTTTAAACTCTCCATGAGTTCTTCAATTCTACCTGTGGCGATAGGGTCTAGAGCAGACGTCGGTTCATCCATGAGAATAACGGATGGTTGTAGAGCAATAGCTCTCGCGATACACAAACGTTGTTGTTGACCACCAGAGAGTTTTGTACCATTCTTGGCTAAATCGTCTTTCACTTCTTCCCATAAAGCCGCTTGGCGCAGAGAATTTTCTACGACTTCATCAAGAAGTTGCTTATCCTTAATCCCCTGGCAACGCAGACCATAAATGACGTTATCATAAATACTCATAGGAAATGGATTAGGGTTTTGGAATACCATGCCTACCTCGGTCCGTAAGCGAACGACATCGAGTTGATTGGAATAAATATCACGGGTACCGAGTTTAATCTTCCCTTCAATCCTACAGTCGTCTACTAGGTCGTTCATACGATTGAAGCAGCGTAAGAGAGTCGACTTACCACAGCCCGATGGACCAATAAAAGCCGTCACTTGATGGGCTGGAATTTCCATTGTGATATTCTTCAAGGCCTGAAATTTCCCATAAAATAAGCTCAGATTATCAATATCAAACATCACGCCATTGGCAGAGAGTTGTTCCCTATTTTGTTCTTGTACTTGAGGTTCTTGCATTTTCTATTCCTTCCACTTCTTGTTTAATCTTGAAGTAACTAACTTAATACTGATATTTAGGAGGAGTACCATGATTAATACTACGATTGATATGGCAGAAGCCAATTCGAAATTAGGTTGTTCGCCACTCATTATCGACCAGATTTGAACGGCTAGCGTGGTCGCTCTCCCCGTAATATTAGGTCGGTCTACAATAAATGTACCCATAGTATAAATAAGGGCAGCAGACTCACCTATAATGCGGGAAATAGATAACAGCCCCGCCGTTAAAATTCCTGGTAATGCATTGGGCAAAACCACTTTAAATATTGTTTGCGTACTGGTTGCCCCTAGAGCTAGAGAACCCATCCTGAGATTATTCGGTACAGCTATAAGCGCTTCTTCTGTTTGGCGAATAATAACAGGAAGTAATACTACGGTCATAGTAATAGCGCCGAGTAATATATTCGGAGTGGTCGCCCCAAAAGCAGCCGTGAGAGGGAAAAACACCGCCATACCCATAAGCCCGAAGACTATGGAGGGTACACCATTAAGCATTTCAATAGATGCTCTAATTAATTCCGTGAAGCGATTACGCTTGGCAACTTCATGCAGATAGATCGCTGCAAAGATGCCTATAGGCAAGGCAATAACAAGCGTTAATCCAATTACCATAAGGGTAGCGATCAATGAGCCCCTGAAACCTCCACCTAAACCTTCGTAATTCAAAGAATTTAAGCCACTAGCATCGGAATCTAAAATTTCTATCAATTCTGCCGCATCATGCTTACGCACTAATCCAGCAGACTTCTCTTCACCTTCTAGGTTCGTATAGCTAAATCGTGTGAAGTTCATCCCTATCCCAATCGTTTCAGAATCACCTTGAGTAGGTCCTGCTATAGCATTAATAGCAGAGTCTAGAGGAGAGCCTTCCGCTTTACGCGTAAGTATCATGAGTTCATTATTAGATGCATCCCGTTCCGACTTAACCCCGAACCCAAAACGTGTTGAATAAAATTCACCTTCTTCGAGATTATCAGGAACAGGGAAGTCTCCAGCATCTCCTGCCGTAAATTGAACCATATGTTTTTCTGTATGATAATTCCCTGTAATCATATCCCAGTTGAGACTATCCCAACCACGAGTAAATACATAGAAGAATACAGAGCCCAGTACAAATGCAGCTAATATAAAGGAAAAATACGTAGCAATGTTCTTCGAGCTGTCCGATATTTTCCGCGTTTTATTCATCCCTCGATTAGCGTGGATCTTCTCACTAATTTGATCTGATGTATAGCGTCTACTCATTCGTCACGCCTCCAATCTTACGCTTGACGATCTGAATGGACATATTGGTCACAAGTACGATTACCATCAAGAGGATACCAATAGAGAAGCGAATATCATAATCTAAACCTGTCGTTTCCTTGAGCCCTGCCAACATAGTCGAGGTTAAGGTTCTGGTAATATCGAAAACATTCCAGGTAGGCCCAATTAGAGCATTACCTGCGACCATGGTAACGGCTGTGGCCTCACCGAAGGCACGACCTAAACCTAGGACTAAACCTGCAAAGATTCCAGATTTCGCCGCACTTAGAACCACCTTGAAGTTCGTTTGCGTCTTGGAAGCACCTAGGGCAAGAGAACCTAACTCTAATTGCCTGTCCACTGCAGCAATAGCATTAATAGAAATAGATGTAATGGTCGGAAAAATCATAATTGCCAAGAGGATCGCTACCGTTAGCTGGGATAAACCGCCTCGCGTGCTTTGGCCAAAAAAACCTGCCACATGATCAACAAGCTTCGTGATGCTACCGGCGGCAAACACACCATAAACTACCGATGGAATGGCGGCAAGCAGCTCAACAATGGTCGTAAATAAGCCTCGCAATTTCCGGGGTGCAATCTTCACTATAAAAAGAGCGGTAAGTACGGATACAGGGAAGGCTACAATGGCAGCCATAAAGGCCGATACAAGCGTGTTAATAATGATATAGCCTGCACCATAGAAGGGAGGATTCTGATCTGGACGCCAGGTTCTTCCCGTTAAGAAATCCCAGAAGTTTTGTTGGCCGTGGGCGTATCCTGGTAAGAAAGGTCTTATCCCCCGTAGGCCCACGAAGATAAAGATGATAACAATCATAAGGGCGGAGATTATACCAGCTAGAAGAAATAAGGTGCGGAAAAATTTATCCACCGCTTCTCTCCTCTTAATCGCTTTCATACTGATCAAATCTCTCACTTTGGCTGCTGGTTCGTTTTTATTCACGTACAAGCTCCTTTCGATGCCTGAATGGTCTTATTGATTGTGGAAGAATGTTAAGACACTAAGATTATTCAGAATAATAGGCTTAGTCTATCGGCTTGGATGAGACTAAGCCTTATGGCTATACTATACGATAATGGACTATAGTTTCTAGTACATTTTACGTATTAGTTTAATTCTTCCCAATTTGTAACAGCACCTGTAAAGATGTCATACACTTGTTGTTTCGTTAGACTTTCTAAAGCACGCTCTGCATGTACCACAACGACAACAGCGTCTTGACAATACACACCGGTCTGAGCGCCCTGGCTTACGTCTTCTGTTCCATCTTCTTTGAAGTCACGAGAAGCAAAACCGATATCTGCACTGTTGGCTGTATCTTTTTCGTCTCCTAAAGTACGTTTGAATCCATCACCAGAACCACTGTGGTCCGAAACAAACTGAACATTACCAGCTAAAGGCTTAAATGCATCAATAGCTGCCTCCAGAGTCTTCACAACCGATGTGGATCCTCCTGTACGAATGGTGTAAGAGGAGTTGTCTTGGTTCACGATGGGATGTTCTTGTGCTAATTCTGACCAGGCTGTTCCTGCATCTACATCAACAATACCACCTTCTGAATCAATGGCTTCACGACCTTCTGTAGAATTTACTAAGAAATCTACGAATGCTGCGACCAATTGTTCGACTTCTTCGGATTCATAGTCTCCTTCAGCACGCGTAACGTAGGCAAAAGGTCTTTTTAATGCATAGCTCTCATCAAGAACTGTTTCTACAGATGGCGCAACACCTTCATAGGATACAGGATGAATATTATTGCCTTCGAAGTCTGTAGTTAGGGAAACGTAACCAATAGCATTGGAATCGGCACCTACTTTGGACGCCATATCACCGTTTGCAGAAACTTCTAATGCTGTCCCTACAAGTTCACCTTCAAAACCGATTAATTCTTCAAATGCGCCTCTTGTTCCAGAACTAGAATCTCGGGTATAAACATTAACAGGACCCGCTTCTACAGAACCACCTTCATTGGCAGTGGTCTCACTTCCTTGCGTCGTCTCATTTCCTGGAGTTGTAGTATCAGATG
>CAYMOG010000004.1:66596-74594 GCA_964392065.1 uncultured Oscillospiraceae bacterium
TCAGATGTATTACATGCGGCCAAAGCGCCTGCTGTGAGCACACCCACTAAGCCTAGACTGAAAAATTTAGTAACTTTTTTCATATTGTTTTCTCCTTATTTAGCATAGATTGCTTTTCTCTTCTACGACTGCAAAATATTTCCTTTTGCAAATCGATTATCATTGTAAAATGCTTACGTTAAATCTGTGTTAAGGCGAGATTAAGGCAGGTTAAAGTTTGTTATAATTTCTTGTATTCCACAATTTGTCTAAAAGACTATTGGTTTTTTGGCTTACTTTGGTATGATAAACAACAAATCCTAATACGATTATCCTAGTGGAAACGGAGATGGAGTATGAAGCTCTCATTACTAATACCCTTTTATAACGAAGAAGACCAAGTGCTCATCACCTTGGATACCGTCACTCCAATTGTGCGAAGCCTTACGCACGATTATGAAATCATTGCTATAGACGATGGTTCTAGAGATAAAACCTGGGAAATGCTTCGTTTAAGAGCCCTAGAAGATCCCCATCTCCACGCGATTCGCTTCTCTAGAAACTTCGGCAAAGAAGCGGCCGTCTGCGCTGCCCTCGACCATGTCGGTGGAGACTTTGCCATCTTAATGGATGGAGATCTCCAACATCCTCCCCGCTATATTCCCGAGATGGTTAAACTCTGGCAAGAAGGTTATGACGTAGTAGAGGGAGTCAAAGCATCTCGAGGAAACGAGAGCCCTGTCTATCGTTTCATCGCTTCTGGATTTTATAAAGTCTTTACGAAACTAAGTGGTGTAGATATGGATAATGCTTCAGATTTCAAACTCTTAGATCGTAAAGTCGTGGATGCTTGGCAACAGTTGGAAGAGAAGAATACGTTCTTCCGGGGCTTATCGAAGTGGCTAGGCTTTAAGCGTACAGAGTTTTCTTTTGAAGTTGAAGAACGCATGTATGGAACAAGCAAGTGGAATTTACGGGGTTTATGGAATCTCAGTGTCCATGCCATCACGTCCTTCTCTAGTGTCCCTCTTGTGTTTATTACGTGGGGCGGCGTAGTGTTTTTCGTCTTGGCGCTCATTATTGCCCTCATTACCCTTATCCGCTTCTTCGCAGGTACAGCGGTCGCGGGTTTCACTACTGTTATCTTGCTGCTTCTCATTATTGGAGGGGCTATGATGATCAGTTTGGGACTCATCGGAACCTACATTTCTAAGATTTATGATGAGGTTAAAGACCGACCTCGTTATCTCAAAATGGAGGAATTAAATCCGAGACCATTAGATAAGGATAAATAGAAAAATGATTCTTGGCATTGGCTATCTCTTACTCCTAACGTATTTCGGCCATAGTCTGAGAATTTCGCTTCTTCCCGAAGCTTCCTTGTGGCGTACCTCCACAGGCCCCAGACTTCCCGCTTACCTCTATTTACTACCCATCGATGTTTTGACCGGCGTTGTGGTGGGCACTACAAGCCTTTATTTTTTCTTATTAATAGGGGATTCCCTAGGCCAGATTGCCTTCTTCTTCTTGCTCTTCTGTGTGCTTCTCCTAGGCATCAGCATTTTGCTAGGCAAACGCAAATCTTCTAAGCCTCGAACTAACCTAGCTAAGAAAACCCATGTCTTAACAACCATCTCCATTCTTGTCATGGTTTTATGGGGGATTTTCCTCACATGGAAAACCTTCTATGTACAAGATGACGTGCTTTATGCTGGCTATACAGTGTTTTCTGACCTTTCTCCTCATAGTGCTTTGGTTTCTAGTTTCGGACAAGGGGGAAATATTCCTGCCCAATATCCGCATTTCAGCGGCGCTGGAATGGGGTATCATTTTTTCTTCTACTTTTTTGCTGGAAATCTTCGATACTTAGGAATGCCTATTGATTGGGCCATGAACCTTCCCTCTCTTCTCGGCACCTGGGCGTTCTTAAGTCTCTTGTCTTATCTTGCCGTGAAACTTAGCCGAAACCTCTGGGCAATGCCTCTAACTATATTGCTGTTCATGTTCCGCAGCTCCTTCAGTGCATATGTTCTGTTGGCTGATGGGAAACGTATTAACGATTTATACAATGCCATGGAGTTTGCTGGGCCTTTGGCCAGAGATGAGTGGGGATTATATAACTTAAATGTCTATGCTAATCAGCGCCATCTCCTCTGGGGTTTAGCTGTAGTGCTGGTTCTCCTGATAATTTATTTGCCGAAACTCGAAGGTTTCCAGTGGAATGCGTGGTATCCTTTGGCCAAATCCCCTCTTGCCTTCTCACTACTTCTCGCCTTACCTCTACCTTATTGGCATGGTTCGGCGGCCATTGCTGGACTATTGATTTTGGCATTATGGGCGCTTTTTTCTGGAGAAAAATTAAGTTTCTTAATCTTAGGACTTACTACTGTTATTTCCGCATTCGTTTTACGGGCATTCTTCACTACAGAGCAATTGGACATGGGTGAGTCTTTATTTCAATTTGGTTATATTTTAGATAATCCTGGATTACTCGATGTTCTTCGTTTCTTCATCCTTTTATTTGGCCCTATGCTTCTGGTCATGGTACTTCTTCCTATTCTTACTCGGAAAAATTGGATTAGGGTATGGAGTCTATCCTTGTTCTTGCCTAGCCTTTTTGCCTTTACGGTATCCCTTACGCCAGATGTAATGGTGAACCATAAATTCTTAATGATGACACAAATCTTTTATATTCCACTTGTAGTATGGGTGCTTCTGCGCATGCTGGAACGCCGAAAAATTTTAGCAATCGTTGCGACACTATATATATTCAGCATGTTGTTCACAGGGATTACAGATTTTTGGGCCTATCGAAATCAGAGTACGCTCCTCGTACGTATTCCATTAGATGATGCATTTAGCCAATGGATGTATACACATACTTCGGTAGATACCATTTCCTTAACACCACCTTGGGCCATGCACTCTTATTTTCTTACTGGCCGCCAGAGTTACTATGGCCATTCCTATTATGCCCATTCTGCAGGATACGACACCGATACGCGCTATGGCGAAATCGTGCGGTTCTTGGCGGCAGCAGATACTCCAGAAGAGCTTAAACGCTACGCCAGAGATAACAAGCTAAGCTATCTTATGATTGATGATAGCCTACGTTATAGTGAAGAATATTATGTGAATGAGATACGCTTAGAGCAAATTTTCCCTCGAATCGGAAGCTTCCCCGATCAGGGAAACTTAAATATTTATGATTTACGACTTCCCTAGACTAGGAAAATTTCCGTTCAAACCAGAGGACCAATCGGTGCGGTAAAATTCTGGACAAAATGAGCAGGAAATATGCCGAGAAGTTCGTAAGCGAAACGTCCTTGTTTTTCTGGGCTTTGGCCAAAGCTTTACGTGCTACTTGTTCTGGCTTCTCGATTGCTAAGCGTTTAATGCCTTGCACGCCTGCACCAGTAGAATCTCGGAAGAAATCCGTTTCCATGGGATTCGGGCATACCGCTAAAACGTGGATTCCTCTTGATTTTAGCTCTGAATTAAGCGCTCTCGAGTAGGAGAGAACATAGGATTTCGTGGCGGCATAGGTGGCAAAGCCGTGTTGAGGCATGAACGCCGCAACAGAGGCAACGTTATAAATATAGCTACCGGATTCCATATAGGGTAAGCAAATGGTGTTCATCTGGGTGAGCGCTAGCGCATTGATTCGAACCATTTCAGCATTTATATTCCCTAGTTCCTCCACCGATGCCGATTTACCGAAACCTGCAGACACTACCAAATGCTGGATAGAAGCCTGTTCTTCCTGGAAAAAGTGTTCTACACGTTGCATAAACTCCGTATCGCCCACGTCACCCGATAAGATGTAGCATGGATGGATAAGGGTTTCCATAAGTTCTTCTAAGAGGTCACTGCGACGGGCAATGAGAACGAAATCGGTGAAATCTTCTTGTTGATCGAGCACCTGGCAAAACGCTCGGCCTAATCCTGAAGATGCTCCTACAATTACGGCATAGCGTTTCTTCTGCATTATTCCTCCACAAAGAGTTGAAAACCTTGCGCTTCCACATCTTCTAAAACTTTTGCACGAGGGATATTTAACTGCCCATACTTCTTCATAATTTGCAAAGTAAAAGAATCTTCGCGTTTATTCTCATCACGCAGATCATAATATTCTGTCATTTCCTGATCATATGCTCGGAAAGTTTCCAAGTAATCTTCAGGGATATGATATTGATTTTCAAAGGATTTCAAAGCGACAGGTATTCGCGGTTTAAGCTGTGGGTCCTGGCCAACATAGCCGAAACCTAAACCTAGAACTGGAAAAGTTAATTTCGGTAAATTTAAAAGTTTTACAATCTCTAGCGGCTCATTGCTGACGCTTCCTAGAAATACGCCTCCCATATGCATAGATTCTACGGCAGATAGAACTGCTTGAGCCATTACTATGGCATCGCGATACCCTGAGAAAAAACGATTCATAGAAGTAATTTCTGGCATTGCGAAACCATGGCTCTCACCAATACGATAGTTTCTATAGAGATCTACGATAAAAATCCAGAGTTCTGGCATGCTTGCAACATATTCTTGTTTACAGACCTGAGCGATTTCTCGGGCGAGATCTCGGTCCGTAATTCTAATCCAACTGGCTTGCTGCATCCCCGTGGAAGTAGAAGCCCTTGACGCAACTTCTTGCAGCATAGAGATGACTTCCTCCTCTACCGGCCTCGGTTCGAAACGTCTTATACTTCTGTGTAATAGACTCTCTCGAATGTAAGTATTTATTGGCCAATTCTCTGGGAATTCTTGATTTTCTCGTTGAAACTTCGGCTTATCCTGCATAGACTTTTTCTCCAAAATATTTCTGTAGTAATAGTCGGTAATCTTCATCTCCTCGGCGTAGTTCCACCTGCGGTTTATGACTTCCATGATAGTCTGAACCCACTGTAGGTAGAAGGCCGAGAGATGCTGTAATCTCAGCGAGTATCTCACTTTCTTCATGAGACATCTCTCCTTGAATAACTTCTACGCCTTGGAGGCCTTTGGCCATAAGACCGGCAAAAACCGCTTCCAGTGCGTCTCGTGTTTTCTTGTTTTCTCCTCGCATCCAATCCTTGTAAATTGCAGGATGCGCCAATACAGGGACTCCTCCAGTAAGAAGAATTTCTTGGATTACTTCCTCTGCTTGTGGAAGATCTCTTCTCACATAAGCAACTTGTCCTTCACCAAGATATAGACGGAAGGCTTCTTCTACAGAAGTGACGAAGCCTCTTCTTATCATGAGTTGGGCCATATGAAGTCGTCCGATGACGTTGCCGCCTTCATTTACGAGTTCTTCATACTTAATCGGGAGACCAGCGTTTTGCACCTTCTCACAGAGCAAGCGATTCCTTGCCTCTCTGTCCTTGCGCCTCTTTTCTAGATAGGGCTCCAGCGTGCGAATATTGCCCTTGGGATAGTAGGCTAGCATATGAATTTCTTGATCTTCATATTTTGCACTCACTTCTACTCCTGGGATAAAATCAGGAAGCTCGCGGATGATCTGATAGAGTTTCTCATACACCATACTTACAATTTCAATACCTAAAACCGTGTCATGGTCGGTCAGCGCGAAGGCTCGCAAACGATTTTCCGTTGCTTCTTGGACCAACTGAGCGGGCGAAGATTTTCCATCGGACGTATTACTATGCACGTGAAGATCGATAGCGCCTCTTGCAATGAGGTCCCAGAGCATCGCTAGTGCTTCTTCATTTTGCATCCGTGCATCCTCTTCACTTAATATCTCTACTTGATATTTCCAAATATTCTGACGCATAATTCTCCTCCCAACGACAATTACCTATGTAAGTATACTATATGCTTTCGTTCATAAATAGAAGAAACTCCTCAGATCATAAGATCCGAGGAGTTTTTCAATCGAGTAAAAAATGTATTAGTATTTTTCTTGATAATTAGAGAATTCCATGGAGTACCAGCCTTGGCCCTGGGTAATTGCTCTTAGGTCCGTAGCATAGCGTAGCATTTCTACTAGAGGAACATCTGCTGTTACCACACTCATACCAGACTTCGAGTCAATCCCTTGGATTCGGCCTCTACGCTTATTGAGGTCGCCCATAATATCCCCCATCAGCTCTTCTGGCACATGCACTTCAACCTTATATACAGGCTCTAGCATAACGGGATTAGCAACTTCCATGGCATTTTTGAAGGCAAGAGAAGCTGCTATCTTGAACGCCATTTCAGATGAGTCAACATCATGATAGGAACCGTCCACGAGAGTAGCCTTTACGCCAACAACAGGATAACCTTCGATAGGTCCGGTTTCCTTTGCTTCCATTAGACCCTTCTCTACTGCAGGGAAATAGGATTTCGGCACAGAACCACCGAAGACTTTTTCTTCGAAGATGATATCTTCTGATTCAATCGGTTCGAATTCAATCCACACATCACCATATTGACCATGTCCACCCGATTGCTTTTTATGTTTTCCTTGCACTTTTACTGCTTTACGGATTGTTTCACGGAATGGTACCTTTGGCTCACGTAATTCTGCTTCTACTTTAAACTTACTCTTAAGTTTAGAACGGATAACGTCTAATTGAAGTTCTCCTAAACCTTGTACAACCATTTCTTTCGTCTCTGGATCCAAGAAGTAAGACACTGTAGGATCTTCTTCTTGCAGTCTCGTCAAACCTTGAGCAATCTTATCTTCTTCCCCTTCATTTACTGGGAAAATAGCCATCTTCAACGGGGCTGGTGGATAAACAATTCTAGGTAGAATAAGAGGCTTCGATTTATCACATAGCGTATCGCCGGTAAGGGTTTGATTTAACTTCGTAATGGCTCCGATATCTCCTGCTTCAATCTGATCTACAGTAATCTGATTTTTACCTAACATAACCGCTAGGCCCGAGATGCGTTCATCCGCTTCTTTATTGGCGTTATATACTGTAGAACCAGCCTTGAGTGTGCCGGAATAAACACGGAAGAGAGAAATCTTACCTACAAATGGATCCGCAATCGTCTTAAACACAAACGCGGCCAAAGGCCCATTAGCGTCTGCTGTAATCAACTGTGATGAACCATCGCGCTTCACGGCCGAAACCGGTGCGTGCTCTTTTGCCGATGGCATATTATCGATTAAGCGATTCATCATGAAACGAATACCACGCTTATTAAGTGAAGAACCTGTCCACACAGGAACCATGTAACCACCACTCATGCGGTCCTTAAGTCCAGCACGAAGCTCTTCATCTGTAAACTCTTCGTCATCGAAATATTTCATCATCAATTCATCTGAAGACTCCGCTACCTGCTCCTTCAAATTCGCGAATTGAAGCTCCGCATCCGCCTTCATATTCTCTGGCGTTTCGCACTCTTCGCGAACACCGTCCACATAATGATAAGATTTACGGTTTAAGACATCCACATAACCTGCATACTCGCCATTTTCCTTGAACGGTAACATCATAACGGTTGTATCACGACCGAAGTGATTTCTGATATCCACCATCGTTTTCTGGAAATCTGCACCCGGATCCTCTAATTTATTAACAAAAAAAGCAAAAGGTATATCTTGTCTTTGCAAGAAACGTACAGCCTTCTCAGCTCCAACGGTAACGCCTTCTTTCGCCTCAATAACAACGATACCACAATCCGCAACACGCAAGGCCTGAACAACCTCACCTAAGAAATCGAAGTCCCCCGGCGTATCAATGAGATTAAGCTTTACACCATCCCACTCACAACTCGCCACACTCGTGCCAATACTTATCAGACGCTTCTTCTCTTCATCATCAAAGTCCATCACAGTGTTCTTATCTTCTCTCTTACCCGTGCGAGAAATCGCACCCGCCTTATATAGGATCGCTTCTGCAAAACTCGTCTTACCTGATCCGCTGTGGCCTAGAATAGCTACATTACGGACATTCTCTGCGGAATAATTTTTCATTCCGTCACCTCCTGTATTTCTAGTAAAAGTGCGTATAAAATACGTTTCAACCATTATACTCGACAAGATAGACAAATTAAAGTAGGAATTACGCAATTTTTCATGTACAC
>CAYMOG010000005.1:0-72132 GCA_964392065.1 uncultured Oscillospiraceae bacterium
TGGCAAGAATTTGCGATTTCACAGGCACCACTCGCGCAAACGAAAATTCGTACCAAAAAATCAAACCCATCATATTATCCACTGGCAGGAATTTGCGATTTCGCAGGCACCACTCGCTCAAACGAAAATTCGTACCAGAAAATAAAATCCATCATATTATCCACTGGCAGGAATTTGCGATTTCGCAGGCGTCACTCGCGCAAACGAAAATTCGTACCAGAAAATAAAATCCCCTCCATCTTCCTAAACTAAAAAACAAGCTCGAGCAGAAACACTCCAGCTTGTTTTACTACAAACGACAAATTTATTACTATCTTTCCTTATTGGAACTCCATAATATCAACCCAGCGGGCCAAAAATTCGATTTCCTCATCCTTCTTCTTAGTGGATTGACCGGCTGCAACAATAGGCATCCATTGGTTTACATATTGTCTTGCCGTATCGGATTTAAGGCAGAATAATTCTAGATACCTTTCTGCAACAGAATCTTTACCTTCTAGCATGAGAAGTAAATAGGTCAATGCAGCATCAGCAGAGGCATTTCCTGAAGTAACATGGGACCAGTCTAGTACATATGCTTCATCTTCAGGAGTAATAATAATATTAGAAGGATTGAAGTCTCCATGGCAAATTTTATAATGATTAGGCATTGCATTTAATCTGGATTGCAGTTCATAGCGAATAGTAGCGTTATAACCAGATTCATCAATTAACCTCTTCATCTTATGCTTCCAGTGTCTTAATAGTGGTTCTTCATAAGAGAATATCTTCATTTGAATGTCTACAAATCTTTCTAATAGATCGGCTTTTGTCTCTTCATCATTACCGGCTTCTTGAATGAGGGTTTCCATGGTTTTCCCTGCTATATATTCTTGTCGGATGGCCCAGAAGCCTTCAACTTGGATGATTTCTAGAATTTTCGGAACATTCAGACCGGCATCTTGAACTCTAGCCTGATTAAGTGCTTCATTTAAGATATCAGATAAACTGAAACTATGGTCAAATGCTTTGACAAAGGTGTCATCTTCCTTATAAAAAACTTTGTTTTCTCTAGTACTTAGAACTTCCTTAGCTTGGAAACTGTCTATAAAATTAGTCATGTTATACCTCCTCTTGGTTTCTGCCATAATATGCATTTAAGTACATTTGTTTGATTTCTGCAATTAAAGGATATCTAGGATTGCACCCTGTACATTGATCATCAAATGCATGGTCACTCATCTCATCAACCGTAGCTAGGAATTTATCTTCTTCTTCTACATAATCTTGGATGCTTGACTTAATTCCAACATATTCTTGTAGCGTTCGAATTTTCTGAATAAGAGCTTCCACTTTTTCACTATCTGATCCTGTATTTACCCCTAGTTGCTCGGCAATTTTGGCATATCTTGCCAGCGTTTTCGGATGATCATACTGGGAGAAAGTCCCCATCTTCGTTGGCGCTTCTGAAGCATTGAAGCGAATGACTTGTTCCATAAGAAGAGCATTGGATAAGCCATGGGCTAAGTGGAAGTATGCTCCCAATTTATGGGCCATAGAGTGCATGACGCCTAAGAATGCATTGGCAAAAGCCATACCAGCCATAGTAGCAGCATTAGCTACTTTCTCTCTCGCTTCGAAATCCGCTACTCCTGTTTTTGAACTGTCATAGGCTCTTGGCAAATAATCAAATAAAATTTGAATAGCCTGGATAGCTAAGCTATCCGTATAATCTGTCGCCATAATTGAAACATAGGCCTCTAGAGAATGGGCCAAGGCATCAATCCCTGAAAATGCCGTTAGAGTAGGAGGGGCAGAATCCATAAGATTTGCATCGATAATGGCCATATTGGGTAATAATTCATAATCTGCTAAGGGGTATTTTACTCCAGTTTTTTCGTCCGTAATAATGGAGAATGGAGTCACTTCACTACCTGTACCTGAAGATGTAGGAATACAAATGAAGTAGGCCTTCTCTCCCATCTTAGGGAATGTGAACACACGCTTACGGATGTCCATAAAATTCATTGCCATGTCGTGGAAGTCCACATCAGGATGCTCATAAAGCACCCACATGATTTTCGCAGCATCCATAGCAGAACCACCGCCTAGTGCAATGATAACATCTGGTTGGAACTGGACCATCTCCTTGGCACCTGCTTTGGCCGTAGCAAGTGTGGGATCAGGCTCTACTGCAGAAAAAATCTTATAAGGTATTCCTTGTTCGCTTAAACATTCTTCTACTTCTGTAGTAAAACCATTTTCATAGAGGAAATTATCGGTGACAATAAAGGCTCTTTTCTTAGGATTTACCGTACTTAATTCGGCCAAAGCTGTTGCTGTTGCTCCCCGTTTTAAGTACACTTTCTCGGGCGCTCTAAACCAAAGCATATTTTCTCTCCTTATCGCTACTGTCTTTATATTCATGAGATGTTTTACACCTACGTTTTCTGATACAGAGTTTCCTCCCCAAGATCCACATCCCAAGGTTAAAGACGCTTGAAGGCGGAAGTTATAGATATCACCAATTCCCCCATGAGCACTCGGTGTGTTTACTAAAATCCTCCCTGTCTTCATCCTAGACTGGAATTTTTCTAAATCTTCTTTGTCATTTACTTCATTTAAATAGACAGAAGAAGTATGTCCATAACCACCATCTTGAATTAATTGTTCTGCAACATCCATGGACTCATCGAAGGAGTACGTTTTATACATCGCAAGTACAGGTGATAATTTTTCGTGGGCAAAGGCTTCATGCATAGTGTAATCGCTCACTTCACCAATTAAAACCTTGGTTTTCTCGGGAACATTTAGACCTGCAAGTTTAGCTATTGTGACGGCGCTTTGGCCTACGATTTTTGCATTTAATGCACCATTGATAATCATTGTCTTTCGAATGGCTTCTTTCTCATCTTCATTTAAGAAATAACAATTTCTTAGTAAGAATTCTTCTCTTACTTGATCATAAATAGCATCATCTACTAAGACAGATTGTTCCGATGCACATATCATTCCATTATCAAATGTTTTGGAGTGAATAATGGAACTTACAGCTAATTGGACATCTGCCCCTCTTGTAATTATGGCAGGTGTATTCCCTGCGCCCACGCCTAGAGCAGGTTTGCCAGAGCTGTATGCCGCCTTTACCATTCCAGGACCGCCTGTTGCTAAGGTAATGTCGCAATTACTCATGATATAGTTCGTGAGGTCCAAGGCGGGTACATCAATCCAGCCAATGATATTTTCTGGTGCACCAGCCTGTACGGCAGCTTCTAGAACGATGCGGGCAGCTTCTATTGTTGATTGTTTCGCTCTAGGGTGTGGAGAGATCATGACGGCATTACGTGTTTTAAGAGAAATTAACGTTTTGAAAATAGCTGTAGACGTTGGATTGGTCGTTGGAATAATAGCTGCAACCACACCGATAGGTTCCGCAATTTTCCGCATCCCTGCGTGTTTATCTTCTTCAATGACACCACAGGTCTTTGTGTCTTTATAAGCATTATATATAAATTCAGCAGCAAAATGATTTTTGATCACCTTGTCCTCAACTACACCCATGCCAGTTTCTTGAACCGTTTGTTTGGCCAGATTCAGGCGGGCTTGGTTTGCGGCCATAGCGGCTGCATAAAATATTTTATCTACTTTCTCCTGTGAATAGGACGCAAATTCTTTCTGTGCTGCTCTTAAATCTTGTAATCTACTTTCTAAAGTTTCTACAGAATTAACAACGGGATACTTGGGATGCATAACGTTTTCCATTAATCGTCTTCCTCTCTCTTCTGAATTTCTGCTTGAATTTTATCAGATATTTTTTTAGAAATAAACATAAGATCAGGCTATTGATGAAATTTTTACTCAATACACAGAAATCACAAATGCAATCTTAATCTTTTATGCATTTTGTCAAGAAATTACTTATTCATTATTTTCCAAAATTCAAATAATTCTTAATTTTTCTTCATTCTTCGTTTTTAATCAAACTATAATATTGAACGAGTAAAATGAAGAAAGAAAAATATATGGAGGAAATTATGAAAAATTTCAAGAAAATAGGTATTACATCCGCTTTAGCTTTCGCGCTTATGGTTAGCGCTTGCGCGAGTCCAAATGCTACGGAGAACACATCCAGTCAAACTGGGATAAGTATTGATTTAGCTGAAGAAACTCGTACTACAACTTCGTTAGAGGATGTTGAAACATCAGAGGCAACTAGTGAATCCGTAACCAATAGTAGTGCTTCTGCGGAGAACCCTAACATGCCAGCAAGCCTTATTTCTATCTTAGACGCCAAAAACATTATACAAAATCGTTTCGGTGAACCCTCTAAGCTAATTAGTATAGAACTCGATGATCTAGATGATAATCAAGGTTTCTATTACGAAATAGAAATGGAAAAAGAAGGTCACGAACTCGAGGCCAAAGTCCATGCTGAAACAGGAGAAATTCTAGAATATGAAGAAGATTCGAGTGATGACTGGAGTGAATACGCCAGTAGATTAGAAAATGTAATAAGCTTAGAAGAAGCCTATCAACTCGCTTTAGCAGAAATAGCAGATTCTCAAGCCTATATATTCGACATGGATTTAGACACTGAAGATGATGATAATGATGTTTTCGAGTACGAAGGAAAATTACGTAGTAATGGTAAAACATACGAATTCGAAATTCATGCCGAAGAGGGCACCGTTAATTTCTTAAGAGAAGACGATGATCAAGATTTTTATTAATACCCATATTAAAAATTACGAGTAAATTGAGAGGGGATTAGTCTCCTCTCTTTTTCTTGATAGGATTATTTTGAATATTTCTTGCAGGTAAATCAAGACATAACAGATTATCGAGGCTCTCCTTCCCCTTAACGCAATCCTCTAAGTTATTGAGTGTATCGATAACACGTCTTAAATCTTCAGGTAAATCACAAGTTGTCGAAATAATTTTGTCTAATATTGGATGTTCAAATTCCAGTTGATAGGCATGAAGAAATTGGCGAGACAAGAGTATGTTCAAAGAATTCGCCTGATCTTTATCCCATTCTTTCTTGGTCACTTCATTGCTCTGTTCGGTGCCATAAAGTGTATCACCTACTAGGGGGTGACCGAAATATTGGGCATGCACTCGAATCTGATGGGTTCTACCTGTTTCTAAGCGAAAGCCTACAAGCGATACATTTTGTTTCGGCCATGTACAAACGTTAACAAAATGACTAATTGCCTTCTGACCATTATCCAAATGCACTTCACGTTCTATAATACTTCCTGCTTTTCTTGCAATGGGAAGGTCTATAATTCCGGTATCCGGCATAATTCCATGAACTAAAGCTAAGTAAACCTTCGTTATTGGTGTTCTCGACATTAAATCATGGGCATAAGGGTTCTTGCCAATAATAGTTAGACCTGAGGTATCCAGGTCCAAGCGATTAATCAAATGCACTCTCTTACTAGATAAACGTGTAGATAGTCCCGGATCTCCTGGAAACCTCGGGTGGCTTGGTAAGCCGGGCGGTTTAGCTACTAATGCTAACCAAGCGTCCTCGTAGAGGATAGGTATTCCCCCGGGATTATCAAGAACACCTTCTAGCTCGCCTTCTTCAGTGAAATCCACTTCAATAAAATCACCCGCTTGTACAGTTGTTTTATGTAAGACGAACTCTCCATTTACGTGTAGTGCTCGGTATTTTTTCAGTTTACGAAGGAGCACTTGAGAGAAAAACAAACGGTGCTTTAATACGGCTTGAGCAGACATACCATGATCTTCTGGTGTAACGCTATAAGAAATATACATTAGGCGTTTAATAACTCCTTGGCAAGTTGCAAAGTACTACTATCTTCTTGCTTACCACTAAGAAGTCTTGCAATTTCTTTTATCCTTCTCTCTGGGTTTAGTCGCTCAATTTTTGTTCTAGTTCTATCTCCATCGGATTCTTTATAAATGTGAAAATGGTGATCGGCTTTGGCCGCAATCTGCGCTTGATGCGTTACGCAAATTATTTGATGGGTTTGACCTAGTCTTTTTAATTTCTCGCCCACGATTTCAGTGGTTTCACCACTAATACCGCTATCAATCTCATCGAATACTAAGAGTGGTGTATCATCTGCATCCGCCAGCGTGACTTTGATCGCCAACATAATACGGGAAGCTTCCCCTCCAGAAGCCGTTTCTGCGAGTGGTTTCAAACTCTCTCCCTTATTTGCTGATAGCATAAATTCAATCTGATCGAAACCATTTTCACGGACTTCTTCAATTCCTCGCGTGCGGAAACGTACTTGGAATATGGCATCCTCCATGCCTAATGCTTTTAATTCTGCCATTATCTTATTTTCGAGAACAAGCGCTACTTCTTGTCGTTTTTCATGTAGTTTTTTACCTCTATCTTCCAAGAGCTCCTTAAGTTTCTCTTTTCTTTCCTGAATTTCATCAACAAGACTAGAAGCTTCTTCTATAAGTTGATAGCGTTCCTTTGCCTTTTCTAGGAAAAGGAGTACCGTATCAATCGCACCTCCATATTTTTTCTTCAAGCGAGTAATAGCGTCAAGCCTTTCTTGTATATGATCTAATTCCTGGGGACTTTGCTCAATACTTTGCAATAATTTATCGAGGTTTCGACTGCTTTCTTCTAGTAAAGCTGATATCTCACCTAGATTATCTACTTCTTTACTCAAGTTTTCATAATAGGGTGCAAGACCTTGAACTTCTCCCCATGATGCATTAATTAAATCTTTAGCCCCTAATTGTTCTTCTCCTCCATTAATGTAAGTAAGCACTTGTCCTAGACCTAAACTTAACTTTTCTGTATGTAGGAGTATATCTCTTCTGTTTTTTAAAGAAGTATCTTCATCTGGTTTCGGATCTAGCATTTCAATTTCATTTATTTGATAAGCCAAACGTTCCATTAATAAACGTCTTTCTTCTGGATCTGCCAAGAGTTCCTTTTCTTTTCGTAAGAGTTCTTGCCATGCCTTGTATGCTCTTCGAAACGCTTGCTTAGCTTCTGAAATTTCTACCTGTCCATATCGGTCGAGAATATCCATATGTTTTTCCTTACGAAATATCTGTTGCTTATCGTTTTGTCCATGGATATCACATAATCTCTCGCCAATCTCTCGTAAGAAATTCAGAGAAACCATACGGCCATTTACCCTACACAAGTTTCGACCATTTTTTCTTATTTCTCTTGATAAAATAAGCTCTCCGTCTTCTATGAAAGACAAGACCTCCTCGTTCCCATCGAAATATTTTTCAACATCCTGAAATACAGCATCAACCAAAGAAATCTCTTCTCCTGTACGAACTAGGTCTTTTGCCAATGTTTTACCGCTTATCGCTGAAATAGCTCCCAATAATAGGGATTTCCCTGTACCTGTTTCACCTGTTATTACCTGGAATCCCTGAGCAATATCCAAACTTGCTTCTTCAATTAGTGCTAAATTAGAAATTTCCAAATGCTCTAACATTATTCTTTCCTACCATGAGAGGCGAACTGCATGATCTCCGTCTCTACTTCCGTAACCTCTGCTCCACTTCGAACCGCTAAGAAGAGGGTATCATCTCCTGCGATTGTTCCTGCGACATCAGGGTGATTTAATACATCTATGGCCGATGCACAGGCTGGAGCCATGCCGGGCAATGTATTAATTACTATTAAATTTCCAGCTTTAGTACTTGATATTACTGCTTCTGCAAATACATTTAGCAAACGTGACGTACCTGCATCATATTGCGATCTTAAGACAACAAACTTTTGTTTCCCATCTACTAAATTTGCCTTGATGACATTTAGTTCCTTCATATCTCTTGATATTGTGGCCTGAGTAACTCCTAAATCATACGCCATTAAATAACTTAACAGCTCTTCTTGCGTACTGACATGTTTGGTGTTGATAATTTCTCGTATTTTATCTTGTCTTTCTTTCTTGTCCATTGCCATGAAAAGTCCCTCTCGCATTTAGCTTGTCCGGTACTCTGTGGAAGAAATTTATGTTTTCTACACTAAGAATTTTAATATCTTTTGCTGCGCGTCTAACTTCCACCCGTACACTACTATCTACTTCAATATTAGAACGTCCATCGATACTAAATAAAGGTCTATGAGGATAATGCTCTCTAATTCCGACTTCTATCACAGAATCTGCTCCTAACACATAGCTTCGATTATGTAAGGTATGTGGACTAATAGGAGTAACTAATATCATTTCTAAATTCGGATCTATAATAGGCCCACCGCAAGATAGGGCATATCCAGTGGAACCTGTGGGTGCTGCGACAATTAATCCATCACTTGGTATAGTCTCTATTATATTTCCGTCAATAGAAAAAGTACAAGGAATAATTTGTGAAATTGATCCACGATAGAGTACTGCATCATTCAAGGCAAAATCTTGATATAACACATTATGCTCGCCATCAAACACTTGCACATCCAGCATCATGCGTTGCTTAATGACATATTCTTTTCTAGACAGCATATCGAGCGCTTCATCGAGATTTTCTTCTTCTATTTCGGTCATAAAACCCATATGTCCCAAGTTTATGCCAATAATGGGTATATCAAGTGGATATACTTTATGACAAGCATAGAGAAAAGTACCATCTCCACCAATAGAGATTACCAGGTCTAAATTTTCCCATTGAGAAAATTCTTTTGCTAATACAACGTCACGGTATTTATCACGAATATCTGGGTAGTATACTTCTACATTGTTTTTTTCTAAATACTCTGTTACATAATTTAATAGGGAAAAATCAGGATCTTTATACTTATCAGCTACCAAACCAATTTTCATCATTGCTCTCCTTATCACCAAGCATTTCGAGAGCTGTTTTATAAATATTTTCCACAGAAATGCCTAAGGCTTGTAGAACAATATCTCTTTTCCCCTGCGTTACAGGTACATTCTCTATGTAAATGCTTCGTATATTTGCTTCTATTCTTTGTTCTTGGACTTTGGCCAAAATATGTTCAGAAACGCTTCCCGAAAATATAGCTTCTTCTACAATTAAACAAGGAGAAGATAAGGCTTCTTTAATTCTTGTCCAATCTAATTGCTTAATTTCTCGCAAATCCAAGACACGCACGTGATAACCTGTTTGCTCTAGAGCAAGTGCTGCTTCGTATGCCAATGACGTTGTATAACCCCAAGCGATTAAGGTCAAATCGTGACCAGGTTTCAGGAATTGCGCCCGATAAACAGGTTCATCTAATTGACTCGTATCTGTGAGGTAGGCACTTATTTCTTGATTCTGCTCCAGTGTAAATAGACTAGAGCCTTTCGGGTAACGAATGAAATAGGGACCTTTATCTTGCTCCAGCGAATAGGTAAAGGCTTGGAAAAGTTCTTGCCCATTACGCGGTGTAAACACCATACCGTAAGGGAGCGCCTGCAAAAAGGCTAAATCATATAAACCTTGGTGTGTTTCACCATCTTCACCCACTACCCCTGCTCGATCCAAGCAAAAAATAACTGGTAATTCTTGTAATACAACGTCATGTAGTACTTGGTCTAGAGCTCTTTGTAAAAATGTTGAGTAGAGTGCCACCACAGGCCTAAGTCCTGCTATGGCCATCCCTGCCGCCATGGTTACGGCATGTTGTTCTGCTATACCAACATCGAAAAAACGTTCTGGGAAAGCTTCTGCAAAACTATCCATCTTGGTTCCACCAGCCATAGCTGCACATATACCAACAAGTCTATTATCCCTATGTGCTAAATACTGAAGGCTATAACTGAAAGCATCTCCATAATTATTTAAATCTTGGATAAATTCTGGGAACTTACCTCTCTCTGCTTCCGCTAGAACTGTCGCAGAATTTTCTGGTACACCTGTCTCCACTACAAAAGGCGCTACTCCATGATAATTTTCTGGTTTACTTACTGCAGGTTCATAGCCCATTCCCTTAACGGTCAATACATGAACAATAACAGGACCTTCATGTAGCTTGGCAGCAGTCAAGACCTTCTCTAGCTCCTCTAAGTTATGCCCATTTACTGGACCATAATATTTAAAGCCAAGAGTCTCGTACATTGTATTTCGCTTTCTTGTAACCTTTCTTCTGAAGAAACGTTTAATAGCCGCAAGCATACGTACCATAGGCTCACCTACAAGAGGAATCTTGTGTAAGCTCTTCCCTACACTCCCTTTAAGTTCGAGATAGGATTGAGACGTTCTGAGCATGTTCAAGTGATTTTTTAAACCACCTACATTTGCGCTAATACTCATCTGGTTATCATTTATAAGCACAATGAGATTCTCGTCTCCTTCTCCTACATCATTTAATGCCTCGAAAGACATACCGCCAGTGAGTGCTCCATCTCCAATACAAGCAATTACATGATTCCCATTACCCAATCTGCTGTCTGCTCTTAGAATACCTAGAGCAGCAGAAATTGAAGTCGAACTGTGTCCTGTATTGAAAAAATCATAAGCACTTTCCTCTGACTTGGGAAAACCTGCTAAGCCTTGCCATTGTCTCAATCCACTAAATAAGTCTTTACGACCTGTAAGTATTTTAAATGCATACGATTGATGCCCTACATCCCATACAATCTTATCCTGTGGGAAATCGAAAACTTTACATAAGGCTAAAGTTAACTCAATCACTCCAAGATTAGAAGCCAGATGCCCGCCCGTTTGAGCGACAGTAGAAATAATAAAGCTTCTTAATTCCTGTGCTAATTGTGTAAGCTCATCCTGATTTAAATCCTTAACATCTGTAGGACGCATTATTCTATTTATTATAGTATTCAATACCTTCTCCCACTAAGTGAGGAATGCAAAGTATGTAGGAAATTAACCTCATAACCTAAAGTATTTAGTCGGTTAAGTTGTTCCATAACCTTTGCATCGACTTCCTCTAGTTTAAGTTTTGCACCTTCTAGTCCAAGCAAAGTTACATAAGTTGCTTTATGACTTTTCGCATCCTTGCCAACCGTTTTGCCTAATAAATCCGGGTCAGCTTCAACATCTAGAATGTCATCTTGGATTTGAAATGCTCTTCCTAAATACAAGGCAAATGTATCTAACAATTCTATCACGTTCTCAGGTGCATGTAAGAGTCTAGCACTGCCAACTACTGCCGCTTGGATTAAGCACGATGTTTTGAGTGATTGAAGCTCTTCTAGATACGCTACATTGATTGTGCGCCCTTCTGCTTCAATATCCATGACTTGGCCACCAATCATACCTGCTTTACCGGCATAATCTGCAAGAGCTCCCCAAGCCGCTAACACACCTTTCGCATCTATTCTCGGAGAGCTTTTATCAGTAGGATTTAAAAGCGAAAAAGCTTTTGTTAATAGGGCATCTCCTGCTAAAATAGCCATTGCTTCCCCATAAACCTTATGATTACTAGGCTTTCCTCTCCGCATAGCATCATCATCCATGGCAGGCAAATCATCATGGATCAAGGAATAACAATGTATCATCTCGATAGCTGCCGCATAGTTTTGCACTTCAGGTAACTGTGAAGCGTCCTCTAGTAGCATATCTGCTACGGCCAAAGATAAGATTGGTCTTATTCTTTTGCCTCCAGCCAGGAGACTATAGGCTGTAGCTTCTTCAATACGTAATGGACATTTCTTCTTATCCTTTAATGCATGAGGTAAAATATTTTCTACTGTAGCGAGATAGTCTTTTAATTGCTGCCTATAACCTTTCATTTACGCTTCCTCCGTTAGAAAGTCTTCTTCTACTATCTCTCCATTCTTATTTTGCAAGAGAATTTTGACTTCTTGTTCAGCCTTTTCTAACTTCTCTCGACATATATTCACCAAATAACTTCCTTCTTGAAATAAAGCCATAGATTCATCAAGCGATAGATCACTTCCTTGCATCTTACTTACTACGGTTTCCAAGCGTTTCAGAGCGAGTTCAAAATTCAATTCTTCAGGCTTCCCTGAAACGGTTTCATCAGGATTGCGATTATCTAATACGGTCATAATCTTTGTTCTCCATTTCTATTACTTCACAATGAACGATACCATCTTGCATAAATAAACGTAAGTTATCTTCAATTTCAATTTGTTCTACAGAAGTAAGAGGCACTTCTGTTTCCTCATCCACCACCATGGCATAGCCTCTCGCTAGAATTTTCAAGGGACTCAATGCATCTAATCGATTAGCCAGAGCAGCTAATGAAGATTTTCTTCCTGAGATTTTTTTCTCCAATAAACCTTCCAGACGTTCTTCTATAATATCCACCTTTTGCATAGCATCATGGATTCTCTCATAGGGAGATTGCAAATAGCGATTATTCGCCAAATGGTTTAATCGATGTCTAGCCAGATTTACTTTTTGTTCCAAAACTCTAACCATAGTCTCTTCATGACTCTGAATGCGTTTCACCAAAGTTTGACTATTAGGTACTGCAATTTCAGCTGCAGCAGAAGGTGTGGGGGCCCTCTTATCTGCAACAAAATCGAGAATAGTAAAATCACTTTCGTGTCCAACAGCAGAAATAATAGGGATACTCGACTCAAAAGCCGCTCTAGCTACATTTTCCTCATTAAAAGACCATAAATCTTCTATTGATCCTCCGCCTCTTCCTACGATTAGAACATCAATGTCTTCTCTCCTATTGAAATATTCAATCCCCAAAACGATAGATTCTGCAGAACCTGGACCTTGGACTTTGGCAGGATATAAAATTATTTTCGTACTAGGAAAACGCCTATTACTCACATTTACAATATCTCTGATGACTGCCCCTGATGAGGACGTTACTACTCCGATAACTTTGGGCATTATTGGGAGTTCTTTTTTCCTTCCCTCATCAAAATAACCCGCTTTTCTCAATTTCTCTTTGCGTTGTTCATACGCTAAGAAGAGATTTCCTTTACCGACTTCATCCATAGAAAACACATTAAGTTGATATTTTCCATTTGGTTCATACAAACTTACCTTTGCCCCTACTAAAACCTCTTGTCCATCACGCGGTTGGAAAGCTAACTTCGTTGCATGCCCCTTAAACATTACACAAGCAACCTGAGCATTTTCGTCTTTAATATTAAAATACCAATGTCCAGACGCATAACGTTTAACATTGGATAATTCGCCTTTTACAAGGATATTATTGAGTGCCTGATTTTTCTCAAGCAAAGTCGCTACATAACGATTCAATTGGGAAACGGTTACGGAAGTTTGTTGTCTAGACAATTTCCTCACTTCCTTCCTCATGTTTTCTGCTTACTTTCCCCAAAACAGCATTCACATAAGAATACGAATCCTCATCAGCATAGGTTTTGCACAGACGAATAATTTCACTAATTGCCACGGAATTAGGAATGTCTTCTGCATGAAGTAATTCATAAGTACCCATGCGCAAAAGAATTCTTTCGATACGAGGTAATCTTTCAACTGTCCACTTCTTGAGAAATGCGCTATAGGTTTGATCCAATTCATCGCTTCTCGCAATAACACCTCGAACTAAACTTTTAAGATACGCTTGATCACTTTCTTCTAATGTGGCGACCACATTGGCGCCCTCTTCTTCCTCGATTTCTGTCGTCTGACCAGGGAGAGGTGTACGCTGTGCTAGAAAAATATCTAACTGCTCCTCCGGACTCGTATCTTGACTATCTATTTGATAAAGCAATTGCATTGCTTTTTCTCTGGCATCTCTTCTACTCATAACATCCTCATTTACTGTCTATAAACTAGCGAAATCTTCCCGGTGGAAGTAACTTATCAATTAACTCTTTAAAGTGTGTAGAATTTCTGAATAATCTGGCTCCAATTATATAACCCGCGATAGTCATAATAATAATAAATAAAGTTTTCCAAAATCCAAATATTGCCCATAGTACAGCTAAAACAAAGGCGACGGCAGCACCTAGTAACCCTGCATCTTTACCATGTACAATTTGCAATAAAGGATCAAATAATCTTCTCATCTATTATCTCTCAACCCTAGTTCCAATCAGCTCTACTCGGCTAACCTTTACTTTTACCCATTCCACTCCGATACCTGTATATTTTTCCACGTCTTTTTTCACACGATCTTGAATTTTAGCCATTTGAAGTGGGATTTCTACGTCAGAGTAGAGCACTACATTAAGTTCCACAGCAATCTGTTCTTTTTGGCCAGCATAGACTTTAGCTTTTGCGGTTTTAATACCTGCTTGAGCGGCTTTGGCCGAATTCAAAGCGATGTTTTCTATTGCACCCGTGCCGATATCTATCAAGCCGATATCCGTACTCTTCACGCGACTTTTGCGGACTCTACCGCCTAGAAACGTATAGGCTAAAGTAAATAAACATAGCCAGAATAAGAAAATTATTATTCCTAAGAATAAAAAGCGTAAAGCATTATTACCCTCTTCACGGAAGAAATTTTGCAAAATCTCGACTAACCATACTCTTCTTAAACCTAAGAGTATAAAAAAAACCATACTAAGCCCAGCTAATAGGGATAGCACACCAAGCATTACACGATGTCTAATCCGCATGGCTTGAAACCTCCTGTTTTATAATATCTTTGACATAGACATTGACCGTGTTCACGGTTAAGCCTGTGAAGCGTTCCACATCCGCCTTGACGTTCACCTGGATCTGCCAAGCGACTTCCGGCACAATAACACCGAAAAAAATATTCGGATAGCAAGTAATATCCACAACACTTTCTTGTTCTTGGAGAAAACTTACTTCCACGCCCATTCCTTCATGCTCAACACCGAAGGATTGTTTGAAGGATGCAAGCGCACTGTTATCCATACTATGTACACCTTCGGTCTGCAAACACGCTTCGGCCGCATATTGAGCTATAAAGCCTAGGGACATCGTTCGATCGCCCTTACGTCTTGATGTGCTATCTGTAGCCATAAATTAAGAGCTTAAGCCCTCTCCATATACTCACCTGTACGCGTATCAATACGAACAATTTCTCCTTCGTTTATGAACAGAGGAACACGTATTGTAGCGCCGGTTTCTAATGTAGCGTTCTTCGTAGCATTCGTAGCGGTATCACCTTTTACTCCAGGCTCAGTTTCCGTTACTTCTAACTCTACAAACAGAGGCGGCTCAACAGAAAACACCGTACCCTTGTGTGATACGACACGACATACCATACCTTCTTTCATAAAGGCTAACTTCTCACCTATTGTTTCTTTACTAAACGGTAATTGTTCATAGGTTTCTTGATCCATAAAATAATAGAGGTCTCCATCCTGATAGAGGTAACTCATATCACTACGGTCTAACTGAACTTGTTCAAATTTGTCATTTGGGTTAAAACTTCTTTCTACCACAGAACCTGTACGAAGATTCTTATATTTGGTTCGAACAAAAGCTGCACCCTTGCCTGGCTTAACATGCTGGAACTCTACTACCTGATAGACGTCTCCATCCATTTCGAAATAAACACCATTACGGAAATCTCCTGCTGAAATCATAAATATCCTCCTAAGATATACTAAAATATAATACGACTTAATTACTTAACTCAGCTGAGAATTTCCAAATCAAGTATCAAGCTTTTAACAATTTTATCTATTCTGCCCTTGTAAATCAAGGAAGCTGTTCTTTCTGTGCAAGAATTCTATCATAATATGCACTATTTCCAGAAATAAATCGAACAAGTCGTTCACCCATTCTCTTCAATCGAATATACCAGGGTTCGTTTAAACTCAATGGATCCACTTGTACCACACAAATGTTTGCTCTTTTTCCTGCCCAAACATCAGTAAAAATTTGATCGCCCACTAGTAGCGTTTGTTCTCTAGGTATATTTGCTTTGGCCAAAGCTTCTTCTATACCTCTAGTCCCAGGTTTCCTTGCATCCCCTATGACTTTAAGCTTAGGATCTAAACTTTTGCCGAAACTTTGTGCTCTATCTCTCAGTGCATTGGAGAGCACATAAACATCATAACCAATTTCACGCACTCTTCGTAGCTGATCTTGTGCATAGGCTTGACTGACTTGAGATCCATGAATGGCAAGCGTATTGTCTATATCCAATAATAAAAGTCGATAGCCTTGCTTATAATAATTTTCTAATGGTACCTTCTCAATACTATGATAATAAGCATCTGCCTGCCAATTCTTCCACATCTTGTCTTGCTCCTCGTTTCCAATCCGTATAAGTATAATGGAATTTACGAAAATATACCTAAAGAATTGAACGTAATAGAAAATACCGTTTTATAAATGCTGAATATTGAACATTATTGTATATAGCGCTATAGATTTCATACATTCCTAGTTTCTTGCTATAATTAATACCATTGCATTATGAAAAATATCTAGCGCGTAACTGAACATCCAAGGAGGATACCGTGAACGAGTATTTATGTAAATTTGGAGGATCATCCCTCTCATCCGCTGCGCAAATGCGCAAAGTATCTAATATCATAAAATCTAATCATCGCAGACGCTATGTCGTCGTCTCAGCCCCTGGGAAGAGTCATCCTGATGAGACCAAAATCACAGATTTACTCATAGCTTTGGCCTCTGCTATAACCAATGATTTCCCCTCTGAAGATTTAATTACTCAGATAGCTGATCGCTATGGCAAAATTGCTGATGAATTAGCTCTGGATACAGATTATAGAGAATTAGTTAAACAAGACATACTGGACAGAATTAGTAAGTATTCTCATAGTTATGTACACCTTGTAGATGCGCTCAAGGCATCCGGAGAAGACAATAACGCTAAACTTTTTGCTGAGCATTTAAGGAGTATAGGACTTGATGCCAATTATGTCTCACCTCATGATGTAGGCTTATATTTAGAGAAGAACAAGGGTGTAGTACGACCTCTTCCTGAAGCGTACGAAAATATTCGAGAAGCATTACTCGATAGAACCGATATCATCGTCTTCCCTGGTTTCTTTGGCTGCACACTTGAAGGAGAAATTTTAACGTTCACTAGAGGCGGGTCCGATATAAGTGGTTCCATTTTAGCAGCGGCTCTCCATGTGGAAAAATATGAGAATTTCACGGATGTCGATGCAGTTTATTCTGTGAGACCGGACCTCGTGAAGAATCCTATGCCTATACGGGAAATGACTTATGATGAGATGCGAGAACTCGCCTATACTGGATTTAACATCTTGCATGAAGATGCTTTGGAGCCTGTTAGGCGCCAAAATATTCCTCTACAGATTAAAAGTATAGATGATCCTGAAGGTCATGGTACTTATATCGTAGGAAAACGTATGGATTTCGAAGGTATAATGACGGGCATTTCTGGCAAAAAAGGCTTCTGTGTTTTACATGTGGAAAAATACTTAATGAACCAAGAAGTTGGATTTGCACTAGATGTTATACGCATAATAGCAGAATTAAATGTGCCCTTCGAACATATGCCTACTGGTATTGACTCCTTATCGATTATTTTCCGAGAAGATGTTCTAACTCCAGATAAAGAAAGACTACTCGTTACTCGTATATTAAAAGAACTAAATGTCGATGCCTGTTATGTAACCCATGAACTCGCAATAATCATGGCAGTTGGTATCGCCATGAAAAATGCTGTTGGAGTTCTAGGTAGAGCAGTAAATGCTTTAAGTAATGCGGGTATAAATATTGAACTTGTTGTGCAAGGCCCATCTGAAATTAGTATCCTTTTTGGTATTAAGGACAACCTATGTAATTACGCGATTCGAGAACTCTATAAGAGTTTCTTCCGTAATTAGTAGATTTAGGTATAGAAAACTTCACGTTCTTAAACCTTAAATAATATCGTGATCAATTTTCGTATAGAGTAGGTTTCTGACCTGCTCTATATCTTTTGTTTGGGCCATTATCCACATAAGTTTTGCGCTCAAAGCTTCTATAGTCATACTACGTGCTTCGGGCATTCCATAATCGAAGAGTAAATTATGTCCTACTTGATAAATAGCCATGTCTGAACCTTCGTGCTGAACTTGGGTACTCATCACGACAATTTTACCAGAATGAAGCAAATGTTCTGCCGCTTCAGATAAGTCCCATTCATCCAGATTGGGTAAACCACCACTCCCAAACCCCTCAATTATTATCGCATCGCAGTGTTGACCTACAGCCAGAAGGACTTCACTACGAAGTCCTGGCGTAAGTTGAATTACAGCCAAACTTGGATCTAAGTCATGGGAGAAGCATACCTCACCTTCTGTTTTATCTTGAATGTAATAGATGATTTTCTCGCTTCTGATGTGTGCAATAGGAGGAAAATCAATACTATTAAATGCACCATAACTTTTCGTATGTGTCTTACGAGCTCTAGTACCTAAGATAACTTGTCCATCAAATACAACTTTAACACCATTGGCCGAGTCATCGACAGCGAAGCGCAAAGCATCTTGCAAGTTACGTCTCGCATCGGTATCGCGTCTTGCAATACTATGCTGAGATCCCGTAAGTACAATCGGCTTATAGCTATTTCGTATGAGATAACTGAGGCCTGCTGCTGTATAGGCAAGCGTATCAGTACCATGAGTAATGAGAAATGCGTCATAGGTATCATAGCGTTCCTCTATCGCTCGGGCCAAGGCAATCCAATGCTGAGGATTCATATTTGTACTATCAATATTGAAGAGGGCTAGAACAGAAACATTGGCTAAATCTGCTAACTCGGGTACATAAGCAAGTATTTCGCTACCATTTAACTGAGGAGCTAAGCCTTCTTCTGTAGGTTTACTGGCAATTGTCCCTCCCGTAGTAATTAATAAAATACGCTTAAGCTTATGCATCCTGCTTGTCTTCCTTTCGCCAGGATTCAAATGCCCATGCAACAACTTCGGCTAAAGCAGGGTGTACCGTCATATTCTCTACTACATTTTCATACCGGTTTACAGGATAGCGATCTTGTCTCCCTATCGCCATAAGATAAGTATAAGGTTCAATCAGGGAGGAGGCTTCATCCGCAAGAATATGCACCCCAAGAATTTCATGGGTAATTTCATCTACGATAACTTTTGCAAAACCATCGATTTCTTCTTGCTCTGGAAGAATCCCACGAGCATAAGCTTGAGCCGTCGACGAATACTTCAAATAACCTACCTTATGTTTTATTCCTTGAGCAATTGCTTCTTCTTCCGTAATCCCTACGCGTGCAATCTGCATAGCCGTAAATGTGCCTGAAGGCACAACTTCATAATCGGCATGGCGATAATCTTCTCTTGATTTGACTTCTGGAGACATGAGATTGTAGGCAAGAATTTGTCCTTCATAATTAGATTTATGCCTGAGCTGAGGTTTACCATTGATATCTCCCATAGCATAAACGCCATCGACTGATGTCTCCAAATATGCATTCGTAGGAATCCACATTCTCTCATCTAATTCTAGTCCTATACTTTCTAGATTTAGAGTATCGGCATTAGATATAATGCCAGGACAAACAAATAGAGAATCTGCCTCTAAACGTGTTTTCTTACCTTCTTCTCTATCCAATAGAGTTAGAATTTTTTTATTATTTTCTTCTCTTACTTCATCAATTAAACTATTGAGATAGATCTTAATCCCATTATTTCTGAGTATGCTGGTAATTCTCTCCGAAATCTCATGGTCTTGCCTAGGCACCAAGCGTTTATTTCTCTGAACAATCGTACAATCTACTCCAAAGGATTGAAAAATATGCGCAAATTCTACACCTATGTCTCCACCACCAATAATAATCATAGATTCTGGCAAAGTTTCAGGCCAAGTTTCAATATGAAATAGAGATTCCGAAGTCATAATGCTCACTGATGATGCGTTCACTTCTCTAGGAATATTTGTTCGTCCTCCATTAGCTAGAACAACCTTCTCTGCTAGAATTTCTTCTTCATCTGTTGCTGTAGTAATAAGTAATTTGAAATAAGCGTGGCCTTCATAATCCACCTTACCTACAAAACTTGCAAAACCATGTAATAAATCAATATTTTCATAAGGAGCATAATACTCTACTAGAGAATCACTCTCTGCAATTTTTTCAAAAACCCTACGTTTTAGAGCTGGCCAATCAATTTTCATCGCTTCACCAGAAACAGCAACATCCGATGCTTTCTGAGTCATACGAATTAAATCAGCTGCATGCACCATAATCTTGGTAGGAATACATCCTCGATTTAAGCATGTACCACCCCATCTTGTTCCCTCAATGAGACATACTTTATGCCCTGTTTTCATCGCCATATCGGTAATGTACGTACCACCACCTGAACCAACTACAGCTATATCATAAATTTTCATGTTATTTCCTCCTGAATTTCTTTATATAACCAACTCCAACTCTGCAGATTATGTAAGATACTCTCTGTCCACTGATCATAAGCCATGCGTTGGATATAAACGCCACTATCTTCTCTAGCAAAATAGATTGCTCCTCGATTTTGGAATCCTAAACGCTGTAATAAACTTTGCATGATCTGATTGTCACGATGGGTATCGATGCGAAACATAGGGATATCCGCTCTATGCGCTTGTCTAGCGGCATAACAGAAAAAACATAGAGACAATCCCTTTTCTTTAAATTCATCTGCCAATGCAATCCTATGGATAACACCATAAGGCAAGTTGTTCGACCAAATATGCGCATTATTACCTTCGTAACCGAGATCTTGTGACATAGCAAAGTACATTGTCCCAACAGTTTCAATCTTATCACCTAGGATAATTTCTAGAATATAAGAATTTCCTTCTGACAAGTCTTTACGAAACGTAGAAGCGTTAGGATAGTTGTCTTGCCATTGATCAATTCCCTGATAAGCAAAATTCTTACTGGCTTGTTGATAGCATGTTAAACAAAAGGCTTCATCTTCTGCCCTTGCTTTTCTTATGCGCCAGTAAATGTTATCCATTACTCTATCCTACAGTCTCCATCTTGAATTGCTTTCTTCACCTGTATTCTATCCCTTCATACAATACAGAGATTATCATGCGTTACATGTCTTCCAAGCCAATTTGTCTACCTATTAAGCTCTCTTCTCTCAGATACCTTCCACTCTGGTCTAAAGTTTTAATCTCATAATAACTTGCGTCCTCTAATTTCACATCCTCAAGAGGAATAAATAGATTTGCCTCGACCTTTTTTCTAAGTTTCATTACGCGAGCACCTAAATTGGAGCGACTCGGCAAAACTTCTAATAAGGCACTGCTAAATATGACCAACTGATCTTGTGTATTCATTAAAACCACATCCCGTTCTTCACCTTCGGGAATATAAATACCACCAATAGGTTTTTCCTTTGCATTAAAGGCTTTCACAAGTTTCTTGCGTCTGGTCTTCGTTACATATTCATTTAATGAAACTCTAGAAACTCTCCCTGACGGAAAGGCTACTAGAATATCTCCTCGGTATCTATGTTCTGTTTCTTCGTCATTTAAATCTTGTAAAACCACGAACAAAACTTCTTCCTCAGGTTCAAACTCAAGAATCGAAGGTAAATAATTTCCCCAATCTGAAGGTCTATTATCCTCCAAGTCATATAAAGGTATCCGATAAACATTAGCATGAGTCGTAAAACAAAATAGTAAAGATTTATTCGTACCTTCAATTTCCTGAATAATCTTATCGTTTTCCTTCGTTTTGAGTTCTCCAGCACTACGAAGAGAAGTAAGTGCCAACTTCTTCAAATAGCCATCCTTCGTAAGGAAAATTTTCAGATTAAAATCATCAATAAAATCTTCTTCTACTACCTCTGCAATATCCTCTTCATCGATCAGCTGGGTCAAACGCTCCTTGCCAAAGGACTCTGAAATGCGTTCAAGATCTTCTACTATAAGCCCATCCAATAATTTAGGATTTCGTAGAATTCTCTCAATCTTTTTAATATCTTTTTCTAAATTTTCAATATCTTTTGTACGTTTCAGGATGTATTCACGATTAAGATTTCTCAGTTTAATCTCCGCAACATACTCCGCTTGTTCTCTATCTATATTGAAACCTTCACTTAGGTTTGGGATTACCAATTTTTCTTCTTCTGTATTGCGAATTATAGCAATAGCCTTATCTATATCTAGAAGGAGTTTCTCCAAACCCTTCAGTAAATGTAAACGCTCTTGCTTTTCATTTAACTCATGAACCTTGGCTCGCTTAACTGTCGTTCTACGAAATACTAGCCATTCTGCTATGATCGATTTCACGCCTAGAACTCTAGGCGTACCATTAATTAAAATGTTGAAGTTACAAGCAAAGGAACTTACCATCGGAGTTAAGCTAAATAATCTCTGAATTAACAAATCATAATCCGTATTGCGCTTACATTCCAAAGTAATTTTCAGACCTTGTAAATCCGTTTCATCGCGTACATCATTAACTTCACGAAGTTTACCGTTCTTAACATTTTCCACAATCGAATCAATAATAGCTTCTACCGTGGTCGAGTAAGGTATTTCATAAATTTCAATTAAACTATTTTTCTTGTCTATCCTGTAGCGTGCCCGTAATCGAAATGACCCTCTCCCTGTCTCATATATTTTCCTCATCTCTGAAACGTTATAAACCAATTCACCCCCACCAGGGAAGTCAGGTGCCGGCATGACCGTTATGGGGTCAGAAGCAGGATTCTTAATATAATTAATCGTGGCGGAACACACTTCTTGCAAGTTAAAAGGAGAAATGTTTGACGCCATACTAACTGCGATACCTTGATTAGAATTTACTAAAATAGAGGGAAAGCTTGCAGGTAAAAGCCTAGGTTCTTCTAGAGTACCATCATAGTTCGGCGTAAAGTCAACCACGTCCTTATCGATACCATTGAATAACTCAGCTGCGAATGCGTCTAATCTTGCTTCCGTATATCGCGGTGCTGCGTATTGCATATCTCTTGAGTATTGTTTTCCCATGTTCCCTTTGGAGTCAATATAAGGGTGAAGAAGGGCTTGATTCCCTCTCGTCAAACGCACCATAGTTTCATATATCGTTTGATCGCCATGAGGATTAAGTTTCATCGTTTGTCCTACAATATTTGCAGATTTCGTTCGATTACCTTTGAGAAGACCCATTTTATACATTGTATAGAGGAGCTTTCGATGGGCAGGTTTAAACCCATCTATTTCTGGAATAGCTCTAGAGACAATAACAGACATAGCATAAGGCATGTAATTACTTACTAGAGTTTCTGTAATCATCTGATCATGGACAATAATAGAATCCGCTGGAACATCGGCTTTATTCACTTGTGTGTTTTTTTTCTTCCTTGCCATATACGCTCCTAATCCAAGTCCAACATATCCATATAGAGATGACCATTTTCTTCAATATAGTCTTTTCGACCCTGAAGGTTATTCCCCAGCCAAAGATCAAACATAGCTTTCATCGCTTCCTCTTCATCCGTTTGTACTTGAATAAGTCGCCTTGTTTCTGGATTCATCGTAGTTTCCCACATCATTTCAGGTTCATTTTCCCCTAAACCTTTAGACCTCTGGATATGTAAGTTTTGACTTCCATATTCTGTAATATAATCATTCTTTTCTGTATCATCAAAAGCAAAAAACGTCTGCTCTTCCTTACCTTTGCGGTAGGTTAGTTCATACAATGGAGATTCTGCAATATAAATCTTCCCTTCCCTAAGCAAAGTAGGCGCAAGGCGATAAAACATCGCCAATACGAGTGTTCTTATCTGGAAGCCGTCTACATCGGCGTCGGTACAAATAATTATTTTAGACCATCTCAAATTATTCAAGTCAAATTCGCTAATTTGCTTATTATTCTTGTTTTTTACTTCTACACCAGTACCAATTACCTTCAATAGGTCCATGATAATATCACTTTTAAAAATTTGATTTAAGTCTGCTTTTAGACAATTTAAAATCTTGCCTCGAATTGGTATTACCGCTTGAAACTCCGCATCGCGTCCCATTTTTACAGAACCCAAAGCAGAATTACCTTCTACTATATAGATTTCTCTTCTGTCTATATCCTTTGACCGACAATCCACGAAATTTTTTACTCGATTATTAATATCGATAGCCCCCATAAGGTTTCGCTTGATACTAATCCTCTGTTTCTCAGCACTTTCTCGACTACGTTTATTCACAAGCATCTGGTCGAAAACACGGTTCGCTTGTTCCTTATTTTCGATTACCCAAACTTCAAGCCTTTCTCTAATCATATCCGTAATATAACGTTGAATAAAACGATTATTAATAGCTTTTTTCGTCTGGTTTTCATAGCTCGTTTGCGTAGAAAATGAATTAACAATACAAATCAAAGAGTCGCTCACATCTTGCCAAGTAATATGCTGTTCATTGGCTTTATACTTGTCATTATCTTTAATTAATTTATCCAAAGCTTGGGTAAATGCTGAACGTACCGCTTTTTCTGGTGAGCCTCCATACTCTAGCCATGATGAGTTATGATAGTATTCTAGTAGCTGATGTTCATTATTGAAGCAAAAAGCAATTTCCACCTTAAGCTTATACTCTGGTCTATCCTTACGATCTCTGCCTCTTCCCTCTGCCGTCCAACTCACAGGTTTAGAGATTCCTTTATCCTGATTAATTTCATGTACGAAACCCAAGATACCGTCAGGATATAAGAATTCTTCTTCCGTTCCAGTAATCTCATCAATAAATATAAATTGGATTCCTGCATTAACAATAGCTTGTCGTTTTAGCGTATTCGTAAAATACTCCAAACCAATATCTATATCTGTAAATACATCATCGTCCAATAAGAACCGTTGTCTAGTGCCACTCGGTTTATTCTTAGGGGCTTTTGTCTTTTTTAATCCACCCTTATTAATCCCGCGCTCAAATTCAAGCTCATACGTATAGCCATCACGTGTAACTTCAACTTGGAAGTATTTAGAAGCGTATTGCGTCGCACAAGCACCTAGACCATTTAAGCCTAGGGAGTACTCATAGTTTTCTCCTTGCAGTGTGTTGTATTTTCCACCTGCATAGAGTTCACAATAAACTAATTCCCAATTATAGCGTTCCTCCTTAGAGTTATAGTCCAGAGGAATACCTCTCCCTTCATCGGTGACTTGTAAACTATGATCTTTAAATCTATGAACGATAATCTTACGACCGAATCCTTCTCTTGCTTCATCCAACGAGTTAGAAAGAATTTCAAAAAACGCGTGTTCTGCACCAATAATATCATCCGAGCCGAAAATAACGCCCGGTCTAAGTCGAACACGGTCGGGGCCCTTTAATTGGGAAATGCTGGTATTGTCATATTTTTGTGCTTGCATAGAATCTCCTGAAATGAAATACAATATGTAATTATACCACAGATTGCAATAGAATTTTTATGAGACACTCCCTAGTATGCTGATAAATCAGCATCTAGGGAGTTATTATACCTACCAATTAGCTATTCTAATGACTTAGGACAGACCGGTGATGATGCCATCACGATCAATATCCATGTCCACAGCGGCTGGTTTTTTTGGCAATCCCGGCATAGTCATAATTGTACCTGTTAAGCATACAACAAACCCTGCTCCCGCATTAAGCTTTACATCTCTAACAGTAACATCGAAATCCCTGGGGGCTCCTAATTTCTTAGGATCATCTGAGAAAGAATACTGAGTTTTCGCCACACAAATAGGCAAGTCGCCATAACCTTCCTTCTCAAATTTCTTGAATTTGCTTAATACACCCTTAGCGAAAACCACCTGATCCGCACGATAAATCTCGCCGGCTACTTTTTTCATTTTTTCTTTTAGAGGTAGATCACTTTCGTAAATTGGAGCGAAATCACTTGGTTCATCACATAATTCAATGACCTTCTCGGCCAAATCCAAACCGCCCTCTCCGCCTTTGGCGAAGACTTCAGACATAGCAATAGCACTACCCTCTTCCTTAACCTTATCCTCTAATAAGTGAATCTCAGCTTCCGTGTCTGTTGGAAATCGGTTTATTGCCACAACAACAGGAACACCAAATTTCTTCAAATTTTCAATATGTTGCGATAAATTCGCTACACCTTCGGCCAAAGCTTCAAGATTTTCCTCACCTAAGTTCTCCTTCTCCACACCACCATTCATTTTCAACGCTCTAATTGTAGCTACAAGCACCACAGCATTAGGCTTAAGATTCGCTTGTCGGCAAACAATATCAAAAAACTTTTCTGCTCCTAAGTCCGCACCGAATCCAGCTTCCGTTACAACATAATCGGCTAATTTCAATGCCATCTTCGTAGCTAATATGGAATTACAACCATGAGCAATATTAGCAAATGGTCCTCCATGAATAAGAGCGGGGGTATTTTCAATAGTCTGAACGAGGTTTGGCTTAATAGCATCCTTAAGAAGTAAAGCCATTGCACCAGTAGCACCTAAATCATTTGCTGTTACGGGCTCTTGACTATAGTTATAACCAATTATCATTTTCCCGAGACGTTCTTTTAAATCCTCTCTATCAGTAGCGAGGCATAGAATAGCCATAATTTCTGAAGCTACTGTAATATCATAACTGGCTTCTCTTGTAACACCATCTCCCTTTGCCCCTAACCCAATGACAATATTCCTTAGTGCGCGATCATTCATATCCACGACACGATTCCATAAAATGTGTTTAGGATCTAAGTTAAGAGGATTGCCCTGATGAAGGCTGTTATCCACCATAGCTGCTAGGAGATTATGGGCACTACTTATTGCATGAAAATCTCCAGTGAAATGTAGATTGATATCATCCATAGGGAGCACTTGGGCATAACCGCCACCCGCCGCGCCGCCCTTCACACCGAAGCACGGTCCCAATGATGGCTCGCGAAGTGTAGTAATGGCCTTCTTCCCTAATTTATTTAGGGCCATCGATAATCCTACATTCGTTGTCGTCTTGCCTTCGCCCGCTGGTGTTGGGTTAATCGCGGTTACCAAAATCAGTTTCCCATCCTCATGGTTTTCTCTCGAGCTCAAAGCATCTAGATTAATCTTCGCTTTATCTCTCCCGTACTGTTCATATTCTTCAGCATTTAGCCCAAGATTTTCAGCAATTTCTGCAATCGGTAAGAGCTTACTCTCTTGTGCAATTTGTACGTCACTTTTCATCGGGTTCTCCTTACTAATCGTTTGCTTTCATTGTGCCATAAATGTTTCGAATTAAACATAATAAATACCAAGAATTTCCTACAATTCAGGAAATGCATAATCTATATAATAAGGTTCGTAAACAAGTGTTCGAAAACCTAAACGTTCATACAAACCCTTCGCTCCAATATTCTCAGGTTCCACCTCTAGGCGTATCCTTCTCACCTTATTCTGATATTCAGTAAGGATATAATTAATAAAATAGCTGCCTAGACCTTGACCTTGGAAATCTTGTCTTATATAAACCTCTTCAATCCATAGTACAAAACCACCCGCTTCATTAGAATAAGCAAAGGAAATCTGTCCATATCCCGCAAGGTCCGAATTAGAATACAGCAAAAAAGCATTGGCTAGATTTCGATTCTCCATAATATATTGGAAGGTACGCTGATAGTGAGATCTTGGAATTGGCTTATGCACACCGTCTGAATGATAAAATTCATCCACCAAAGTGAAAAAGTCTAATTTATCATCTGTTTCTATTTCTCTACACGTTATTTGTTTCATAGAACTATTCTAACAAATTATCAAGGTAAAAAGGAAGGACTCTAGTAGCCACAACCAGAGTCCCAAACAAGAGGAGAAAAATAATGAAAAAAGAGGAGTAACAAACGCATTTGTTACATGTACATTATTGAATATGAATCTGTTCTTAGAATTAAGCAAATGTGAAGAAAAACTGAAATGCTTTCAAATACACGTAATAAGATAATACTATTCACTTTTTTGAATGTTTTTTGATATTTAATCCATGGTTGTATGCTCTTTTAACCAAAGGTTAAGAAAAAGCTGATAATTAATTTAATTGCTATATAAAGATCCCTCTAGCATGTTTAATATGAAATTGTGCGTACATCTTACTCTCATAACGCTATTTAGTGTTGGAAATATTAAAACACAGAGTTTAGTCCATCAAATAGATTTCAATAAGCTTATCCATTTGGTGAAGTAAAGTCCTATTGGGGGACTCCTCGAAATTGAAGGAGCTGCTGGTGATACTGTAGAGATTTTTATTAGGTAGGACTATTTATGAGAATCGAAAGTGAAAAAGATTTTTTTTGGATAACAAAGAAGAAAATAAAACCCCCTGAATTCTAATAATTTCAGGGGGATTTTACTGTGGTGAGCCCAGAGGGATTCGAACCCCCGACCCACAGCTTAGAAGGCTGTTGCTCTATCCAGCTGAGCTATGGACCCATAGACAAAAAAATGGAGCAGGTGAAGGGAATCGAACCCTCACAATCAGCTTGGAAGGCTGATGTTCTACCACTAAACTACACCTGCATCTCCAACACTCTTAAAAGTGCTTGACTATCTTATAACAAAGTAAAAAATTTTGCAAGGGTCAGAAGAAAAATTTTGCGAATTGAGATTTCAAGTTTGATTATAGAATAATGCATATGAAACAATTAGATTACTTCTATACTTTTCCTAGATCAGCTTGAGGCAGCAAAAATCCAGTAGAATTTAGAGACAAACAGATTCACTCGTACTTAATGCAAGGAGACGTTTGGACTCATAACTGTTCTTTTTTGGATATAAATGGACCCCCTCCGGTTGGTCCAACTATTGGGGGTCACTCTAATTGAATAAGGTATTCTAATTTCAGTTCAGAATTCCTTAGGCTTCGTTTTCCATTAATTTATCACATAAATCTAAAATATTTTTGGCTTGTTGTGCATCTTGCACTCTAAATGTACGACTTGGGTCCACCAAGGATTTAGGAAGGAAATCACCATCAATAAAATACACATCTTCCTCATTATTGTATATGATTCGTACAAAAGGACCGTCTCGACTGTATTTATCCTGGAAAATAATATCTTTTCTTTGTAGTTCATCGAATCGATCCCTTGTTTCAGAAACTTCTAGATCAAGAATCCTATTTAATAACTCTATAATTTCATCTACACGAGCTTGAGCCGTAAAATAATGTACACCATCATTGGCTATCTTCATCTGTTCCAGTTTCCCAAGATCAAATGAAGATTCCGTGTTATGTGTATTAATTATACCTCCGAGTTTTTCTTCTATAATAAATTCGCCGTTATAATTCAAATTCCCAGTCGGGTTTGTCAACGTACTAGAGACTTTAGAAGTATCTTGTTCGTTAATACGAATTGAGTCAGATACATGAACGTTTTTATTCTCTTGCATAAAACAAGAAGATAGAACAAGGATTAGAATTGCTGACATTAATAGGGCTACGTGCTTTTTTATCATACTTCCCACCTTTCATAAATTAGAGTAAATTCTCTTAATGAGTGACGACACTTATAAAGTCATTGGCATCTGTCCAAAGCACAAAATAATCTACAGCTGTTGTATCCCATGTATTGTGAACATAAACATATTAATCTTCAGTTGTAAGGCCAGCTTAACTTATTATGTAAACAGCATGTTTTTCTTCATTTAAACTTAACCATAAGAATACCGATATTTTTTTACGCTTATATAATAAATCGAAACGTGTGAAAAGTAAATGTCTTTTTAGAAGTACTATGTGTCTCTTAAGTGATATGGCATAGTCTGCACCGATAAAACCTTCATGTTTTAAATACAACAAAAACACGCTAGTTGAATTCTCCAAACTACACTAGAAATAATTCTAGAACTTAGATTCTTAGTTCTCTAACGAATCAATTTATTCCTCTTAGGAAGTATGCCTACATAATTAATTAGTAAATACAAGGACGATATATAATCCACCATCTCTTCTATTAACGGAGATACCTAAATTCTGGAAGTTCCCATTCAATATATGAGAACCTTGAGCAGAATGTATCCAAGAGAGCACGAGATTTCTCGCGCTTTGATCCATATTACTTACGTGATCAATCACTTCAGCATGGTTAGCTGATCTAATATTCAAATCTGCGAGAACAGTATGCCAACTGACTCCATCGGGTCGCCAATGACTAAAGCGAAATGGAAGTTCCATGGCGCGTATAGAAGCAGCATCTTCTATCGCTAGGGATCGGTTTAAATTAGAGTAACCATAATGCTGTCTAAATTCATTTACATATTCATACAGCAGTGCCACTATTTGACTATCTGAATATGAACTTAGATAGGGTTCAGAATAATCTTCTACGAGTAGAAGAACAATATAATACTGTCCATTTTCTTCGACTGCAGATATTGCCATACTTGTGAAATCTGGCAAAAGAATATTACTCTTATTATTTGCGTCTTGAAGCCAGGTCAAAACGACATCTTGTGCAGTATACCGAACATCCGCTATGGCATGATTTTCGACCGCCTGACGAAATAAATAGAGGTTCTCCTCAAGAGCCGTTTGGAAATTCGAACCATCTGGCCTCTCATAACCTTCTGTGTTTTTAAATTCTTCTGCCCTAATATTCGCTACATGTTTTAAATTTTTGTTCAAAGATAAAACATCCAAACCTTCTTCTTCTCTGGCCTTATTTACGGCCGAAAGAATCTCATTAGAGTAGTTTTCTAAAGTTTCCCTTCTAAACTCTGTAGTTACCTCCGTCAATGGAGGAGTCGTAGTACTCATATTGGGATTTGAACTAGCTTGCTGCGAGCTAATACTATGATTTTCAGCTGTTTCATACACGGATTGCGAAGTATAAGAGGATGTCCCCTCAGTTTCTCTTGTTATCTCTTCTGTACGATTCTTAGAAATAATGAATAAAACGCCTACTGTAATAAGTAGAACAATCACGAGTATTATGCGCTTTTTCAGAGTATTTTCCATCTATTATTCCTTATTATTAATCATCTTCTAGCATGTCACTGGCATCCGTTTGGCTGAAACGTAAATTATCTTTTGAATGAATAGGTTGAAACTTTCTTGTTTCCATCTGATTTCCAGTTGAACCTGAAAGCTCCATCGCCAATTCTTCTTGCTTCACCATACAGTCTAGTAGTTCTTTGCCTCGGCGATCTAACTTCTTATAGCTGCCATCGGTTTGCATGATATTCGAACGTTCTGTATCTCTGTACTGGATATCCATAATTTCTTTTACTCGGCTCTTACATTCCGCGTCTTCAACAGGAAATAACAATTCCACACGTCGGTCGAGATTCCTGGACATCCAATCCGCACTCGATAAGTAGATTTCTTCTTTGCCATCATTTGCAAACACATAAATTCTACTATGTTCCAAGTATCGACCCGTTATTGATCGCACCCGAATATTTGTAGATAATCCTGGAACACCTACCCTGAGACAACAGATGCCGCGGACAATAAGGTCAATTTGCACGCCCGCTTCGCTTGCTTCATAGAGTTTCCTAATGATTCCTTCATCTACCAAAGAATTCATCTTTGCATGAATATAAGCTTCTCTTCCCGCATGCGCATTTTGTATTTCTCTGTCAATAAGATCATAAAAGCGCTGTCGCAACCAGAATGGTGCAATAGTTAAGCGGTTCCAGCTCATGGGTTCAGAATAGCCTGTAATCATATTGAAAAATTCTGTTGCATCAGAACCATAACTTTCAGCTACAGTAAATATCCCCAAGTCCGTATAAATTTTTGCAGTTGTATCATTATAGTTACCAGTACCTAAGTGTAAATAGCGCCTAATACCTTCGTCTTCTTCTCTTACTACGAGGGTAATTTTACTATGTGTTTTCAGTCCAACTAAACCATAGATAACATGGCAGCCTGCTTGCTCTAGACGTTTTGCCCACTGAATATTATTTTCTTCGTCAAACCTTGCTTTCAATTCTACAAGAACAAGTACTTGTTTGCCATTTAGAGCTGCTTCTTCTAAGTATTGAATAATTGGGGAGTTTCCTGATACACGGTATAGTGTTTGTTTAATGGCAAGAACGCTCGGGTCTTTGGCCGCCTGTTTAACAAACTCTAAAACAGGGTCAAAAGATTCATAAGGTAAACTTAAGAATATATCTCCTCCAGAAATAAGTTCGAAAATGTTGTCAAGTGGTTTATTGACAAGCATAGCTGGAGTTTGTGGAGTATAGGGAGGGTAATGGAGGTGTCTTTTGTAGTTAAGTTCATTAGCTCTGGATAGTTTACCTAGAAAGGACAAATCCAAGGGACCCGGGACATGATAGATATCTTCTTCGGAAACATGCATCATACTTTTCAATCGATCTAATATTCTAGGCGAGACATCGTCTCGCACGGCTAAATGAATCACTTCACCCCACTGCCTCTGACGTAATTGTTTCTCAATTTCGGTCAATAAATCTGGAGTGTCCTCTTCATCTAAATCCATAACAGAATTTCTAAGCACACGATACATACAGCGGGCCACAATATTTAAGTTATGGAAAACTTCATCTAAGTATTCGTTGATAATGTCTTCTAGAAGTATATAACAATGCGTCTTTCTAGGATCTAGGCCTTCTCTCAAGGCATAATTTCTTGATGGGAGTCTTACTAGTCGAGGGACGCCACTAGGTACCTGAACGGTAGCAAAATGCAGATTATGATCGGACTTATCTGAATGCTCTAGAAGCACAGCTATGTTTAGACTCATCGTAGGAATTAATGGAAAAGGCCTTCCCTGATCGACTGCCATTGGCGTTAAGGTCGGATATAGAGTCGTCTTATAATAATCATATATAAACTCCGTTTGATCTTCACTTAAACGCTCCGGTGTGAGGATGAAAATACTTTCCTTCTCCAGTCTAGGTAAGAGTTGCCGATTATACGTGCTATATTGTTTAGGCAAGAACTCATGAAGCGTTTCACTTATTGCGGTTAGTTGTTCTTTGGCCGTTAGATCCGCTATGTCTCTTGTATAGTTATTACTTTCCACTTGATCCTTGAGCGAGGCAATACGTACCATGACAAATTCATCTTGATTGGATTGGGTTATAGATAGAAAACTCAAGCGTTCTAGAAGGGGGGTTTCGTTATCTCTTGCTTCCCAGAGAATTCTCTCATTGAAACGTAGCCAACTAATTTCTCGGTTGATAAACATATCCGATCTGGTGAAGTTAGTTTCTTTTGATTTTGTTTTCTTACTCGAGCCTTTCGCCATAACTTACTCCTTATCTACTCCACTGACTTTGACAACTAGCGTTAGGCCGAAGAGTTCTTCCATGAGTTTCGTTCGATCACTTATGGCCCAGCGCTCCAAAGTCACATCCTCGTCTGTTTTTATATGTATGGTAAGTTTTGTTTTCTTATATTTAAATTGTACATCGTGTAATTTATTATTCCTAGATGCTTCTAGAGCATCCGCAATGCGGAGTACGGCAGAGAGCTGAAGTACCGTTAGTCTGAAATTGTACGTATGATATTCCAACTTAGGATTCACAGGAACCTCATTCCCTGGAATAAAACGTATCGACTCACCCAGAATTTCGGTTTCACGATCTGATAGCCCTATAAATTCGGTATTGTTCACAATTTCGGATGAATAAACATGGTAATCAATATTATGGATGTACTTGCCTATTTCAGATAACCAAACCCCTAATCGCAAGAGATATTTACTTCTCTTATTAATGAAGGACTTCTTTCCCATAGCATCATGTATGCCAACAACATCTCGCTCCATATTGGAAACATGCTTTTCATCCACGCCAAATCGTCTTGCCATCATTTTAACGGAGGATAATAAATCGGCATCATGGTCATGATGAGGCTTATACTTATATTTCAACTTCGCCATTTCCAAGAGTATTCCCTCACCCAATTGCATAGGCGGCATATAAATGCCTTCCATTCCATATTGGCTTAGGAAGCGATTAATAATAATCGCTGCTGGAAGTAAAATTTCAGCGACGTCTGCTGGAACTTGATGATGTAGCGTCAAATCAAGCGCTTGAGTATTCAGAAGCTGCTTATAAAACGCATAAAAATCCGTAGCGGATAAGAATGTGTCCTTATCCGAACCTAAACCCATAAATATCCTCATGTAAGCCAAATCATTACCAACAACAATGAGATTCCATTTTGTATTAGCACTTACACCTTCAATTTCAAGAGAGGTTAATTGGCTCCCAATATATTCATTCATCACTTGGGAGAAGTTTTTGGACCGAGTTTGTAATTTAGAAAACAATTCACTAATTCTAAGGTAGCCTAACTTAGCGTTTTGGCTCATGAGTCTACGGCCATTTTGATATGTAGATATCTGGATAGATCCAGCTCCTAAATCCAGAAGTATAGCGCCTTGGTCAATAAGCTCTTCATAATCCTGAAAATTTTCTGAAAGTACGAAGTTATGATGGTAGCGTTCTTCTGAATTACTTAATACTTCACATTCGAAGTTCGTAAGCTGACTAATTCTAGCCAGAACAAAATCTCGGTTTACCGCTTCTCGTACTGCAGAGGTCGCCACTACACGATAATCTTCCACATTATATTCTTCAAGTTTCACTTGAAATCCCAAGAGTATTTCGCATAATTGCCGCATACTCTCTTCGGATATAAAATGTGTATTATAAGTATCTACACCTAGTGCCAGATTAGCCCGTAAGGATTCCACAATTCTAGGTTTTCCATTCGCATCTGCTTCTGCAATCATCATTTTAGGGGCATTAGAACCAATATCAATAGCGGCAATTCTTCTCTTAGGCATTGTAGCGAGCCCTCTCTTCTTCCATAAAATGAATAAGTGCAGCTAATAATTTAGCTGAACTACCAACATCTAAATCTCCAGGGCGAAATTCCATATCCGCATAGCGCTTATATAGAGTATGTCTTGCCCAATATAAATCTTGAAAACTCTGACCAGGTTTCAATAGAACACCACGTTTCTCAAGAGAAGTAAAACGCGTTTTTAAAATCTCTATAGGAACTTCGATGTAAATGATGGCGCCTAATTTCTGAAGATGTCGCATACCTCTAGTGCTATAAATTACACTGCCGCCAGTAGCAATAATTTTTTCTTCCAGCGTAAGATCCAAGGACAAAATAGCCGTTTCTTCAGCCCTAACATAAGAGGCAAAATCGGTCTTCTGGTATAAATCCCCTGGGCTAGTAGAATGCGTTTGAGCACAGAGTATTCTATCCGTATCTATACGTTCTCTGCCCATAAACTTAGCCGTCACCTTCGCCATAGTGCTCTTACCAGAGCCCGGCATACCGATGAGCGTTATATTAGTTCCACGTATTCTTGGAAATGCACGATGTTTAGTGGACATAATTTAGGTCTCCTTCTGCATTACATTTTAGCAGAATTTATGGCAGCTAACCCTGGCAAAAGTGCTGGTATTTACAATCTAAGAATTCTTCATCGAACTCAAGATATAAATGCAAAGACTTCTTCTGTGCAAAACGCTTGGCATCGTGTCCATCGATACGTTTGGAAATCGCAGGCGTTCCGAAGCTTACGATAGAATAGCGATCGGACATCATCATCACATTGTATACACAGTAGTGGCCATTTTTAGCAAAGGATATATTCTCTAAACCTGATAATCCTAAACGATGTCTATAGAGATAGTAAGGTTCATAGGAATTATTAAGAAGACTAGTATGAGCATCTAATAACATCCTCTCGAGGTCATCTTCTGGTTTCAAGCTATATCTATCTTCACCTGTAAAATGCTTCTGATAGAGTTCTGACCCTCGCTTAAGTGCTAAGCTATGTACAGAGATTTCTTGAGCCCCCCAATTTATGGCTAAGTTAATCCCATTTTGGAAACTCTCTACTGTTTCATGAGGAAGACCTGCGATGAAGTCTAAGTTAATGGATTGGAAGTTTAAAGCTTTGGCCCAATTATAGGCCTCCTCAATTTGTCCTATACGCGTATTTCTTCCTAAATGCTTAAGAACTTGAGGCTCTAAGCTCTGAGGATTTATGCATATACGTTCGATGCCTTGACTCTTGAGATAGAGGAGTTTCTCCTGAGTAATAACATCTGCTCGTCCCATTTCTACAGTCAATTCTGTGGTCTTCTCAATAGGTAAACGCATAATAAGATTAATAAAGCGCTTGAAATCTTCTTCGGAAAAATCAGCCGGTGTCCCACCACCTACATATAGCGCATGAAGCTTGTTCAGACCTACCTTTTTATACCAGGTCAAGTAATCCTCTATTTCTTCTTCGAGCTTATCTAAGTATGCCTTGCCATAACGATGACTCTGACCTATGGCTTCTTGGGTCGTGAATGAACAATACCAACACCTTGTGGGGCAAAAGGGCACACCGATATAAATGGCATAAGCATCTTCAGGAACTTCTGCAAGAATTCTATCTTCATTTTGCGTAGTATGTACGAGGATATCCGCCTTATCTGCTGCCAAATAATAGTTTTTAATAAGATGTGAGCGGGTTTCTTCAGGCGTATTTTCTTGCAAGTATTCCGAAGCTATGTAGCTAGGCCTTATGCCTCCGAGAGCACCCCACGGCCAACGGATACCTGAAACTTGGGACAGGGCATAATACACTAGGCGTTTACTTTGTCTCTTGCGCTCTCTTCCTTCTGCCAGTGGTTCGGAACATATTACAGTAAAATCAGAATCTTCTAATTCTTGCACAAGAACACGGAAGTTGTCTTCCAATTTTTCTGCTAAGAAGAAAGGATACACTTCTCCGTCCGTAATATAGTGTGGTCTATTCTGTTTAGAAAGTACAATCTCATGTTCCTGGGCATTGCCATAAAACTGTTGTAGCATTTCTTTGAGATTTCTACCCTCTTCATATCCTATAAAACTTATACTTGCCATATTTAATCCTTTATCACATCAAAATAATAGGCTAAGAAGAGATCGACCACCTCACCGTAACTCTTAACGCCTGATTCCTGAAAATTACTCTTGAGGTAACCATGGTTTATTTGTGTCGACACTTCCTTCACCGGACCTTCGAACTGCTTCCAATATGCCGAGCGATGATTCATATCCGCCCTTATGCCTGAATCCAACTGTCCCAAGAGTTCACTATGCATGTCTTTATCTTGCTTATATAAGGCATTTGCTGTATGAATATAGGCTTTAAGCCAAGCACCATAACGAAAATCCGGATGCGGATGATGAATACCTGTATAGAAACTGAAGAAATTCGCTTCATCTTCTCTAGCAAATCCATAAGAATGCGCGACTTCATGAAGACTAGTAGAAATAACTTCAGTATAAGTCGCTGCCGTATTAACGGTAGACTCGACGAAAAATGGGACATAGATTCCAACAATTCCCGTATAACTCCAATAATGAGACGATGGTTTACTCATGCCCTTAACTCGAACATGTCCTCCGTAGAGATGGTCTTTTATAAACGCATGTTGACTATTCCTCGCCGTATGGGCATAAGCTAAATCAGCTTCTTGTAAGACTTCATCAATACTTAATGCTGGAATAATCACACCATTTTCATCACGGTTTACTTCTTTGGAAACTAAGTTTAAGTTATCTCCCATCCATTTAGTTAGTGCATAGAGGTCTTCCTTCGGCCTTTTTACTATTTCTAGCTCCAAATTTCTAGCAAGTGCATGCCTATGGTAGGTATAGCCGAAATTCAAGTAAAACATAGGAACCATGACACAGAATATTATAATTACAAGCGTCAAACCCCTTCTGAGTCTATCACGTTTATCCGCCTTCGTAATCATACGCCATATAAATCCAATAAGAAGTATAAGCACGATTAATGAACCTAGAGTAGCAAACACTTCTAGTAGAGAAAAAGGTAATAAGTTAACCAGGAAACGAGGAATCCACACAATTTTCGGGAAAATATAACGTGCATAATATTCTGCTAAGTTAGGATCCTTTCGCATAAAATACAATCCCATAAAACTTAGTACAGGAAGTAATAATAATAAATACCTTAGTTTAAATCGCATAAGCCCTCCTAAATTCTACCCATTAGAGTGAGCGCTACCCATAAAATAACAAGGAAGACCACTTGGTGGACAAAATAGAAAACGAGTGCATGTCTACCCAAGAAAAGTATTGGTTTTACTCGGGCCAAAGCCCTATGCTCTCTAGGCCTCAACAAACTTCTTCTCTGCCTATAAAACATGCGGCCAATCGCTCCACCAGCAAGAAAGAAACCAAACCAAGGTATAAGTGGCATATAGTCTAGCATGGGCGGTCTCTGGTAAGAATATAACCCAAGAGGTAATAGCCAATTATGGGAAATAGGATTTTGCCTCTCTACGCCGACACCTAAATACATAAAAACAAGAGCCAATAAAATTAATACTAAGGCTCTCCAATCATAAGGTATTTTCGACTCACGCTCGTTCTTGCTTAGAAAATGATAAAACAATATGCCAATAGCTAATAAATGAAATACATTGAAAAATATATGAAGATTAGATTCAAAGATTAAATTAATAAGTTCTAGACCAAAGGTCAGACCTAGAGCCAGCGCCAAGAGTTTCAGACCTCTTCTTAAATTATTCTGTGAAAAAGTTGAGCTTGCACCCGATACGACGAGAAATAAGTAGACAATAATGGGACGAAACCAATCCATAAAATACACAGTATCTTGAAAGCCAAATATATTAAGTCCAAACACATGGCGTAAATCAAAAATAAAATGTTGAAACGCCATTAAAATTACTGCTAATCCTCTAAAAAAATCCAATTCAACAATGCGTTTATGGCTAAGGTATAAATCCATATTCCAGTCTACCTTTCTAAGTCTAATCCGAATATTCGTGTAGCTATTATATAACGAAAAACAGCCCTTGCGGACTGCTTTTCGAGTAAGATAGGATTCCTTATGAATAAGTTAAATCAATGGATGTTCTAGTAAGCATTAATTACTTGACGTAAATTATTGATAGATTTCAATTCTTCTTTCTCTTCCAAACCATCACGAAGTTGAATGTGTAGAGGGGTTATAACATAAATCAGATTGGAAATAGGCATAACCTTGCCACCTAGAGAAAAAGCTGATCCTGATAAGAAATCTATTATGCGTTGTGCTCTTCTGTGGTCTAAGTCTTCGAAATTACATAAAACAACACGTCCAGCACGGATTTCATTGGCAATCACTTGACCATCTTCTATAGCTTCAGGTTTAACAACTACAACTTGTTGTGTTCCAATACGGTTGAAATCAACAATCTTATCTTCTTGTGTTGCACGTGTTTGGATAACATGGGTACGTTCCTGGATAGGAGCTTCCTTCTTATACATATCTTGGAAAACAGGTTTACTTGCCTGTACCGTAGTTTTCTCTTCTATTATTTCATCCTCAAACATGTCTTCATCGTCAATATAGGAAGATACATAGTCTTCGTCATCATAGTTGTTGAAAAAGGCTTTCATGTTCTCTAAAATTTTAACCATCGTTCCGCCTCCTAATATTTATAGTGTGTAATGGATTTAATCTTTATGTTGTCCATTATAGATGTACAGATTCGATTAAACAAGTCCACACTCTATAGATAATTAGATTTGTAACAGTAATGTAATCCAACGTCATATTTGCAATTAAGCCGATGAAATCAAACTTATGAAGTATTATTTAATCTAAATCATCTGTCCTTGACTTAAGGATAGCAGAACCAACTCGAATAAGTGTCGCTCCAGAACGGACAGCTAACTCATAGTCATCACTCATACCCATGGATAATTCTGTAAACGCTTTTCTCTGCTCAGGAGTTAAGCGTTCCTTGTATTGATAGAATAGATTTTGTGTTTGGATAAAAGTATGTTCGATATCTTGTGTAGAAGCCCCTAGCGCAGACATGGTCATGAAACCTTTTAACACCAAACCGTCCAGTTCAGAGAGCTCCTTAAACGCTTCATCAAAATGCTTAGGGTTAAATCCATGTTTCGTTTCTTCACCAGTGATATTAAGTTGAAACAAAATATTTTCTTTCTTACCATTTAAAATTGCTCTCTTATGAATTTCATGTGCTAATCGTGTAGAATCTACTGAATGTATCAAATCAACTTGACCAGAAATATACTTTACTTTATTACGTTGCAAAGTACCTATCATGTGCCAATGAAGATCGGTAGACGCATCCAACTCTTCCATCTTTTGCATGAGATCTTGTACACGATTCTCTGCAAAATCTTTTTGGCCTAAACTCGCCAGAGCACAAACATCCATTGTTGGATAATACTTCGTTACCACTATCAATTTAATGTCATCAGGATTTCTTCCAGAGGCTGCAGCTGCTCTAGCAATATTTGACTTTACAATTTCAAGGTTATGAGAAATTTCAGTTTTACGGCGTAAAAAATGCTCCGAATCAAAATCAAGTGCCAAGTTGCTCTCCTTCTTCTACTGCATCTGGATTTATAATAATTACCGAGCCTACACCAACTTCGATTTCAGCTCCTACTGGAGAAACAACAATGGCGTATTCATTATCTTGACGGAGAACATCCACGTATTCTTCATAAACATAACCAGACCGCACGATTTTTATCTGTGCTCTTCTAGGTTTCGTGTCATCATTAAATCGTAACGCTTCATTCGGTACGCGTAATCCCCTGTCCGATTGCATCAGAATTACTGAATTTAATAATCTAGATGATATTAAGCGTTCTAATTGAGAAGAAGTTCGGAATAATAAAACAACTTTCCCATCACTATCTTCTGCGCGGACTAAATCCAAATTATCGAGAAGTAAACCTAAGTCACTTAATTCTATGGCGTAATTTCGGTTCAGAGGAAAATCTAATGCTTGATACCCTTCAATACTATAAGCAAAATATTGATACATAGCGTTTAACAAGATACCATATTCTTGCCCGCTACGAACCATTTGCACCATGTCTTGGTTTTGTGTCTCTACAGTTGACATAAGATTTTCGAGTTCTTTGGCCGACATCGAGTGGAAATCCTCCACTTGATATCTAGCGCTCAGATTATCAACATGATAGGAAATAATTCCACTTTCTGCCGAACGCACCTCTGTTTGATACGGGGCCAGCCGTTCCTGAGCAAGCTGTAACTCATCAAGAATACGCGCTAGAGCTTCATCATCGCTACGTATAGACAATAAATTCTTATTACGTTCTCGGATAAGAATGTCCATTTGCTGGGCCAAACGCTGTGCCTCATAGATGGAATTTCCTTCCATCTGTTGCAATTGACGTGCTAGAGGTTTAAGTCTTTGGTCTGTAAACTGGAAACTACTATCCGCTTCCGAGAAATCGTCTTCATAGAGTAAGTCCAATTGTCTACTGGATAAACGAAACTCTATTTCATGCAATGCTTCCCATGCATCTCTACCCTCATTTGTTGTAATTTCTGCTACGATACCGTTTTTAGGAACCTTATCGCCATCGGCATAAGTAGGTGTCAAGATACCCGTTGCAGGAGTTCTCAAGCTTTGCTCATCACGAATAATTAACATAGGACTATGGATTTGATTAGTAATCGTCCCTTCTCGGACAATATATAATTCAGGACGAGGCGATGTTGAGCGTAACACCAAACGAATCATAGCTAGAGTGAGACCGAGGGTCAGCAAAACAAACAGAACCATCAATAGAAGTCTACGCCTTCTCGTTTTGGATTCTATTTTCTTCTGTTTCACATAGGGAGAAGCCGGTCTCCTTATCTTAATTCTATTTTCACTTAGATTTGCCATCGCTTTACTTACTTAATCTCCTCTTCGCCTTAGAGTCTCTGCAGCGGCCAAAGCTGCCAACTTTATATTCTCATATACTATACCACCTTGCATAAAGGCTTGGTAAGGTTTTCTTATCGGACCATCCGCACTTAGCTCCATTGAAGAACCCTGAACGAATGCACCTGCTGCCATAATAACAGGCGAATCGTATCCTGGCATTTCAGCCGGAACCGGACTTACGAACGAATCAACTGGTGATGCCGTCTGTATCGCTTTACAAAAAGAAATAAGCTCCGTTGCCTCTTCAAAAGTTATCACTTGCACAATATCCGATCTCTTATCTCTAGCATTTGGACTTGTTTGAAGACCTAAGCTTTCGAGAAGTGCCGATGTGAAGACTAAGCCTTTTAAACACTCAGACACCGCATGCGGTGCTTGATAGAACCCCTGGGCCAAAGCCCTCGTAACCCCCATTGTAGGCCCAATCTCACCTGCAACACCTGGAGCAGTCAAGCGCGATGCTGCTTTCTCAACAAGCTCTGTGCGTCCTACAACATAGCCACCTGTTTGGGCAATTCCACCTCCAGGATTCTTAATCAGAGAACCTGCCATTAAATCCACACCTACTTCTGTAGGCTCTTGTTTTTCAACAAATTCTCCATAGCAATTATCGACACAAATGACGACATCTTCCTTGACTTCACGACAAATTTGAACAACTTTCTCAATCGATTCTATACTGATTGCTGGTCTATTACGATAACCTCTCGAACGTTGAATCCAAACCATTTTCGTCTTGGCATGAATATTCTCTCGGATTCCTTTGAAATCGATAGCGCCATCATCTAGAAGTTCAACTTGCTTATAAGAAATTCCGAAATCTCTAAGACTACCCTGATCCATTAAACCTGTATTCCCTAGAGTTCCTTGCATTGTGTCATAAAGATCACCCGCTACAGATAGAAGTTCATCTCCAGGTCTAAGAATTCCATATAAACAAAGGGCTAAGGCATGCGTTCCAGAAGCGATTTGCCAACGGACCAAAGCATCTTCTGCTCCAAAAACTTGTGCATAAACAGCCTCCAATTTATCACGCCCACGATCATCATATCCATATCCAGAGGAACCTGCTAGGTCACTTTCTGCCATTCTCTGGTCCTGAAATGCCTTCAAGACTTTCAACTGATTGTACTCTCGTACCCGATCAATCTCTTGGAAGCTCTCAAGAAGACTAGCTTCTAGCGTATCTGCCTTCATAAGCACATCGTTGGAGATGCCCCAATTCTTATATAACTCTTGCATACTTTGAACCCTTTTTCTAATATTCTTCCGAAATAATAGTATATCTAAGAAAAATAATAAAGACAAAAAGATTCTACGCACATAGTATGAACTAAAAAAGTGCTATATTAAGTCAACTGCTGAATTTACAAAAGCTATCAAACGAAGAGGATAATTTATGAAATTTAACAAGATACTATTACCAATATTATTATGTACAAGTTTATTCGCTACCTCATGCTCTGGCATGCAAAATACGTCATCAAACACTACACTAGATGAAACATCATGGACTACAACAGAAAACTCTAATGTTCTAAATACTACAGAACCCAGTACGAGTAACATAGAACCCAGTACGAGTATTTCAACTGAACAGGTTACGCAGAAGTCTAGTGCGCCAAGAGATATACATTCTGCAAGAGAATACGCCCTGGCTTTTATAGAAGAAGCTTATTCCATACATTCACCATTGGAATTCTCTTCATGGATTACAGACGATACGCCTAACTGGCAAGAATACTTAGGCTGGAGAAGAAATACGATTTTAAACCGCAGAGAAATCTTCGGAAACCAGAAGAAACTCACAAATATCGAGGTAGAGTATGAAGATGTCAAAGAAACAAATGACTTCGCTATCGTTTTATTCGATACTTTGGAAGAATTTCATTACATAGATGAGCCCGATATGCCTGCTGCATCCCGATCTACTTATATTCTTTTGCTTCACAAGGACAATGGAAAATATTCTGTAGCTTGGACTTTTGATGGAGGTTCTATAAGCCGTATAGCCCAGGGAAATACTGAAGCGAAAAGAGGTTATGAAACAAGACCTTACTTGCGCGTGGCTTCTATTCACATACCTTTTGTGTCCGAGGAGAGTCCTTATAAACGTTTTTCTGAAATAGATGTCTCTACTCTCTTCTATTTAGATATGATAAGAGACATAGAAAATTTCCCTTATCACGATTTCACAGACTTAAATCAACTTGAAGCCGTAGCGATTGCCCAAGACCAAAAAGCCATGGGTATCGAAGAGGATGTTCTTGCTTATGATCCAAATAGTGGTTTAGAAGCTCTAGATCGTGAGAAAATGGCTAAATACATAGAAACTTATGCCATGAGTAGAAATAATGCCTGGGTAGACATCTCTGCATATGGTGGTGATTGCCAGAATTTTGCGTCTCAAGTTCTCTATGAAGGAGGTGCCCCCATGACAATCAGTGGTGATTACCACTGGTACTTCAATAGTTTAGAAGATCGTTCCCCTGCTTGGACAGGTGTTGACTTCATGTACGACTTCATTCGTTTAAATCGCGGCCAGGGTCCTCAAGGAATTGAAACAAATACATGGAGACAGTTAGATATCGGTGACATGATTCTAATCGACTGGACGTATGATGGGGTTTTGGATCATACGACTACCGTAAATCATAGCGGCAAACAAGCCAGGGTTTCCGGCCACACTAGAGATAATTATAATGAAAGAATCAGTGATTTAGGCGGTCTTAAATTCTATATCCATGTAAAAGGTTATCAGAAATAAATCATGTTCAATATATAGTAAATCACTATATTAAGAAAATAAAAAGGCTGTCCTCGAATGGGACAGCCTTTTCTCTTGGTGCGGCCAACAGGACTTGAACCTGCATGAATGTTACTTCATAGCGACCTCAACGCTACGTGTCTGCCAATTCCACCATGGCCGCGCGACGTAAGGATTATTGTATAGAATAAATTTCTTTTCGTCAACGGTATTTCTGTGATTTGGATGCAGAAATGGCGCGTTATAGAATAATCCTAAATAAAAGACTCTCCACTAGGCTACACAATGTAAATGTAAAGGATTCAAGTCAGAACCAGAGTCCTTTGCACTTAGCTATACAGTTGACTAACGAATTCAGAAATTCAGGCAATTATAGAAAATAGAGATAATATTTCTAAGCTGGTAAAACTTATGAAAGAAGATGGAAATGTGGATTTAGTCACAGACATGAGAAGAAGTAAATCCTATTTATGATAAATAATCTGACAAATACTAATACAGAGTAACGCATTCCCATCTATCAAGGTTAAATGCTAAATTATAAACTTAGGTGCCAATAGTCCCCTTGCAATAAATCTTACAGTCTATTTCTGACCTATGTAAATTACCAGAGATCCTATGATGAATATGGCAGGAATTCGAGTTTGTATAAGAATCTCTTGAAACAAGATAAATTCCTGCCACTAGGTATCAAACTAAGTTTGCTTGGACTCATTCCCAAGTTGATGACTGCATTGCTCCGGTCTCTAACCAATCTTCCAACGCTTGGTAAAATGTCCTAGTATCCTTCTCTTCACTCAGATTTATGAGAATCCATTGACCAGTAGAAATTAATCTTATAGCGATATGCTCATCATTCGAATTGTAAGAATACAAACGACTTACACCATAACCTTCAATTCTGAAAATGCCAAACGATTTTCCCTGACCACCATAGCCATTTAATCGAATCTTTTCAACTTGTTCCGTACGATAATCTAGTTCAGCGATATCTTCCCGGAGAATTTCGTAGCTATAAGGGCCTGCCTGAATATCAAGTTTATGGGCATCCAATTCAAAATGAAAACGCATACCCATTAAGTACAGAACAAATGCAAATATTCCAATGAGTCCAGCGACCGTTAGACCAGCAACGATCTTGCCACCCTTAGACCCCAAGTTAAGCGTAGTCCCTAGACCACTAGGTTTTGGTACCATAATGCGCTTATCTTCTTTATCATAATAGAAACCTGCTTTTATTCTATCTTGGGTATCACGAACATAAGTATATTCCAAATCGATCATTTCACTGTCGACCTTCGCAATATTTTTTTGATCCCAGAATAGTATTAATATTAAAGTTATAAATAATACTAAAATCGTTAGAAACAGAGAAGGCATCGAAATTCTTGCTTGAAACATAACAAACATTAGAATGAAGTTAAAGATAGATAACATGAAGGTTAAAGCGATGTAGGTTTTCCCACGAATGTTTTCCACGCGGTTTTCGTAGGACTTGCTCATTTCTAGGTCTTGGGCCAAAGCAACCGTCTGCCCATCTACTGCACGATTATACGATAGAGGTAGTATAAGAAGCGTAATAGGAATGAGTAATAGAACCAACCATGCGAGCCAATAAGTCATCCCTTTACTTAGTGGAATGATTGCACTTACGAGGCTTAAGCTCCAACCTAACCATACCCACAAGACGCTAGGTTTCGATTTCCCACGGGATGCCGTTATTCTACTATCAACCACTCTATGTTTACGGTCTCCTGTCCAGCGCATTTTCGTCTTGAGATGTCTAATCTTCTGCTGTGCTATTAACATAAATCCCATTTGTATAATCAATGTAAATAACAAATACGCTAACCAATAAAAATCAAGAGATTGTTCTGGTATTAGAGGCATAAGAATATAGAATAAAATAACTTGGAGTACAGAAATAAGGATGTGGACCCAACGTATTTTCTTCAATAACGTATTAAGAATATGAGATTTAGCATGTTGCGGGTGAAAACTAATGCCCAAAACTCGATAGTTCCGATAATAGTATTGAGAATGTATAACTATGGCTATAAAAATAAAAATACTAACGAAAAATAGACTCATATGTTTTATTCCTTTCTGTGTTGATCAAGAGAATCTAAAATCAAGTTAACGGACTGTTTGAATTGTTCTTTATCTTCCGCAGCTAAATAGCCTTTGGCTAATAAAACTTCTAGCTGGGTTCTATCACTTATGTCCAGATGAATGTCTAATACATCTCTTACCTTGGTCCCGTCTCGCCTATTACTTGTGAGGTACCCATCATTTTTTAAGACTTGGTATGCTTTACTTACAGTCATAGGATTTATTCCTAAGTCAGCACTTAGCTGTCTTACAGTGGGCAGAATCTCGCCTGATTTAAGAGAACCATTCCCTATTGCTATAATAATCTGTTCTTGTAATTGTAGATAAATTGGAATATCACTATCCATATCAAGACTTAGAATCATGGTAACCTCCTTTAGTATTACTTGTATCACTTACTATAATACAATAAAAATAAGAAAAAGGGAAGTACTTAGAGACTTCCCTGAAAATTTTATTGCTCTACATTCACTTCATCACCGAAATAAATGCCTAACTTCCTAGCTTCAGAAACAACTTCAGAATCTAGCGGCACTTCCTTCAATTTGCCAGCTACATCTTCTAGAGGGATACCAACCATCTCATTATTGACTAAGCCCACCATCTTACCAAAGTCTCCATCCATGATGAGTTCTGCTCCTTTAACTCCACAACGCGTCGCGAACACTCTATCATATGCTCCTGGAGAACCACCTCTTTGGTAATGGCCTGGAACCGTCACTCTGACTTCTTGGGCCAAACGATCATTTAAATCTTGTGCAAGTTTATATGAAACAGATGGATAAGGTAAATCTTCAAGATAATTTTTGAATTTCTTCTTGGACATGGCGGCTTCTTCTTGACTCTTGGCACCTTCTGCCATAGCAATTATAGAGAAACGTTTGCCCTCATCTGCCCTCTTCTCTAGTGCTCTACCAATTGATTCAAGATTATATGGGATTTCTGGTAGAAGAATAATATCTGCACCACCAGCGATTCCAGCATATAGAGTTAGCCAACCAACCTTGTGACCCATAAGTTCAATTACAAATACTCTACCGTGAGAAGTTGCCGTTGTATGGATACCATCAATAACATCGGTAGCTATATTTACAGCACTTTGGAAACCAAATGTCATTTCTGTTCCCCATAAATCATTATCTATGGTCTTAGGTAGAGTTATGACATTTAAACCTTCTTGTGACAAGGCATAGGCGCTCTTATGGCTTCCATTCCCACCCAATACAACCAATGCATCTAATCTCTGGGTCTTATAATTTCTAACCATTGCTTCTAATCGAGTCTCATCGAAATGGGTATCAGCCGCCTTATCCATTTCTTTAAATGCCTGTCTTGAGGTTCCTAAAATAGTTCCTCCCAAAGTTAGAATTCCAGAAAACTCCTTGGATTCCATGATACGATAGTCACCATGAATTAATCCTTTATAACCATCAATATATCCGATAATTTCCACATCTGGTACATTCTCAAATAACGTTTTCGCTACACCACGAAGAGCCGCATTTAAACCTTGGCAATCGCCACCAGATGTCAATAAACCAACACGCATGTATTTTGTCCTCCTAGATTTAATAGTAATTTAATTAAAACGTACTTTACCTGTAATGTAAACAAAATTTAAGACAAAGAGTAAAAAAGCCCATTACGATCGCAATCCGCGAAGGTAATGGGCGTATTCTAATTAATTATAGAGAATCATTTCGTAAAAATTACAGCATACCAATCGTTTTTTTCTTCTTGTGCAAATACATGATAACCTGCTTTTCTAAACGCTTTTAATACCTGATCAAGTTTTGTATTGATGATCCCCGAACAAATCAATAATCCTAAATCGGATAAATAATCTTTGAAATCCGGAGCTAAATTGATAAGGACTTCAGCAATTAAATTTGCAACAATAATGTCATAGGGACCTTCGCTATCTCTGAGCTCTCCTACCTGGCAGACGACTTTATCTTCGACACCATTTTGTAAAACGTTTGCCTTCGCCACTTCCACACTATGAGCAGAGATGTCTATAGCACGAACATAACGCGCTCCTAATTTCGCTGCTGCAATGGCTAGAATACCTGATCCTGTCCCTAAATCTAATACTTTTGCAGATGGTGCTAAGTAGAGATCCAAAAACTCTGCACAAAGCTGTGTAGTTTCGTGACTACCTGTTCCAAAGGCTGAGCCTGGATCTAGGCGAATAGTCTTAGTTCCAGGTGGATTACGAAACTCTTCCCAAGTCGGTACAACAAATAGATGCTTTGAGAAATGCATGGGACGATAGTTCTCTTTCCACTTCTCCCGCCAAGATAATTCATCTACTTCTTCATAGGTAAGCGTTCTAGGTGCCGTTTCAAGAAACTGGGAAATAAAATCCAGCTCATCATGCAAAACGCTCATAAATTCATCTAAACTAATACGGTCTTGTGGATAAGAACCTTCTGCATAGAGTTTTTCTGTATCGACATTACTAAAGGCTCCAACACCCTCAAGTTTATGATAAGCGACACCATCTGGAAACACGGGATAGTATGCACGAATCCTCGTATAGTCCGGAAGATCCTCACCAAAACTCGGATCAATATGGGCTGTATCGTCATCAGAATCTAATAAGGATTGAAACTCCAGTGGATCTTCTGTAGCTATGCCCGCTGCTCCCAGCTGCGCTAAGCGTTCTGCAATCACTTCCGCTGCTTCTGACGATGTCTTAATTGTGAATTCAACCCACTGCATGATAACCACCTTACGTAAATAAATTCTTTATTTTTTGGAAAAAGCCTTCCTGCTTCTGATAATTTTTCGCACTTAGGCTCTTATCAAGATCCTGAATGGCTCTCTTCTGTTCGTCACTGAGCTTTCTTGGCACTTCCAAATCTATTGTAGCAAAGGCATCCCCTCTCATGTTGTTACGGTTAATATAAGGAACACCTTTTCCCTTCAAAGTAATCACATCATTAGGTTGGCTACCTTCTTTTAGTGTATATTCTACATTTCCATCCACGGTAGGAATCTGTATAACACCACCCAAGGCGGCTTGTGCAAAAGTAACAGGTACCGTCACAAAAGTATTATTACCTTCACGTCTTAATACTTCGTGGGGTCTCACGGATATTTCCACATAAATATTCCCTTTAGGCCCACCATTTACTCCAGGTTCACCTTGTCCACGAATAGTAAGAGCTTCACCCTGATTAATACCTGCAGGAATCGTAATATCTAAACTCTTTTTCTTGCGCTCCCTACCTCTTCCATTACATGTTGGACAGGCTTCTTCAATAATCTTCCCAGCACCAGAACATTCAGGACAAGTACTCTGACTCATCATCGTTCCGAATATCGTTTGCTGTTGCGTTTGGACATGGCCTGTACCATTACAACGGCCACAGGTTTTCACCTCGGTTCCAGGTTTTGCACCATTACCATCACAAGTACTACAAGTATCATCTAATTGTACTTCTATTGTTTTCGTTGTACCGAATACCGCTTCCATAAAATCTAGAGTCAAACGATAAGCAATGTCTCGGCCACGCATAGGGCGATTCGAGCGACCTCTCGTGCCACCGAAACCACCAAAACCGAATAAGTCTCCGAAAATATCGCCTAAATCTTCGAACCCACCGAAACCCGAAGTATCGAAACCTTGTCCTCCTACACCACTATGGCCAAATTGGTCATAGCGCTGACGTTGCTCAGGATCTGATAGTACGGCGTAGGCTTCGTTCGCTTCTTTGAACTTAGCTTCTGCTTCTTTATCATCTGGATTTAGATCGGGGTGATATTTCTTCGCTTGAATGCGATAGGCCTTCTTCAACTCTGCTTCCGTAGCGCCCTTAGAAACACCTAAAACCTCATAATAATCTCTCTTGCTTGCCATTGGTTCCTCCGACTGTTGGACTTTTTATACGTTAGAATCCGGCGCTAGGACAATATTCCTACCGCCGGACTCCGATTCTAAACTTAAAGTGTATATTCTAACGGATTACTCATTCTCTGTATAGTCCGCATCGTAGGTTCCGCCAGTGCCTTGATCGTCTGCATCGGAATCAGGTGCTTGACCATCTTGTGGGCCAGCTTGTTGGTAGAGTTTCTGGCTTACACCCATTAATACTTGTTGTAAATTATCGCTCTCTGCTTTCATATCTTCCGTATTCTCAGAAGCTATAGCGGTTTTAAGCTTATCAATTGCAGCTTGAACGCTATCCTTATCTTCTTGTGGAAGTTTATCGCCATTTTCAGTTAAGAACTTCTCTGCTTGATACGCAGAAGAATCGGCGTTGTTCTTGGTTTCCACTTCTTCTTTTCGCTTCTTATCTTCTTCTGCAAATTGTTCCGCTTCTTTTACGGCCTTATCTATTTCATCATCGGACAAATTGGTACTTGCTGTAATAGTAATATCCGTTTCTTTACCCGTTCCCTTATCTTTAGCCGAAACATTAACAATACCATTGGCATCGATATCGAAAGTAACTTCGATTTGTGGGATACCACGAGGAGCTGGTGCGATTCCATCTAGAATGAAATTACCTAACTGTTTATTATCCTTAGCAAATTCGCGTTCACCTTGAAGTACGTTAACATCTACTTGTGTCTGACCATCCGCAGCTGTAGAGAATACCATGCTCTTCTTCGTTGGAATCGTAGTATTACGCTCAATAATTCTAGTGAACACACCACCCATAGTTTCAATACCTAGAGATAGTGGTGTTACGTCTAATAGAAGTAAATCTTTTACATCACCAGTAAGCACGCCAGCTTGGATAGCTGCACCAATGGCAACACATTCATCTGGGTTTATACCCTTGAATGGATCTTTGTTAAATACTTTTCTAACGGATTCTTGTACAGCAGGAATTCTAGTAGAACCCCCTACAAGTAAAATCTTGTCTACTTCAGCTGGATCTAGACCAGCATCTTTTAGAGCTTGTTTCAACGGACCTTCTGATGCACGTACTAATTCTGCAGTTAACTCTTCAAACTTAGCTCTTGATAATGTCATATCTAAGTGTTTAGTACCATTAGCATCCGCTGTAATGTAAGGCAAGTTAATGTTTGTAGTAGTAACACCCGAAAGCTCGATTTTAGCTTTTTCTGCAGCATCATTTAAACGTTGAAGAGCCATCTTATCTTTTGTTAAATCAATGCCTTCGCTCTTCTTAAACTCCGAAACCATCCAATCGACAATTTTCTGGTCGAAGTCGTCACCACCTAGACGATTATTACCTGCAGTTGCAAGAACTTCGAATACGCCATCACCAATTTCTAATATAGAAACGTCAAAGGTACCACCACCTAGGTCAAATACAAGAATCTTCTGATCCGATTCTTTATCTAAACCATAGGCCAAAGCCGCTGCTGTTGGTTCATTAATAATACGCAATACATCTAGACCAGCAATTCTACCGGCATCCTTCGTAGCTTGTCTCTGAGAGTCACTGAAGTAAGCAGGTACCGTAATAACGGCTTGACTTACTTTTTCACCTAAATACTCTTCTGCATCAGACTTTAATTTTTGTAAAATCATAGCTGAAATCTCTTGTGGAGTATATTCTTTATCTTCAATATTTACTTTAAAATTACTACCCATTTCACGTTTAATAGACTGGATCGTACGGTCTGGATTGGTCACTGCCTGACGCTTGGCAACCTGTCCTACTAAGCGCTCACCATTCTTATTAAATGCAACCACAGATGGTGTCGTTCTCGCACCTTCTGGATTTGGGATAACCGTTGGTTCGCCACCTTCCATAACTGCTATAACTGAGTTTGTTGTTCCTAAGTCAATTCCAATAACTTTTGCCATATAATTATTTCCTCCAAATTTGTTTTTAAAATATTCTTCCTTGTTAATTTGCTACTTTGACTACAGCATGTCGGATTACTCTATCCTTATAGATATAGCCTTTAGCAAATACTTCTACTACCGTTTCTTCATTATGTTCATCACTATTCACCCGCATCACCGCTTCATGAAGTTCAGGATTGAAGGGCTTGTTTAGACAATCTATTTCTTCAATACCTAACTTCACCATAGCTTCTTCTGCTTGCTTCCTAATGAGATCAATTCCATCAGCCACACTCGTAATGGCATCCATGTCCGATTGTTCATTTAATGTATCGGCTGCACTCGCTGCTCGGTCTAAGTTATCTAGAATAGGCAACCATTTTTCACTGACATCCACAACGGAGTCTCCATAGAGCTTATCCTTCTCTTTTTGCGAACGACGTTTGAAGTTATCGTATTCTGCCATCAAACGCAGTCTACTTTCCTTCAAACTCTCGATTTCAGCCAAAGCTTCCTCTAGAGATGCTTCCAAAGGATTTTTATCCTTTTCTTCTACTTCTTCGTGGACTAAATCATGTTCCAGATTTTCTTCGAGGATTTCTTCTTTTTCGCGTTTCTTCCCTCTCTTACTCATTCTATAATCTCCATTCCTTGTTTCTCATCTTTATTAAAATAATCGCCTACCGTTTCCTTGATAAAACTTATTCTCGGAATAACCCGCTCATAGTCCATACGTTTCGGTCCTATAATGCCTATTCTTCCTATTAGTCTATCTCCCAGTTGGTAGGAGCTGGTAATTAGACTACAAGCTTCTAAACCATCTAACTTAATTTCTTGCCCTATTCGAATCATGAAAGGATTTTCACTCTCATTAAGTTCATGTAGATAACCAGTAATTAAACCATCTGTATGTAGAGCATTGTAAACTCTATGGGCATTATCCGTATCTTGAAACTCTGGGTGAACGAATAATCGTTGCACACCATCTAAATAAACATCGAGCCGTTCACTCTGTTTAATAGTGATATAGGCTTCGTATAGCAATTGATTTAAGATAGATTCAGGGAGTTCCACTCCTTCAGCAGCGGACTCAACAGTCATAAGCGTTAAATCCTTAATCGGAACTGTACTGAGTTGTTCTTCTAGTGCATTAGAAACTTTTAATAGGTCTTCTTGCGTCAAATATTCATGGGCACGGAATACTCTATCCTTTACAATACCTGCAGATAACACTAATACGATTAGAACCCTACCACTCTCCACTTGTAAGAGTTTCAATTGGGAAATGAAACTTTCTTTTTCTGAAGGCGTGAGCGTAACGGAGGTATATCCAGTGCTTTCTGATAAGAGACTAGTGGCTTTCTGTAAGAGTTCTGTGATTTCATAAATATCTCTATGTAGTTGCCCTTTAAGTTCCAGTTTCTCTTGTAGCATGAGCTCTCTAGGAGTCATCAAGCGTTCCACATATTCCCTGTAGGCTTTATCCGTAGGTACTCTCCCTGCTGAAGTGTGGGGCTGAATAAGATAGCCTTTAGCTTCTAATTCTGCAAGCTCATTACGGATTGTGGCAGAACTAATACGTGTCTCAGATTGTTCTGCTATAGATTTGGAGCCAACAGGCTCTGCTGTACTAACATAGGTATCAATTACGGTTTTCAATACCCAACTCTGACGTTCTGGTAAATGCATCACTTGTTACTCCTTTGTTTAAAATTAGCACTCAATATTCCCGAGTGCTAAAAGCATAATAGCATCAAAGGACAAATAAAGTCAATTATTTTTTATAAAGAAATGTAGTGAAATGCATGAACGAACCTTGAACACGAAATCAGATGAAAGCGCGTGCTACATAATCAGCAAAATCGAGTCCTTTGCGTGAGTAGAAATAACGGTCACCATCAACCATTAAATAACCTTCTTTAATAAATCTATCAAGTAGACTGCGGTGCTCTGTAGAAATGTCTTCTTGAAATAATGCTCTATATTCGCATAAACGAAAACCAGTCAAAATACGTAAACGGAGAATAAAAAATTCTTTAATCGCCTCGATTTTATTTATTGTTTCTGTTAGTAGGCCAAGATGTCCACTTGTTATTTGTTCTTCATAAGTTTGAAAGGTTTCTCCGTTCATACGGCGTTGGCCATTCACATAAGACGATGCACCCATACCGAAACCGTAATATGCCTTCCCTAACCAATACGAAAGATTATGTCTACTATAATAACCTGGCTTAGAAAAGTTAGAAATTTCATAATGATCAAAACCATTTCGAGTGAGTGTATCTATTACCAGATGATACATTTTCCGTTCGATTTCAGGACTTGGTAAGGGATATTCTCCTTCTGTATATTTATCTCCGAAGGGAGTACCTTCTTCAATGATAAGTGAGTAGATGGATACATGTTCAGGTCCTAATGAAAGTATATAGGCTAAATCGGCTTCTAAATCCTCCATGCTTTGATTTGGTGTTGCGAGAATAAGATCTACCGATACATTTCTAAAGCCTATCCTTCTCACCTCATGATAAGCATATTGAAAATCTTCAAGAGTATGAACACGCCCTAAGCTAGCCAAATGTTTCTCATGTGTGCTCTGCAAACCTATCGATAAACGGTTCACTCCTGCACTGAATAGGGCTTCTAGATTTCTAACATCAAGTGTACCAGGATTCATTTCTAAAGTAATCTCACACTGAGAAGATAAGACGCGTCTTGCCCGAATTCTCTCGAGAACACCAATAATATATTGAGCATCTACAAGACTAGGGGTCCCTCCGCCAAAGTAAATGCTTAAGACTTCCGTATCACTTGCTTCGTCAAGTGCTTGCTCAATTTCTTGATACAATAAGTTAAAGTAATAAGAAACCGTTACGTCAGCCTCAGCTAACGCAACGGAAGTAAAATCACAATATGGACATTTCTTAATACAATATGGAATATGTATATAGATATGCGCAGGATTATCTTGTTGCCAATGTTTCTCTTCTATCCTATTCACTTTTTACGATTAATAAACCCCATCGGCTGGAGGATTCCCTAATTCATCTTTGCTTATACGGGTAGGATCGGTTTCGATTCTAGTTGACGGACTCTTCTTAAGCTCTGGATCTTCAGTACCGGCAACGGATTGGATTCCAGCTACCAAAGAAGCTAAATTCTGCATCTCGGATGGAATAATAATCTTAGTCGCTTGCCCATCTGCTACACGTTCTAAAGCTTCCATACTACGTAGAGCTAAGAGCGGTTGGTCTGCTTGAACATCTTTAAGCATCTTCATACCTTTTGCACGCGCATCATAAACTTCTCTAATTGCTTGGGCCTGTCCTTCAGCTTCACGGATTTGAGCTTCTTTTTTCGCTTCTGCTCTTAAGATTGCGGATTGTTTTTCACCTTCTGCAACACGGATTGCGGCTTCCTTTTCACCTTCAGCAATAAGAATCGATTCACGTTTTTCACGCTCCGCTTTCATCTGCTTCTCCATGGCATCTTGAATTTCTCTAGGAGGTAAAATATTCTTAAGCTCTACACGATTTACCTTGATACCCCAAGGATCGGTCGCTTCATCAAGAATTTGGCGCATCTGGTGGTTAATTAGGTCACGAGACGTCAATGTATCATCTAGCTCTAAGTCACCAATAATATTACGAAGTGTAGTTGCAGACAAGTTCTCAATGGCTAAAATAGGATTCTCAATACCGTAGGTGTACAATTTGGGATCCGTTACTTGATAGAAGATAACCGTATCAATTTGCATGGTAACATTATCTTTTGTAATAACTGCTTGAGGATTGAAATCTGCTACTTGCTCTTTGAGTGAAATGGTCACGGCTACGCGATCAATGAAAGGTGCCTTGAAATGAACTCCAGTATGCCAAGTGTTTAGATAAGTTCCTAAACGTTCTACAATTTTCACATGAGCTTGGGGAACAATCTTCACACAAGAAATAATAATTCCTATAATAATAATGGCAACAATGAAGATAACCACTGTACCTGGGCCGAAACTAAACAAAAAATATAAATGCTTCAAAATATTTTCCTCCTACTAATTTATGCTAATTCAACAACCAATCGAACACCCTGGATAGAAACTATTTTTACCAAAGAGCCTACTGGAATGCGTGTGTGATTTACCGATGAACAAGACCAAATTTGTCCTGCCACCCTTGCTTTACCTATATTATCAATTGGATCTACTTCTTTAATAACTTCTGCTACTTCTCCTATTAGACGATCTGCATTTGTTCGTATCGCATTCTTAGGCGCAAAACTAAAACGATCTTTCTGAGAGTAGAACAGTGCAATTAATACTAGAGAAACAACTATAAATAGTACTATTTGGATTCCTATACTAGCTCCCAATAAACTTGCTATAAGTGCTACAACACTACCTACAACAAACCAGGCACTAACCAAGGCAACGGTCCCAATTTCAAGAATTAGGAAAACAATCGCCAGTATTAACCAAACAACCCAAGTGTAATCCATTTGCAAATCCTCCCTTCTACTCTTCTATTATGCATCATATACCATTTGAATTACTAGTAAATATTTCGCAAAGAGTATTCACTTCCACCGAGAACACCTTGTGTCAGAGCTATATATACTAGATATACGGTATTATTGATTCTTTGGGCAAGGTAGTCTTCTAAATTCTCTTCTCTTAATTTCGCTATATTATCAAAAGAGGTTCCCCGCACAATATTTTCGGTTTCTTGGAAATTCGGATTATTATTCTCTTCTAATGCATCGAAACTACTGGCTGAATAATCATAAGATTCGAAGAAGACAATGGGTATGCCTACACGGTCAAATGCCCGATAATCGGATGGTGTATGGGAAAACTCGCGGAAAGCTGCGGTTGCATTTGGAGCAGTAAATCCTTCTGGAACAGGTTCTTCTGCAACAGGATTAGATACAGAGTATGTGGATTGATTGGTATAAAAAACATGTCCTGTTCTACCGAATAAGGAATAGTTAATTGCAATGTCTGCAATTTCATAGAGTGGTTGACGCATTTTATACTGTGCATTGGGATATAGGGAACTCCATCCTGCATGTCCATAGAGTTTTCCGCCGCCATATAAACTACGATATTCATAAAATACGTCCGTTTGAGCGAGCTCTTCATCTTTTAAACTCTCTACATAGTGGGTTGCACCAGCAATGTTCGAAAAGCCAGCTCCGAGCGCCACCAAGCTAACGTCATAACCTACAGCATAACGTTTAAGCGTCTGGGCGGTTAGCATAAGTGCTCCTACTCCCGATGCGTTATCCGAAATTCCATCATGGCCTGTTGGAGGCTCAGAAGTCGTATCATATCTAGCTCCTATAACGACATGACGACGAAATACTCCATCGGCTGCTTGAGCTCTCCGGTTATAGACTTCATAATCGAACTGATCAATACTATCTTCATCTGCTACGAAACCTGATCCAGGAATTCTAACCACAACGTTTTGAGACGTATTCCCATTCGCCAGTGTAAACTCTTGAATTTCCGGTTCGAATCCTAAGCGTTCAAATTCTTCTACAATCTTCTCTGCTACAGCACGCTCATTACTGCTCCCAGCAATTCTTGATGGAAACTCTCTAGCAATTTCAGTGGCAAAATCAGCACCATATGTGCCTAATTGATGAACAAGTGGTACCGTGCCCCCCTGACTACAAGACGTTATAAATAATGTACTAAGCAATAATATGATGAAGGATCGATATAAAACCTTGGCTCTCTTATGTTTCTGTTTACTTGGTATAGCTTCCATTCGAATTTTCGCTCCTCTTGACCTACAATTATGGTACTTATCTCTAAGAATTATACCTGAAAGAAAAGAGGAATGAAAAGTTTTCCTCTGTGTTATATTTTTAAGATAGAATTATAGTAAGAAAAATTCTCAGGAGGTAGAATTGATGAAGTACAAAAAATATTTAAGCCCTTCTCTTGCTGCCTCGATTATTTTATTTATTTTCACAATGACAATGGCATTATCCATGTTATTTCTAACCACTTCACTATATGCAACGGACAATAGAGTAAATACGGATGAAACTTCTAATCCTTGGCACTTAAGTACTAGCACTACTCAAGAGAATTATTATGTCATTGATTTACAGAAGAACAGTGTCCTCTATGATAAAAATGCTAGACAGACTATTAAAGCAAGCATAACATCTAATATTCTCCTAGCACTACTCGCCTACGAAAGATTAGACGAAAATGTACCTATAACTGTAAGTAACGAAAATGCTAATGTTTCCCAAGCGGAAAATATTTTCCAAGTTAATTTACAAGCAGGGTCCCGCTATTCTTTGGATTTTTTAGTGTATAGTTTATTTTTCTACGACTCTAATGCTGTCTTCCATGTTCTATCGGAAGCACTTACCCAAGACAATCGCAGTCTAGTAAATCTTTTTAACGAGAGAGCACGTAGTATTGGAATGGATGCAACACTATTCCGTACTTCTGGTAGCAAGGGAGTTGCGGGCGAAACTACCTTGGTTGATGCGAGCCGTTTAATCATTCATGCCTTATCATCCGATAAACTCTCTAGTGTTTTCCGGTCCAAAGGCGAAATTATTTTAAGCGATAATAGTTCTTCTGGAGGTTACCTTCTCGAGAATCGATTACGTGATATCTGGACATTAAGTTTCGATACAATTAATGGAGCGAGTTTTGCTATGGAATCCAATAGTTATACTGCGTTTTACTTAGCTACCATCCCTAATGGAAATTATAATGTTCTCATCTTACAGTCTTCGCAAAAAGCAAGTGACTTAAGAACACCTAATCTGATCACTCAGATTATTCGAGAAGCTTATCGTTTGGTAAGCGAAATAGGAGAGCAATTTGAGCTAGCCGATTTGGTTACACGTGGAGGACATGTCCGGACGATTGTACAAAAAGATGGAGTAGAAGTTAACCTCATCTACTTGGATCGGGTACAATATTTACGCCCCAGAAGTCTTACAGAATTCAGACCTCAAATGCAGCTATCTGTTTCTACCGATTTGCCTCTTCCAATTCAACAAAATCAAGTTTTGGGGCAAATGACCTTTACCATGCCTGACGGCACGCGCTATGTGGCCAATGTCGGATCTGCAGAAGATATTTATTCCGAAAATAATGTCTTAAGCTGGGTAATGGAACAATTAAGAGCTTATCCTGAGATTATTAAGCTCATTCAAATTTTATTTGTACTATTTATCTCAATTTTACTAATGAAACTTCTCATAAACTTGGTACGCTTCCTTATCATTAGAAGCCATAACCAAGACCAACGTTGGGGGAAGTTCTAGAGGTTTTGGAACCTAGGCAATACCAACTCTAAGCATTTATCATAGATATGAAGGCTAATAAATAAAACTATAGTAGCTGGCCAACTCCAAGTACGCAATTGGAATATCCGTTCCATAATCGATACCATGGCTAGAATCATTAAGAGAAAATATAAAGATTTGAGCAAAATGCTCAAGAATTTATGACTTACGTTTGGCCTATTAGAAAGTAATGTTTCTACGAAGACCTTGACGATAGGATATACTCCAAAAAACAAAAGAAAAGGAATACTATATTTGAAACCAACTGTAAATAAGGCAATTAGGCTTGTAAGTAAATAGACTAATAACGCTTCTTTGAGATTCCCCTTATGATAAGCAATGGCCACAGGTAATGAGGCAAAGAGATAGGCCAATAAATAGAGATTAGGCAATAGGTAAATCAATTGTAAGTTGACAATGGCAAATGCTGTCAGTAAGGCAAGTCTTGTGATCCGCCTAGTTCTATAACTACGCCGGTTTTCTTCCTCAGCCATACACTTAACACTCTGGCACGCAACAACTTAAACATGTATTTGCACAGCATAATAGAGATATAGTATTACAACAGTCCGCATCCGATGTTCCACCAAAAGGACCTTGTTGATAGGGGTTTTGCCTATTCTGATAGGCTCCCCGATTATATGGGTTCTGACCGAATGGTCCATAACCATATGGATTTTGTTGCTGTTGTTGCTGTCCCGTAGGACCTGTTTGACCATAATATTGTTGATTCTGGTTTGTAGACGTCAAACGGGCATAGGCTTCGTTAATCTCTTGCATTTTCTCTTTTGCCAATTCTTCGAGAGGATGCCCCTTATAACGATCAGGGTGGTATTGTTTCACCAACTTACGATATTGCGATTTGATCTCATCTTGACTGGCTCCAGGTTTCACGCCCAAGACTTCATATGGGTTACTTGTTCTCGCCATCCTTATTTCCTACACTCTCATTAATTTTTTACCGGCAAAAATATCTTCACGGGTACTTGGTAGACCCATTTGAATGATATTCCCTAGTATAATCGCATCACGATAAAACGGCAACAGTTGTCCAATTAAATCAATTTGTTCTTCATAATACAATAATTTCTCTTGTATAAGTTCAAGTGTCTCATGATTAGCTTGGGCCAATGGATTCCACTGCCCCTTTGCTTTATCATCTTCTCTATCCTCGACAGCATCCATGGTATAGATCCAGCGTCCCATAAATCCTGCTAATAGAATCATTGCCTGCCTCGTATTGGCTTCGACTTCGGGTTTCACAGGTGCTAGGGCCATAATGGCTTCCATCAGCATAGCAAAAGGCTCAGTCGCCCTCTCTATTGTCACTTGGTCTGGAGACATTTTTTCTAATTGCTTCTGCTTAACTAAGTTTTCTTGAATGGCCGCTTCGAGATCAGGGTATTTTTCTGTTGCTTTGGCCTTGGCCTTACGATAGGCAGCGCGCATTGTTTGGCTCAGGACTACTTTATCCTTATCTTGGATGTTATCTTCGAACTTATAATAAGCTAGAAGCACCGCTGCAGCTGCCGTAAACTCTAAAACATGAGAAGGGTTTGCAACCGGTAATTTCTGGCCGGGATGAAACATACAAGAGTCCAAAGCTTGTCCATATTCTTCCCCTTCTAACGCCAGTAAGAATAGGGCCAAGAAAGTCATATCGTATGTTGTGGCGAAGCGGGGAAGCTGACCGTAATTTCGACTGATTGTTTTACACAATCCACAATAAATAGAACGGTAACGAGAAAACTCTCTTAACTTCAACTCAGGCTTATAGGGTCTTATATAACCGAACATGATTTTCTCCATTCTTCATCGTGAAACGTTGCTAGTATGTTAGAATAAATAGAATATAATTACAAATAATTATTTTAAATGTTTAAGGAGATTTCTGCATGTCTTTACATCACATTCGTACCCGTTTTGCCCCCTCACCTACTGGATTTATGCATATTGGAAACCTACGTACCGCCTTGTTTGAGTATTTGGTGGCCAAAGCCAAGAACGGCGACTTCGTTTTACGGATTGAGGATACCGATCAGGGACGACTCGTTGAAGGTTCATTAGATAAAATATATAAGACTATGGCTATAGCCGGTTTACAACATGATGAAGGTCCAGATATAGGTGGCCAATATGGGCCCTATGTTCAGTCAGAACGTCTTTCTTCCTATAGAGGCTTTGCAACTGAGCTTGTTGAAAAAGGAGAGGCCTACTATTGTTTCTGCTCACCAGAACGTTTAGAGAAGCTTCACCAAGAGCAAAGAGATAAGCAAGAAGATTTCATCGGTTACGATGGATACTGTCGTGCTCTGGATCCATCTGAGGCGAAAGCTAGAGTCGATGCCGGAGAAGCCCATGTTATTAGACAGAAAATGCCTAGAGAAGGGAATACATCCTATGATGATGCTGTGTTCGGCACCATCGAAGTCGAAAACAAAACTCTAGAAGATCAAGTACTCTTGAAGTCCGATGGCTTCCCTACCTACAATTTCGCCAATGTGGTAGATGACCATGCCATGGAAATTTCTCATGTGGTACGCGGAAGTGAATATCTCTCCTCTACCCCCAAATATATTTTGCTCTATAAAGCCTTCGGCTACGAAGTTCCTGTTTTCGTTCATCTCCCCTTAATTCTTGGAGCTGATGGTCAGAAACTGTCGAAACGCCATGGCGCAACTTCTTTTGAAGAACTCTTAGAACAAGGCTACTTACCTGAAGCTATTATCAATTATCTAGGCTTACTCGGCTGGGCACCTAAGAGCACAAGAGAACTCTTTACGTTAAAGGATTTAATTGAACATTTTAACATCGAAGGCATATCGAAATCACCCGCTGTATTTGATGAGAATAAATTAATCTGGTTTAACGAGCAGTATTTACACAAGATGTCTGACGAAGAGTTTCTAGAAGTTGCAAGACCTTATATTGATGAAGTCTTGCCCGATTTAGAAGACGAAAAACGCAATCATATTGTGGAACTCATTAAAAATCGCACTTCTCGCTTAACAGATATCCCTACCCAATTGGCTTTTCTCTATGGTGTTTTTGTTGTCGATGCCTCTATGTTTGTGCATAAAAAATCAAAATCATCTCTCGAGAGTAGTGCTACCATTATTCAAGATTTCCTGACGATTTTCAAAAATTTAGAATGGGATAAAGAATCTTTACACCAGAGCATGATTGCATACGCTGAAGAGAAAGAGTTGAAAAATGGAACGGTCATGTGGCCACTTCGTATTGGAGCGGGTGGTCAATTGGTGACACCTGGCGGTGCATCGGATGTTTTATTATTATTAGGTAGAGAGCGGGCTTTGGCCAATTTAGAACATAGCTTAGAAATTATAATTAAGGCACGACAGGAGGAAGCATAATGCAAAATAATAGATTAGATCAAGAACGTTTAGATGAAATCCAGAATGAAGGTACCCACTTCATAGAAGATTTCATTATTGAGGATCTAAGACCCGGTGGTGAATATGAAGGAATGGTTGTCCATACGAGGTTCCCACCCGAACCCAACGGTTATCTCCACATAGGGCATGCAAAAGCCATTATCATAAACTTCGGTATTGCTGAACGCTTCAATGGAAAATGCAATCTACGTATGGATGATACCAATCCTGTCAAAGAAGATGATGAGTATGTTCGTCAAATCCAAAGAGATATTCACTGGTTAGGATTCGATTGGGAGAATCGCTTCTTCCATGCTTCAGATTATTTCGATGCCATGTATGGCTTCGCTGAAGAACTTATTGAACAAGGCTTAGCTTATGTGGATGAACAATCAGCAGAGGAAATTCGTGAAACCCGTGGTACGCTAACAAGCCCTGGAACCAATAGTCCATATCGTGATCGACCTATAGAGGCAAATCTTGAACGTTTCCGCCAGATGAAAGCGGGAGAATTTCCAGATGGTGCTATGGTATTACGCGCCAAAATTGATATGGCCTCAGGCAATATGAATATGAGAGATCCTGTCCTCTATCGCATAAGTCATGCAAGTCATCATCAAACGGGAGACACATGGAAAATATACCCTATGTATGATTTCGCCCATCCTATTGAAGATGCCATGGAGCATATCACCCATTCCCTATGTAGCATAGAGTTTGAAGACCATAGACCTCTATACAATTGGGTAAGAGACCATGTCTCTGTACCTTCTAAACCTAGACAAATTGAATTCGCAAGACTTGGCATGAATTACACGATGATGAGTAAGCGTAAACTCCGTGCTCTAGTAGAAGAAGGTATAGTCGATGGATGGGATGACCCTAGAATGCCAACGATTACGGGATTACGCCGCAGAGGATTTACGCCTTCTTCTCTACGTACTTTCATTGAGAAATTAGGAGTGTCCAAGGTTCCTAATGTTGTAGATTATGCGTTCTTAGAATTCTGCTTAAGAGATGAATTAAACAACACGGCCAAACGCGCCATGGCTGTATTAAGACCTATTGCTCTGGAAATAGAAAATTATCCAGAAGGCCAAGTGGAAGAGTTAGAAGTTCCCAATCATCCTGGTAATCCGGACATGGGAAATCGTCTCATTACTTTTTCGAAACATCTGTGGATTGATGAAGACGACTTCATGGAAGAACCTGTAAGTAAGTATAAGCGACTCTATCCTGGAAACGAAGTTCGCCTAAACTCTGCTTATCTTGTTACTTGTACAGGATTTGACAAAGATGAGAATGGCAATATAACCAAAGTCTACGCAAGTTATGATCCTGAAACCAAGGGTGGTAGTGCTCCCGATGGTCGCAAAGTTCGAGGCACAATCCACTGGTTAGACCAGAGTACCGCATTGGATGCAGAAGTAAGGTTATATGACCGTCTCTTCACAGCTGAAGAACCTGACCAAGAAGAAGATTATCATAATGTTGTAAATCCAGACTCTCTAGAAATTCTATCCGGAGCTAAAGTTGAGAAGTCTCTAGCTTCAGCTAAACCTGAAGAAAACTATCAATTTATGCGCAAAGGCTTCTTCTGCCGGGATAATCGTGAAGAGAACCAAGATAAACTGGTTTTCAATCGTTCTGTAAGTTTAAGAGATAGCTTCAAACTTCCGAAATAATTAGTAGCCAAAGCCACCTCCAAAGGTGGCTTTTTAGCTGTGATATAAACTATAGTAGAAACCTTTCTTGGCCATGAGTTCCTGATGATTTCCAGTTTCAATAATCTGCCCCTTATGCATAACAAGAATGACGTCGGCTTCTCTTATCGTTGATAAACGGTGGGCAATTATAAATGCAGTTCTTCCCTCCATTAAGCGCAAGAAACTCTCTTGTACTAAGACTTCTGTCCTCGTATCGATATTGGACGTTGCCTCATCTAGAATAAGTAACGAGGGTTTACTTAACATTACGCGTGCTATCGTAAGGAGCTGCTTCTGACCAGAAGATAGACTATCTCCAGAATCTTCAAGTTTCGTATCATAGCCCTGGGGCATCTGCATGATGAAGTTATGGGCATGGGCTTGTTTGGCCGCATCTAGAATTTCTTCTCTTGTAGCGCCTTCCTTCCCGTAGGCAATATTATCCGCAATACTTCCTCCGAAGAGCCACGTCTCTTGTAAAACCATACCGAAATGCGATCTAAGATTTTCTCGTGATACTTGAGCAATATCTTGTCCATCTATGTAAATTGCTCCAGAATCTAATTCGTAAAACCGCATAAGCAAATTTACAATTGTAGTTTTACCTGCACCCGTAGGTCCTACAATGGCAACCGTTTGCCTAGGTAATATCTCCATTGAAAAATTCTCAATAAGAGGCTTATCGGGTACGTAAGAAAACTCTACGGCCTCAAATTGGAAACTTCCCGCTTCTAACTTGAGTTCTTGCTTATGCTCTTCTTCTGGCTCAGTTTCTTCATCTAATAAAGTGAAAATCCTCTCTGCAGACGCTAATCCTTCTTGAACTTGTGTCATAACGGCAGTTAGTTCATTAATAGGTTTAGCATATTGAAGTGCATAATTTAAAAATGCAGAAATATCTCCAATGCTTAATCTACCGAGGGAAGCCAATGCTGAGCTAATGACACCAACTAATACATACGTTACATTGTTTACGAAACGTGTGCCGGGATTCGTTAGAGAGGACGCAAACTGGGCCTTCTTACCTATTACATATAACTCTTGATTTAATTGATCATAGGTCTCTTGTGCACCCGGTTCCCCACCGAAAACACGAAGTAATTTTTGGCCTTCGATCATTTCTTCTGCGTGTCCCTGGAGCTTAGCCGTTTTTCTAGACTGGTCCATAAAATATTGATGGGATTTACGCGCAATGACACTCGTAATGATAAAGGTAAAGGGCGTCAGGAGTAAGACAACCAGAGCTATCATCGGCTGAATCATAAACATTGCTATAATGGAGCCTAGTAAAATGATACTGCCACTAAATATTTGTGTGAATATCTGTTGTACTGCTTGATTTATTTTCTCCACATCGTTCGTTAGAAGATTTATCATCTCCCCCCTTGAATTTGTATCGAAAAATGACATAGGCAATCGACTCATATGGAAGAAGGCGTCTTCTCTAATCCTTGTACTTGTTCGATTGCTAATTTTCCCTACACCTATTCCTTGGAGAAGAGAAAAAACAAAGATGAGAACATACACGATTAACAGTATTACAATTAGAATATTTGTATTCATACTATTTCCAGGTAACATTGTATTCAAGATTTGCCCTAGAATGTATGGAGAAAGAATCTGTAATAATGCAGCCAGAATACTCATAACTATTACCAGCAAAATAGTTCTTCTATCTGCTTTTGAATAGTACAAAATACGTTTAAACGTTTGCCAATTACCCATCCCTTTCCTCCTCTCTTGTAAGCTGAGAGGCTTGTATTTCTTGATAGATAGGATTATTTGCTAGGAGCTCTTCATGCGTTCCTTCTCCTACCAAACACCCTTCTTCTAAAACTAAAATTCTTTTCGCCTGTTGAAGTGTATGGATACGTTGAGAAATAAATATTAGTGTTTTATTTCTGTAGTATTTTTGTAGGTTCTCCATTAATTGACGTTCTGTTTTATAGTCCAGAGCGGACATACTATCATCCATGATAAGGATTTCTGGAGAACGTAAAATAGCACGGGCAATGGTAAGGCGTTGTCTTTGGCCACCACTAAAATTACGTCCAGACCGTTCAACTTTATGGTCTAATCCATCTTCGAGTTGCATTACGAACTCTTGTCCTTGGGCGATTTCTAATGCCTGCCAGAGTTTTTCGTCTGACACCTTCTCTTCTAATCCGAGTGTTAAGTTCGATCGTATCGTTCCTTGTAATAGCTCTATTTTCTGGGGTACATAGCCTATAGTTTTAGAGATAACTTGCCGCGAATAAGATCTAATATCTCTACCTTGTAGAAAAACAATACCTTCTTGAGGATCATAGAGTCGTTGCATAATGCGTGCGAGGCTGCTTTTGCCCGAACCCGTTGAACCAATAATTCCTATAAAACTCCCAGGATAAATTTCTAAATCAATTTTATTGAGAACGGGTCTTGCTTCAGTATCATAGGCATAGCTCAGATTTTTTAGCTCAAGGATACATGCCTTATTTTCTGAATAAATCGGTTTATCTAGAAGTTCTAAGTCTTCTTCTTGTGACAAAACCTCTTCTAATCGTTCCATAGCACTAAGTGTTCTTGGCACGGCCAAAACTAAGTTGGCTGTTACCGTCATCGCAAGAAGCACTTGTGTGAAATAACTAATTAGAGCAATCATCTCTCCTGGCAATACAACACCACTTCCTACTAATTGCTGCCCCCAATATAGAGCAATAATGATGGCCAAATTCACGACAACGACCGTACCTGGATTCATAAACGCCGAGATTCTTGCGGCTCTTTCTAGATGCTGGTTAACTTTTGTATTACTTCCTTGGAAATATTTTCTCTCATGTTCTGAACGATTAAATGCACGAATGATTCTAACACCAGAAAAATGGTCTGAAATTAATCGCCCAAGCTTATCGGTACCCGTTTGGGCTAATCGAATTTCCGGAACAGATTTCTTCACAATAACCATGAGGATTAGTGCTGCTAGAATAATTGATAAAACTAATAAAAAAGCTATTCGAGGTGAAATAGTAAAGGCCATAATACTACCACCCAGAGCTAGAAACGGAGCTCTAAAGAATAAACGAATAAACATTGCCACGGCATATTGTATATGTACCACATCAGGTCCTAATCTATTGGTAAGCGTGTTTGTACCTAAGTGGTCTAACTGACGGTAGGATAAGTTCTGAATCTTTTGGAACAAGGCTTGCCTCACTAGAGTACCAACCCCTTGAGAAGCCGTAGCTGCCAAATATTGGCAGGTAAAAGAAAATAAAACACTTACGAGCACAATAAGCAGAAGTATGATTCCCGCTCGGATAAAGAAGCCCATATCACCTTGCCGAAACATGGCCTGATCTATAACATAAGCCATAAATAATGGCATGAAGAGCTCAAGAATCGCTTCCACCATCTTAGCAAGAGGTCCGAATATTAAGTGTTTCCGATAAGGTTTAAGATAGGGAAACAGAAAACGTAGGGGAGATTTTTTCTCTCTATTTATGTCCCGATCTAAATGCCTCTCATTCTCCATGCTGTTCGCCTTCCATATAAGCAAGGATTTCTTCTTTAAGAACAGTGACAATATCATCTTGAGGGATTTTCCGAATGATTTCTCCTTTTCTAAACAACAGAGCGGAGTCTTTGCCGCCTGCAACTCCTACATCGGCTCTCGAAGCCTCCTGGGGTCCATTTACTGCGCAGCCCATAACCGCGACGGTAATATTTGTCTTCTTATCTGCTAAGAAGGCTTCGATTTCTCTTGTTACGGGTAACATATCATACTGAAGTCTTCCACACGTCGGACAAGAAATGAGATCTGCAACATCATCCATCAAATGAAAAGATTTAAGCAGAGTTTTAGCGACTTGAATCTCATCGACAGGATCAGAAGATATAGATACTCTTATCGTATCGCCAATCCCTTCATAGAGTAATAGACCTAGTGCAGCCGATGACTTAACCGAAGAATATAGTAACGTTCCTGCTTCGGTTACCCCTAAATGCAAGGGGTATGGAAAAATCTTAGCTGCGAGACGATACGCTTCAATAGTCAAGGGTACTTCTGAAGACTTAAAGGATAAAACCAAATCTTCAAACCCTTCACTTTCCATAGTCTCGACTTGAGCCCTGGCGCTCTCTACCATAGCTTCTGGAGTAGGACCACCGTATCTCGCTAAGATATCTTGTGGTAATGAGCCACTGTTAACTCCAATACGAATAGGTAAATGATGGTCTTTACATGCTCTGATCACAGTCTTGACTCGATCTATAGATCCAATATTCCCAGGATTTATACGGAGTTTATCTACACCTGCTTCCGCCGCAAGCAAGGCTAAGCGGTAATTAAAATGAATATCTGCTACAAGAGGACAATGTACTTCTTTCTTAATTTGTTCAATTGCTCTGGCATCCTCTTCGTCTAAAACTGCTAAACGGACAATTTCACATCCTGCAGTCTGCAGTGCTTTAATTTGTTGAACAGTAGCCTCCACATCCTTCGTTTTCGTATTGGTCATCGATTGGATTACTACTTTATTTTGTCCACCAATTTGCAAATCACCCACTTGAACGGGTCTTGTTTTCTCTCTATGTAACATATATTTATCCTTTAATTTCTAATAATTTATCCAAATCAATTTCTGGATAAGGGGCAGGATTGTTCAAGTCAACCTCTGCCAAATATTCTTCTAATTGCCTAATTAAGTAAGGTGGAGTCGATGCACCTGCGGTGACGCCTACTCTTGAATCGTCTCTAAACCATGCTAAATCCACTTCCTGTAGTGCATTTACTCTTTTTACTGTGGATATCCCAGATTCTTCTCCTATCTGCGCCAACATAGCCGTATTATTCGAACTAGGATCCCCAATAACTAAGAGTATGTCGATATCTAGATGTTTCGTAATAGCTTCTTGTCTTCTTCTCGTGGCGGAACATATTTCATTCATAATAACGGCTTGAGGATACTTCTGTACAATCGCATCGAAAATATGGGCAAGTGCATGAATGGACAAAGTCGTCTGGTTTGTCACGAAAATCTCTTCACCTTCTAGACCTTCAGGAATTTCTTCGATCGATTCAATTAAGTACACGCCCTCTCTATCCTGGCAAATGCCTGTTGCTTCAGGATGACCCTTTTTCCCTATGTATAAAACCTTTTTACCAGAATTAATATTATCGAGGACCAACTTATCCGTGAATAGAACTTCTGGGCAAGTCGCATCAACGATTTCTAGACCTTTGGCCTGAGCTTTTTGCTTCACTTGATCGGAGACACCATGGGCACTGAAAACAACGATACCTTCTGTAATCGTATCGAGTAATTCCTCTCTACTCTTCCCAGGAATATCTATAGTTTTCACACCTTTTCTCTCAAGCGCGTCCACCACTAATTGATTATGGACAATTTTACCCAGAAGATATACCTCTTGGTCTTGGTGGTCGCGTTTCGTCTGAATGGCTTTCTGTATTGCCAAAACAACACCCCGACAATAGCTTCTCGGTGTAATCGGAATAATTTCCATAAGTTTTCCTTCCTATTCAATTGCCCAGATAAATGTAGCACTATCTGAAATCTCAATATCTTCAGGCGTAAAGCTAAAATCCCTTGCTTCTGCCATAATCCTATTGGAACTTCTAGAATAATCCATCTGTACGGCATGACGAACTTGTACCCAGGAATAATTGATTGTCAATAACTCTCCTAAATTCACACCACTTGCTGCACTTAGTCTCTGAGCCTTGCGCTTGGCATTTTCTGTAATTCTAATTAATAGTTCTTCTTTCGCCTGCTCCTCATCTTTTTTGAAAAATTCTAAGCTTAACTCAGGCTTAGCGAGATTCTTCCCAATAGTATTTAACACCTGGTGTAGCCGCTTATTCTCAAAAGGAAATTCTATGAATAATCTGCTATTCAGCTGATATCCACGAAATACACGCTTACTCTCCCCTTCATCATTTTGCACATACTCATAATATTCGCTAAGAGAATAAGAGGATGTCTTCAACGCATCCTGCGAGAAATCTAATTGGGTAAATTCTTCTTGTAAACGCTGCAACTGTTCTGTTCCAATAACTTGCGTTTTCTCATAATCTTCATCTGTAACCCATAAATTCATACGCACCCGAACATGGTCGGGTGTGACCGTAATACTATCTTCGCCAGTAACCTGGATGGTTCTATTATTCATACTCTACCTCCTTGGGTTTAGAAAATACTCTTTAAATTATGCCATATTCCTGACTCAAATAACGTTTGATTTCCTCCGGAAATATCCTGTGTTACACTAATCACACGATAGAGTTAGGAAGAAACCATGGAAATAAAAATTCGAGATATTAGTCAAGAAGGTCTAGGAATAGGAAGTACAAGTACCGGGCACGTGTATTTCATAGAGAACACACTTCCTGGTGAACGAATCTTGGCCAAGAAAATCAGCAAACATGAAGCACAAGTTGAAAAATATTTGGACGTATCAGCTGACAGACAAACACCTCCTTGCCCCTGGTTTCCCAGATGTGGAGCATGTCAACTGCAGCATATGGATTATCAAGCAAGTTTACGGTGGAAACATAAACACGTTGCCGATTGTCTAGAACGCATAGCAAAAATAGATGTTCAACACATTGAGACATGCGCTAAGAACAGTATTGCTAGACCCTCACCTAAACTCTGGCACTATCGTAACAACAGCCGCTATCAGGTATTAGCACAAGAAGGCCAACCGCCTAAGACAGGATTTCATCAATTCAGAAGCCTAACCCTAGTCGATCAGGAAACGCTCGGTTGTTTACTGGTCTCCCCTGTAGCGGAGAAAATCCGCATAGCCTTCAGAGATTTCATCGTGAAACATAATGTTATGCCCTCTGATACACCGCAGATGTTACAAGTTAGGGATTCCGAAACTAGTGGTGACATACTGATTGTGCTCTATTTTACTGGTAAAACCATAGACTTTACGCTTTGGCAAACATGGGCCAAAGAACTAACACCCCAAGTTTCTCTCATTGTACGTTATGGAAAAGACTTCCAAAATTCTCGTATATTAGCAGGGAAAAATTATCATATAGAATATCTGAATAGTATCCCCTATCAGGTGGAATACTCTTCCTTTTTCCAAATTAATCCTAAACAAACAGAACAGTTACAAAACACATTAGTCTCCCTAGTGAAATATTCGAAAGAATCCGCTCCTCAAAACGTATGGGATATCTACGGCGGAACAGGTACGCTAGGCTTGCCATTTGCTACGGAAGGAAGTCACGTCAAAGTATTTGAACTTCACCAAACGGCAGAAGAATTCGGGCTTAAACAAGCTACAATGCAGAATCTTTCCGATAAATTCACCTATGTATTAGGAGATGCAAGTAAGACCGTAAACGCTGAACTACGCTCTAGTAAGAAACCTGACCTCATTATTACGGATCCTCCAAGACAAGGTTTAAGTGCGGATTTAATAGACACACTGTTGTCCATAGGGGCTCCTACCTGGGCCTATGTTTCCTGCGACCCAGCCAGCTTAGCGAGAGATCTCAAGAAAATTCTCGCAGGTGGTTATCGTCTTGAAGCTTGGGAAGCTTTCGACATGTTCCCATGGACAAGTCATGTGGAGACGCTAGCATTAATGTTACGAGCATGAACGAAGTGTATTAATAATT